>NZ_CAJXJX010000208.1 GCF_913055775.1 uncultured Demequina sp. | reverse complement strand
CCCTGCCGCACAGGCGGTTGAACTCGGTGGCCGAGTGGCACACCTCCACGGCGACGTCGTAGGCGACGGCGCCCTGCTTGACCAGGTCTGCCAGGTGCTTGTCCATCGCCTGCATGCCTTCGGCGGCACCCGCCTGCATGGACGTGTAGATCTGGTGCGTCTTGCCCTCGCGGATCAGGTTGCGGATCGCCGGCGTGGCGATCATGATCTCGCACGCCGCCGCACGGCCGGGGCCGTCGGCGCGGCGTACCAGGGTCTGGCACACGACGCCCTGGATCGCGGTCGCGAGCTGGGTGCGGATCTGCCCCTGCTGCTCTGCGGGGAACACGTCGATGATGCGGTCGATGGTCTGCGCGGCGTCCTGGGTGTGCAGGGTCGCGAACACCAGGTGGCCCGTCTCCGCGGCGGTCAGCGCGACCTGGATGGTCTCGAGGTCGCGCATCTCGCCGATCAGGATGATGTCCGGGTCCTGACGCAGCACGTGCCGCAGGGCGTTGCCGAACGAGTGCGTGTCCGTGCCGACCTCGCGCTGATTCACCAGCGAACGCTTGTGGCGGTGAAGGAACTCGATCGGGTCCTCGACCGTGACGATGTGCGCCTGGCGGTTGCGGTTGGCCATGTCGATCAGCGACGCGAGCGTGGTCGACTTGCCCGATCCCGTGGGTCCCGTCACCAGGACCAGACCGCGCTGCAGCGAAGCGAACTTCTCCACGGCGCCAGGGATGCCCAGCGACTCGAGGGCCTTGATCTCGTAGGGGATCACGCGGAACACGGCGCCCACGGCATCGCGCTGGCGGTACATGTTGACGCGGAAGCGCGACTCGCCCGGCATGGCGTGCGAGAAGTCGAGCTCGAGCGCCTCCTCGAACTTCTCGCGCTGCGCCTGCGTGAGCATCGTGTACAGCGAACGCTGGAGGCTGTCGGGCATGAGCTTGGCGTAGTCCGCCAGCGGCGACAGCTTGCCGTCGAGGCGCACCATGGGCGGCGAGCCCGCGGTCAGGTGCATGTCGGACGCGCCCATCTTCACCATCTGCCGCAGTGCGGTGTCGATGTCGATGTCCTCGTCGTGACGCTCCTGCGCCATGCCGATGCGCTGACCGGTGTGCGCGGGGCCTCCGGCAGGGCGGGAGGCGCCGGGTCCGGCCGCGCCCTGCACGGGCGACGCGGCGACAGGCTGGCGCACGGGGGCGGCAGAAGCCGCCTGCGGCGCCGCGGACTGCTGCGCGGGCGGCTGCGCGACCCGCTGCTGGGGCGGAACCGCAGCGCCAGGGTGACCCGGCGACATCGGCTGACCGGCCATCGGCTGGCCCGGGGCCGGGTGGCCCGGGTTCATGGGCTGACGCTGCGGAGCAGGCTGGCCACCGCCAAGCGGCTGTCCCTGCGGCGCGGGGTCGAAGGCCCCAGGGCGCTGGGCCTGAGGCTGCTGGCCGGGCTGCTGTTGCGGAGCCGGGTCGAAAGACGTCACGGCTGGTCTCCCCTCGTACTGAGCGCGATCGCACCCTGTATCGACATGATCTCCGTTGATCTGAACACTGGCGGCCTCACTTCACGACGCTGAGCAGCTCTTCGAGCGACGTCAGCCCCTCCACGGCCTTGGCCCATCCGTCCTCCATGAGCGTCTGCATGCCGTGCTCGCGCGCGGTCCTGCCGATCTCAGCGGAGGACGCCTGCGCGACGGCGAGGCGCTCGATGGGCTCGTTGATCTCCATGATCTCGTGCAGCGCGACGCGACCGCGGTAGCCGGTGTTCGAGCATCGGCTGCACCCCACGGGCCGCATCAGCGTGGGCAGCGACTCCCCCACCATCGACTGGATGATTGGCGGGAGCTGGTCCCGGGTGATCTCGTGGTCCTCGGCGCAGTGCTCGCACAGCCGGCGTGCCAGGCGCTGCGCGACCACGCAGTCGATGCCGGAACCCACGAGGAAGGGCTCGATGCCCATCTCGATGAGGCGGGTCATCGCGGACGGCGCATCGTTGGTGTGAAGGCTCGACAGCACCAGGTGACCGGTGAGCGCCGCCTCGATGGCGATCTGGGCCGTCT
>NZ_CAJXJX010000207.1 GCF_913055775.1 uncultured Demequina sp. | reverse complement strand
CGCCCGTGTCACCAGTGAGGTGGCGCGGGCGTCGTCGCGTCTGGGCCCGGCTCGTGGCGGTTGATTCTCGCTCGTTGACCGCCCTAGACGAGCGAAACGGACCCACTTCGCTCGTGTCAGGGCTGAGGCGAGCGAGAATCAACCGCGAGGAGGGCCGATGCGGCGGCTGGCTTCAGAGCTGCGTCGTCTGGGGATCGGCGTCCCGGCCGCCCCGGCGGAACAGCCCGCGCCAGATGCCGCGCAGCGCCGCCCGCAGCCCGCGCGCGACCGCGAGCCCGGCCCACACCGTCCCGGTGATCGAGGCCTTCACGACCCCGCGGCGGCCCGACTTGCTGCGCTTGCGGAACTCCCGGATGGGCCAGCCGTGCTGCGACGCCTGCCGGCGCAGCCGGGCATCGGGGTTGATGGCGGTGGGGTTCCCGACGGCCTCGAGCATCGGCACGTCGTTGGTCGAGTCGCCGTAGGCGTACGAGCGCGACAGGTCCAGGTTGCGCTCGGCGGCGAGTGCTGCGACGGCGGCCGCCTTCGCCTCGCGGTGGAGCATGTCGCCCACCATGCGGCCCGTGTAGTGGCCGTTGTCCTGCTCCGCGACCGTGCCGAGCGCGCCCGTGACGCCGAGCCGGCGCGCGATCACTCGCCCGACCTCGATGGGGGAGGCGGTGACGAGCCACACCTCGTCGCCCTTCGCGAGGTGATCGTCGATGATCGCCTTGGTCCCAGGGAAGATGCGCAGCGCGAGGACCTCGTCGTAGACCTCCTCGCCCACCGCGTTCATCTCCGCAGCGGACCAGCCCTTGATGATGCCCAGGCCCTCGCGGCGAAGATCGTCGATCTGCTCCTTGTTCTCGCCGAACATCGAGTACTTGGCCGACTCCCAGCCGAACCGCAGGATGTCGCGCTTGCGCAGGTAGCCGCGCTGATGGAGGCCGCGCGCAATGTGGTACGCCGACGCGCCGCGGACGATGGTGTTGTCCACGTCGAAGAACGCGGCGACGCGCGAAGCGCTGCCGACGGTGTCGGGGCCGGTCACCCGGCCAGCCTAGCGACCTCGGTCGGACACCCCGCACGTATCCTGGGCGCATGCCCGCCCGCGTCAGCCTCATCACCCGCGAGGGCTGCCACCTGTGCGAGGACGCGCGCGCTGTGGTGGCCTCGGTCTGCGCGGAGGCCGCGGTCGAGTGGCGCGAGGTGGACGTCCACGCCCACGCACGCCTGGCCGAGCGCTTTGGCGACGAGGTGCCCGTCGTGATCGTCGACGACCAGGTGGTGGGCTTCTGGCGGATCGACCCCGAGCGCCTGCGTTCCGCCCTCGGGTGAGACTGGGCGACAATAGACGCCATGCCCACGGTCCACCTGCTTCGTCACGGCCATGTCCACAACCCGGACAAGGTGCTGTACGGGCGCCTGCCCGAGTTCCGGCTGTCCGATGCGGGGCAGGCGATGGCGCAGGCGGTCGCGGATGACCTGGTGGCTCGCGACGTCGCCGTGGGCCAGGTGATCGCCAGCCCGCTGCTGCGCGCCCAGCAGACGGCCACGCCCATCGCCGCGGCGTTCGGCCTCGACATCGTGACCGAGGACCGCATCATCGAGGCGGGCAACATCTTCGAGGGCGACCCCCTCCCGTCGGGCGCGAAGGATCTGCTGAAGCCGCGCGACCTGTGGCGCATGCGCAACCCGTGGAAGCCGTCATGGGGGGAGCCCTACACGGAGCAGCGGGACCGCATGTGGGACGCCATCCGCGACGCCGCCGCCGCAAACCCCGACTCCGACACCGTGATGGTGAGCCACCAGCTGCCCATCTGGGTCGCGCGCCTCACCTACGAGCAGCGCCGCTACCTGCACGACCCGCGCTCGCGTGAGTGCGGCCTCGCATCTCTCACCAGCTTCGTGCTCGAGGACGGCGAGGCCGTGTCGATGTCGTACCGCGAGCCGGCCGCGCACATCGAGGTCCCCGCGTGAAGCGATCCGCCCGGCTGATCGTGCTGGCGGCGATCCTGCTCGCCGTCGTGCTGTGGCTGGCCGCCTGCGCCCCGGGCGACGCCGCCGAGTCGCC
>NZ_CAJXJX010000206.1 GCF_913055775.1 uncultured Demequina sp. | reverse complement strand
GGGCGGAGCCCCCCGGTGCCCCAGGGCGCGGACGAGCCGGTGCGGTGGGAGGACGCGCGCGCCGTGAACCTCGCGAACTGGGAGTCGCGCGTCCCGCTGCACCTGGAGGCCTACGGGCTCGACCGGCTGCGCGCGGATCCCGATGCCCTGTCCAGCGTCGTCGCCGCCGATCTCGAGGCCCTCTCACGGTTCCTGCCCGACGGCGTCCGGGGCCTCGACCTGTGCCACCTCCAGTGCCACATCGGCACGGACACGGTGTCGTTGGCGCGCGCCGGCGCCCGCGTCACGGGCGTGGACTTCTCGCCGTCGGCGCTCGAGGCGGCGCAGGCCCTCGCGTCCGAGCTCGGCATTCGCGGGGTCTGGGTCGAGTGCGACGTGCTCGACGCGCGAGCCGCCGTCACCGGGGACTTCGACGTGGTCTACACGAGCATCGGCACCATCACGTGGCTGCACGACCTCGACCGCTGGGCGGCTCAGGTCGCCGCGCTGCTGAGGCCAGGCGGCCTGTTCTACATCCGCGACGGTCACCCCGCGCTGTACGGGCTCGACGAGGACGCCGAAGGGCTCGTCACGCGCTATCGGTACTTTGCCGACGGCCGCGCGCAGCGGTGGGTCGAGACCTCGACCTACGTCGGCGGCGGAACGGTCGCCAGCCCCGACACCCTCGAGTACCCGCACCCGCTGTCCGAGGTCGTGAACGCCGTGATCGGCGCGGGACTGACCGTGCTGCGCCTGGACGAGGGGGACACGCTGCCGTGGCGCTTCAGCAACGCGATGGTCGAGGTCGCCGACGGCGAGTGGGCGTTCCCCGAGCCGATGCGCGACCGCATCCCCACGACGTTCACCCTGATCGCGCGGCGGTGACCGCCGCGCGGGGGCGAGCGCGCATCGGCCCGCCTAGAGCTTGCGCATCTGGACGGTCTCGACCTGGTGGTTCGCGCCCTTGTGGAGGATGATCGTCGCCCGCGAGCGGGTGGGAGCGATGTTGCGAGCCAGGTTGGGCGCGTTGGTCGCGTCCCAGATGCGCTCCGCGCGGTCGATCGCCTCGGCGTCGGACAGGTCGGCGTAGTTGTGGAAGTACGAGTCGGGACGCGAGAAGGCCGTGCTCCGCAGTGACAGGAAGCGCTCGATGTACCAGCGGCGCACGTCGTGCGGCTGGGCGTCGACGTAGATGGACACGTCGAAGTAGTCGGAGACGGCCAGCGCCGTCTCGTCGAGGTCTCGCGGCGACGCCGGCTGCAGGACGTTGAGGCCCTCGATGATGAGCACGTCGGGCTGGCGGACCGTGATGTGCTCCCCGGGCACGATGTCGTACGTCACGTGGGAGTACACCGGGGCGGTCACCTCGGGAGCGCCCGACTTCACGTCCGCGATGAACTGGCGCAGCGCGCGACGGTCGTAGGACTCGGGGAAGCCCTTGCGCTCCAGCAGGCCCCGCGAGCGGAGGACCGCGTTCGAGTGGAGGAAGCCGTCGGTCGTGACCAGCTCGACCCGCGGCGAGCTGGGCCAGCGCGCCATCAGCTCGCGCAGCACGCGCGCCGTGGTCGACTTGCCGACCGCGACGGAGCCCGCGATGCCGATCACGAAGGGCGTGCGGGACGCCCGCTCTCCCAGGAACTCGCTCGTGGCCGCGTGGAGGCCTCCGGTCGCGCCCGAGTACAGGTCCAGCAGCCGCGACAGCGGTCGGTAGATCCGGTCGACCTCGGCGAGATCGATCGGGTCGCCCAGGCCGCGGACTCGGGCGATGTCGTCCTCGGTCAGCGGCAGCGGAGTCGTGTCGGCGAGCGCGGACCATTCCGCACGCGTCAGGGTGAGGAAGGGGCTGCCGACGTCCGCCGGGGTGTGCTCGTTCACCCGACCATTCAACAGCATCGGCCCTGCGTTCCCGACACGCTCCGCCGTGAACGGCGAACCGGCGAACAGGCGGGCCGATGCGCGGGAGGGGAGAGGTGCCCACGTAGACTCGGGGACATGTGCGGAATCGTCGGATATGTGGGCTCAGGCGAGCCGGGAGCCCGTCCCGAGGCGGTCGCGATCGGCGGTCTCGCCCGGCTCGAGTACCGCGGCTATGACTCCGCCGGCGTCGCGCTCGTGGGCGCGGACCCCGAGCGCGTCTCGGTGGCCAAGAAGGCGGGCAAGCTCGAGCGCCTCGCCAAGGCGCTCGCGGACGACCCGCTGCCAGCGGCCACCGCGGCGATCGGCCACACGCGCTGGGCCACT
>NZ_CAJXJX010000205.1 GCF_913055775.1 uncultured Demequina sp. | reverse complement strand
CGGCGCGCAGCGGGAGCAGCGCGTCCTGCTCGGGCTGACCGTCCGTCGCGAGCGCGAGCTCTCCGTCGACGTCGATGAGCCCAGCGGCGACGTTGACGTGGCGCGGCGCCGCGCCTCGCCGGCGCGCCTTCCAGGCCCGAGAGCCGATGCCGGAGCGCTCGAGCGATCGCCGCGCACCCCTCTCGGTGGTGTCGAGGGCATACGCGACGGTGCGGCCTGCCTCCGCGAGCGACGCGAGGAGATCGTCGGGGTCGCCGAAGCCCATGTGCTCGGCGACCTCGTCGGCGATGTGGCGTCCCAGGACATTCACGGGGCGCCCCGTGACCAGGTGGATCGCGTCGCGGGCGTCCTTGAGGTGCTCACCGGCCTGGTCGACGGCGCCGTGCGGGCGGTCGGTGAGCCACGTCGCGGAAAGCGCCGAGAGGCTCATGTGGTCGCGCAGGCCCCCGCGGGCCTCCTTGAGGTGCGGCTCGATCAGGTAGGCGAGCTCGCCATGGCGTTCGGCGCGTGCGCGCGATGCGGCCAGAAGTTCGGGGAGGCGCTTGCGCGCGGCGGCGCGCCAGTCCTGGTAGATCGCTACCCGGGCCTGCTGCGCGAGGGCGGCGTCGCCGGCGACAGGATGCAGGTCGAGGAGCCCCGCCGCCGCGGCGAGATCCTTGGATGCCACCTGCCGGCACTCCGTGATGGAGCGCATCGAGTAGTCCAGCTGCAGCCCGGCGTCCCAGATGGGGTACCAGAGGCGCTGGGCGAGTTCGGCCACCTGCTGAGTGGTGTGCGTCTGACCGTCGTGGATCAGCACGAGATCCAGGTCGGACGCGGGACCGGCGTCGCCTCGGCCGATCGACCCGACCGCGCCGAGCGCCACCCCTGAGTGCAGGGGCTTGCAGTCCTCCCAGTGCTCGCTCAGCCGGGTGAGGATGAGATCCGAGATGGCCTTGCGGCGAGCGGAGCCGGGCACATGGTCACGGGCGAGTCGATCACTCAGCTGCGCCCGCTCACGCTTGAGGTCCCGCACCCCGTGGGGGTGCGGGACCTCAGCGTGTGAGCCGTCAGGGGCAGCGCCCGTCAGGCCCTCCATTGATGCGGTGCGTCCGTGTCAGAGCGCGTCCGCGCCGTGCTCGCCGGTGCGAACACGAGCGACGTCGTCCACGGGGACCGTCCAGACCTTGCCGTCACCGATCTTGCCGGTCTGCGCGGCGGAGACGATGGCCTCCGTCACGCTCGCGGCGTCGGCGTCGTCGACCAGGACCTCGAGACGGGTCTTGGGCACCAGGTCGACGGTGTACTCGGCACCGCGGTAGACCTCGGTGTGGCCCTTCTGGCGACCGTAGCCTGCGGCCTCGGAGACCGTCACGCCCTTGACGCCTGCGGCCTCGAGAGCAGCGCGGACCTCGTCCACACGGTGCGGCTGGATGATTGCAGTGACCAGCTTCATGGCTACTTTGCCTCCTCGTAGGCGGTCTCACCGTGCTCGGCGAGGTCGATGCCGGAGACCTCGACCTCTTCACTCACGCGGAAACCGATGGTGTACTTGATGGCCAGTCCAATGATCAGCGTAGCAATCGCCGAGTAGACGATCGTCACACCGGCAGCCGCGGCCTGGACACCCAGGAGCGTCACGCCGCCGCCGTAGAACAGGCCGCCGTCACCGTTGATGACCTCGGAGCCCACGAGGCCGATGGCCAGCGTGCCCCAGAGACCGGCGACGAGGTGGACGCCCACGACATCGAGCGAGTCGTCGTAGCCGAACTTGTACTTCAGGCCCACCGCGAGCGACGAGAGGATACCGGCGACGAGACCGACAACGATCGCGCCCCACGGGTCCACCGAGGCACAGGCCGGGGTGATGGCGACCAGACCGGCAACCACACCGGAAGCGGCACCGAGCGAGGTGGCCTTGCCGTCGCGGATCTTCTCCACGAGCAGCCAGCCGAGGATGGCGAGTGCGGTCGCGATGGTCGTGTTGACCCACGCGGTCGCAGCGAAGTTGTCCGCCGCGAAGGCCGAACCGGCGTTGAAGCCGAACCAGCCGAACCACAGCAGTGCGGCGCCGAGCATGACGAACGGCAGGTTGTGCGGGCGCATCGGCTCCTTGCCGAAGCCCTTGCGGACGCCCAGCAGCAGCGCCAGGACCAGACCGGCCACACCAGCGTTGATGTGGACGACGGTTCCACCCGCGAAGTCGTACGGACCGGGAAGGTCGGCGAACAGCGGTCCGCCAGGGCCGAGGAGGGCGTCAAAGCCCTCGCCGTTGGTGCCGGTACCCCAGACCCAGTGGGCCA
>NZ_CAJXJX010000204.1 GCF_913055775.1 uncultured Demequina sp. | reverse complement strand
CGGAGAGGCGGCTAGGCGTTCGGGACGCGGACCTTCAGCGCCGCGGGTTCGATCCACGCCTTGATGCGCCGGGCGCGTCCCAGACCGTCGCCGTCGACCTGCACCCGCTCGGGAGAGGCCAGGGTGATCTCGACGCGCTTGCCCCGAGCGTGGTCGATGCGCGAGGCCCGCCACGCCTGCAGCAGCTCCGACTGCTTCATGCCGGCGCCCTGCGCGATGACCGACCCGAACAGGTCCGTCCAGCCCACGATCCCCGCGCGCGCATCGAGAGTCGCGATGTCGAGCGTGCCGTCGGTGATCGAGGCGTCAGGAATGAGCTGCAGGCCCCCGGGAAGCTTGCCGGCGTTCGCGAGCAGCACGGTGCGCATCTCGTTGGTGACCTCGTCGCCGCCATCGATGCTGACGGTCGCGGTCATGCGCTTGTCGCCCAGGTGCTCGAGCGCGGCGAAGAAGTACGCCATCCACCCGAGCCGACGCTTGAGCGTGGGATTGGCGCCGTCGACCATCTCCGCGTCGATCCCCGCGCCGGCCATGACCAGGAAGACGTGCGTGCCGTCCTCGCCATGGCCTTGGAACGCTCGCTCGAGCGTGAGATAGCCCACGTCCACGGTCCGATCCGCGCCCTCGAGCACGGTCCGCAGCTGCGCCGCCGTGTCCTGCATCGGCAGGTCGAGGTTGCGCGCGAACAGGTTGCCGGTGCCCATGGGCAGGATCCCCATGGCGACGCCGGTGTTGGCAAGACCCTCGGCGACTGCGCGCACGGTCCCGTCGCCGCCCACCGCCACCACGAGATCGGCCCCCGACTCGACGGCGCGGCGCGTCTGGCCGACCCCGGGGTCCTCCTCGGTGGTCGTGAACCACATGGGCTCGGGCAGGTAGCGGATCGCGCACGCGCGCAACGCACGCTCGCGGACTTCGGCGACGCCATCCTTGGAAGGGTTCGCGATAAACGCCACCCGCTGGCGCTCGGGGTTTTCGAGGCTGAACGCTCCGGGGGACGCGGCCGCTGCGGGATGCACGCGCAGGATCCCCCGCCACGCCTTGGGCACCGCGAACGGGTCGCGCGAGCCCACCTTGCGCGCGAGAGCGACGGAGAGCCACAGCCCGATCAAGGCGATCACCAGGGCAGTCGCGGCGAGAATCGTGGCGAGCATGGACCGAGCCTACGCCCCCGATAGACTCGCGGGCATGATCGACCTCAAGCTCCTGCGCGCCGAACCCGACGTCGTCAGGGACAGCCAGCGGTCCCGCGGCGACGATCCCGCCGTGGTGGATCAGGTGCTCGAGGCGGACGCCGCGCACCGCGCTGCGCTGACGGAGTTCGAGACCAAGCGCGCCGAGCAGAAGGGCCTGGGCAAGCAGGTCGCGCAGGCGCAGGGAGACGAGAAGCAGGCCTTGCTCGCGCGCACCAAGGCGCTTGCCGCCGAGGTCAAGGAGGCCCAGGCGAGGGCCGATGCGGCGGCGGCTCAGGCGGTCGAGCTCGCCCGGTCGCTGGGCAACATCCCGGAGCCCGGCGTCCCGAGCGGCGGCGAGGACAGCTTCACGGTGCTGCGCCACGAGGGCCAGGTGCGCGACTACGCGGCCGAGGGCGTCGAGGTCAAGGACCACCTCGCGATCGCCGAGGGCCTGAAGGCCATCGACATGGAGCGCGGCGCCAAGGTGTCCGGCGCGCGCTTCTACTTCCTCACGGGAATCGGTGCGCGGCTCGAGCTCGCGATCCTCAACGCCGCCATGAACCTGGCGTATGAGCGCGGCTTCAGCCCCATGATCACGCCCACGCTCGTGCGTCCCGAGACGATGGCCGGCACGGGCTTCCTAGGCAAGCACGCCGAGGAGATCTACTACCTCGAGCGCGACGACCAGTACCTGGTGGGCACCTCCGAGGTGGCGCTCGCCGGCTATCACGCGGACGAGATCCTCGACCTGAGCGCCGGCCCGCTGCGCTACGCGGGCTGGAGCGCCTGCTACCGCCGCGAGGCCGGGTCCGCCGGTCGCGACACCCGCGGCATCATCCGCGTCCACCAGTTCCACAAGGTGGAGATGTTCGCGTACACCCACGCGGAGGACGCCGCCGCCGAGCACCAGCGCTTCCTCGATATCGAGGAGGAGATGCTGCAGGCCCTCGGGCTGCCGTATCGCGTGATCGACACCGCCGCGGGCGACCTGGGCTCGAGCGCTGCGCGCAAGTTCGACTGCGAGGCGTGGCTGCCCAGCCAGGAGCGCTGGATGGAGGTCACCTCGACCTCGAACTGCACCACGTACCAGGCGCGACGCCTCAACACGCGCGAGCGTGGCGAGCACGGCACCACGCCTGTGGCGACCATCAACGGCACCATCGGCACCACCCGGTGGATCGTCGCGCTGCTCGAGAACCACCAGCAGGCGGACGGCTCGGTGCACGTTCCCGAGATTCTGCGCCCCTACCTCGGCGGCGCGGACCGGCTCGAGCCGGTCGTCTGACCCGGCCACC
>NZ_CAJXJX010000203.1 GCF_913055775.1 uncultured Demequina sp. | reverse complement strand
GGGGTCTTCGAGATGACCGAACAGGGCCTGATGGAGGTTCCGAACCCGTCTGCCCTGTTCCTGGCCGAGCGCCAGGGCGAGGTCGCGGGTGCCACCGTGTTCGCCGGGATCGAGGGCACGCGGCCGGTACTGGTCGAGCTGCAGGCCCTGGTCGCGCCCTCGCCGCTGGCCACGCCGCGGCGGTCGGTCCTGGGCTGGGACGGCGCGCGGCTGGCGATGATCCTCGCGGTGCTGCAGCGCCGTGTGGGTGTGGCCATCGCCGCGGACGACGTCTATGTCTCGACGATCGGCGGCGCGCGCGTCACCGAGCCCGCGGCGGACGTCGCTTTGGCGCTCGCGCTCGCGTCCGCCCGCACCGATGCTCCGGTGCGTTCCGGCCTCGCGGCGATCGGCGAGGTAGCGCTGTCCGGCGCGGTGCGTCCCGTCACGGGCCTGGGTCAGCGGGTCGCGGAGGCGGCGCGACTGGGCTTCACGGAGGTCATCGTGCCGGCCACGCCGGCGCCCGTCGAGGCCCCCAGGGGAGTCACGATCCACGCGGTCTCGACCGTGCGCGAGGCGGTCGAGCGCGCGGTGCCGCGGGCGTGACCCGCTAGCCCACCATCTGGAACTGCTGCTCGGGCGCCTCGATCCCGGCGATCGCGACGGCCGCCCAGTAGTAGCCGGCGGCCGGTTCCGCGATCACGGAGCACGAGTCGTCGTAGCGCTGCCCCGTCCACGTGGCCTGCACCGTCTCGCGGTCGCCGGGCTGCAGGATCCACTCGCCCGCAGGGATCGCGGCGTCGTCGGTGCACCACAGCGTCGAGTAGTAGACCTGGTCCCCGGACCGCACGGTCAGTTCCGTGCCGTCGGTCGCCGTGGCCAGGCTGCACGCGGAACCGCCCGTGTGCTCGATCGAGACGTCGAACGCGGGCATGGTGCCGAGCGTCACCTCCGCTGGGGACGGGGTCATGGCAAGCGTGAGGTCGTCACCGGTGCACGGCCGGCTCGGGTCCTCCGGTGCCGCGCTCGCTGCCGGCGACGTCGTCGAGCTGGAGTCGGGCGCGGGCTCCTCAGGCGCGGCGTCGCCACCAGCGAACAGGCCGCGAGCGATGAACCAGATCCCGAGGATCACGGCCGCGGCGACGATCAGCACCAAGATGCGTCGCATCCAGTAGACCCTCGGCGGGTGCTCGCCCACCGGCTCGCGCAGTCCGTCCACGGCACGCTCCTTCCTGCGTTCACGGTAGCCCCGCTCGGGGCTGTGACAATGGAGCCATGCCGCGCCACCTCGTCACCGCCGTGATGGAGTGGTTCGGGGACGCGGCGCGCGACCTTCCGTGGCGCGATCCTGACTGCAGCCCCTGGGGCGTGCTGGTGTCGGAGGTCATGCTCCAGCAGACCCCGGTCGTGCGAGTCGAGCCCGCGTGGCGAGCCTGGATGGAGCGGTGGCCCGAGCCCGCTGACCTGGCGGTCGCCGACCAGCCTGAGGTGCTGCGTGCGTGGGGTCGCCTGGGGTACCCGCGCCGCGCTCTGCGGCTGCAGGAGTGCGCGCGGGCCCTGACCGACCGGCATGGCGGCGCGGTGCCGTCGGCCACGGAGGAACTGCTCGCCCTTCCCGGCGTCGGCGAGTACACCGCGGCGGCTGTGCGGGCCTTCGCGTTCGGCGAGCGCGATGTGGTGCTCGACACCAACGTGCGGCGCGTGATCGGACGGGCGTGGAACGGGACGGCGTATCCCCGCGCGCACCTCACGCGGGCGGAGCGCAGCTTCGCCGCAGGGCTGGTGCCGGAGGACCGTGACGAGGCCGCGACCTGGAATGCGGCGGTCATGGAGCTGGGTGCGCTGGTGTGCACGTCGCGGGCGCCGCAGTGCGCGCAGTGCCCGCTCGAGAGCGACTGCACCTGGGTCGCGATCGGCAGGCCGGGGCTCGGGGAGGGCGCTGGGAGAAGCCAGGCGTGGCACGGCACCGACCGGCAGGTGCGCGGGCGCGTCCTGGCGATTCTGAGGGAGGCGGTGGACCCGGTCGCGCTCGAGACGCACCCGGCGCTCGCGGACGTCGATCCCGGTCAGCTCGACCGGTGCGTGACCTCACTCGTCGAGGACGGCCTGATCCGTCCGGCCTCCGGCGCCGCCTACTCTCTGTAGGCACGTTCTCTCCGCAACCGTCTCCCGCCGGTGGCCCGGTCGGGATCCGACTGCGGCGCGGCCTGGGACACTTGACGCATGAGATCCATGTCCACGGTCTACCGAGCGCTGCTCATCGTCTCGATCGCCGCGGTCATGATCTGGGCGTGGTCCTTCCTCTTGCCGCGCCTGCTGGACGACGACGCAGAGGCGCCCACCGCATCGGCCGAGCTGTGGACGGTCACCCACGTCTACGACGGCGACTCGATGGAGGTCGCGCGCGACGGCGTGGTCGACGAGGTCCGCGTCATCGGCATCGACACCCCGGAGCGCGGCGAGTGCGGCGCCGATGAGGCACGTGAGGCCGCCGAGGTCACCCTTCTCGACCAGCAGGTCGCGCTC
>NZ_CAJXJX010000202.1 GCF_913055775.1 uncultured Demequina sp. | reverse complement strand
TCTTCTTCGACGAAGGCCTTGTAGGAGGTTTCCTTGGCCAAGGTGCGCCAGGCTTCGAAATCTTCTGGCGACATCTGGGCGATTTCTACACCCGCATCGCTGAATACCTTGACCGAGGCCGCATCCTGCTTCTTGGCTTCTTCAAGATAGAAGGCTTCGGCCTTTTTCGAGGCTTCCAGCAAGGCGGTCTGTTGGGCTTCGGTGAGGCCTTCGAAGGTGGTCTTGTTCATCAGCAGCGGCTGGTACATGAACCACAACGCCACATCGCCCGCCGGGGTGTAGCAGCTGACCTGCTCGTAGATCCGGTAGGACACGAAGGACGAGGACGAGGTGTTGGCCGCGTCCAGCACGCCGGTCTGCGTCGCGCCGGTCTGCGTCGCGCCGGTCTGGGTCGCATCGTCACCGCCAGCGCCCTGGTCACCGGCCCCGCCGGCGCCCTCGTCACCAGCACCCTCCTCGCCAGCACCTTCGTCGCCAGGAGCGTCGTCACCGCCGTCACCAGCAGGCGGCGCGGCCGCGGGCAGCACCGTCAGAGGCTGCCACCCGAACAGGTCGCCGAACACGGAGAAGACCGCGATCTGGTGCTCGCCGGGCTCGACATCCGCAGGAATCTGCACAGTCAGCGAGTCCAGATCGATGCCGTCCAGCGCGAAGTCCGTGATCGCGAGCTCGACCGGCTCCGAGAACATCCAGACGTCGAGGATCTCGTTGATGTCCGGCTGCTCCTCAGGCGCAGTCGGATCGAGGGTGCCGCCGGGGCTGGGCTCCTCGGTGCCGCTAGGCGACGGCTCCCCCAGCGCCTTCACGGTGGGCACGGGACCTTCCTCATCTCCAGGTGGCGGCGTCGCTTCCAGGATGTCGATCACGAGCGTGATCTCTTCGCCGGCCCTCACGCTCTCGGGAACCTGGAAGCCTCCCTGGAACTCCTCGACCAGCTCGTCCTGGCTCGGGAGGTACTGACTGGGCTCCGCCGGCTCGAAGACGGGCTGGAACGTGACGTCGGACGTCACAGTGTGCGGGAGAGAGGGGTCGAAGCCCACGTGCACCTCGCCGAAGCCCGGTGTGACGTCCGGACCCTCGGTGATCACGGTGCCCTCCTCGACGTGCGGCAGGTCGACGGTGAAGAACGGCGCAGCACCGTCGAAGTCGACTGCGTAGAGACAGCGCGGCGTCACGGTCGCGCCGCCGATGACGCTCTCTGTGGCGTCGCAGTCCAGCCCCATCGCGCCGTCGTGGAAGAAGACCTCCTGGACCGCGGACGCCTGGAACATGTTGCCCACAATGAACGACGTGGCGCTGGGATCGTGGAACACGGCCTTCTCGAGCGCCGGGGTGTTGAAGAAGGTGTGCTTCTTGAGGTTCGACGCGCGGCCCTCGACCAGCACGGTCCGCAGGTTCGGCATGTTGCCGAACGCAGTGTCCTTGACATCCGTCAGCGACGCCGGGAGCACGAGGTCGGTCACCTGGCCGGCTCCTGAGAACGCGAGGCCCTCGACGGTCCGGACCTCGTTGAGGTCGATGCTGGCGAGAGCCGTCGCATTCTCGAATGCACGCGCGGCCACGATCCACACCCCATCGGGCAGGTCCACCTCGGTCAGCGCGGTCGCATTCTGGAACGCCTGCGGACCCACGGACTGGAGCGTGAAGGGGAACGTGATGGTCCGGAACCGCGCTGCGTCCGTCATCGCCGTGCCCGTGCCCACCTGGCCCACGGGGAGGCCGTCGAGAGTATGGGGCAGCACGGGGTCGTCGCAGCCCTCGATGTCCGTGATGAACGCGACGCCCGCCTCATCGATGTACGAGTAGGTGCAGCCGTCGGCTCCCTCGAAGGTCGGCACTGCGGGGGCCTCCTCGTCGGCCTCCTCAGCCGGGGGCTCAACGACCGCGAGCGCCGCGACCGTCTTGACGGCCGATGCGGTGGCGGGCTCTTCGAACCCCGTCACCTCAGGCTCGTTCACCTCGGGCTCCGCATGCTCGGCCGGCCCAGCTGCAGCGGCCGGCTCGGTGACCGCCGCAGGCTCGGGCGACTCTGCCGGCTCAGATGGCTCGGTCGGCTCGACGGCCTCCGCAGGATCGGTCGACCCAGCGGGCTCGGCGGGCTCCTGAACCGGCTCCTCACCGGGCGCGGAAGCGGGAACGGTGAGGTCCTCGGCTGCGCGCTCGTCGGCGGTCACCTCGGCGACAGGCGCGTCCACTGGTGCGGCTGCGGATTCGGCGCCAGGCTCGGCGGCGCGGGCGGTCGTGCCGGCCCAGCCGCCCATGATCGGCGCCGCGATCAGGACGCCCAGGACCGCGGCGGCGGCGCCGGGCCTGAAGGCACGTGATGGCAGGGGTCTCACAGGGATCTCCTCGAGTCGAAGTTCGCTGCTCGCGGGATGCCGCGGGCACGAGGGTCGACGTTATGCAGGCACGATGCGGGGGGCAATGGCGCCGCGGGCCTTCTCAGGGGTCCCTCAGGACCTCCTTCACCGGCCCTCAGAAACGGGCGCTGATAGCGCCCTCAGGAGTCCGCGAGGAAGCCGTCGATGTGCGCGAGGAACTCCGGCCACGCAGGCTCGTCCTCGCCGATCAGGTGGCTC
>NZ_CAJXJX010000201.1 GCF_913055775.1 uncultured Demequina sp. | reverse complement strand
AGCCGACCGGGCAGTAGCACCGGCTCGGCCGGGGTGGCGACCGAGACCCGCGACGACGCGTACCCGTTGACCACCGACCGCAGGTCGACCGGCCCGGCGACGAGCGCCGCCGGCGGGTCGGCAGGCCAGCAGCGGTGGCGCCGTCAGTGAGGTCCTCCGGACGGGCCTCCTCGCCTGCGGGAGCCTCCGCCGCATCGGCTGCGATCAGCGCATCGATCGACTGCTCGCCCGTCGCGCTCGGCATCGGGATCGACTCGTCCTCCACGGCGGGCGAGGCCTGCTCTGCGCCGCGGCCCATGAGCAGGCTGCCGCCATCCTCGATGACTGTGGGCGCGTACGCCTCGCCGCGCGGCGTCACCGGCTGGGCGACGTCGGCGATGTCATCGCTGGCGGTGTGCTCGACGAGCGCCGTGGGAGCGTGCATCGCGTCATCGGCCGCAGTCGTGGAGACATGGCCGTGGTGCACCTCCTCCGCGGCGAAGAGCGAGCGCGGCATGGTGATGCGTGCCGTCGTCCCCTTGCCCTCCGCAGAGGCCAGCTCGACTCGCGCACCCACACGGCGCGCGATTCGACCGACCACGAACAGGCCCAGGCGCTGCGCGCCGAGGATCTCCGACGCGGCGGTCGAGGCCACGCGGTCGTTGGCGTCCGCCAGCTCCTTCTCGGTCATGCCGATGCCGGAGTCCTCGATCTCCACGACATAGTCGCCGTCCACGTGCGAGGTGCGCACGACCACCGGCGATCCCGGGTCGGAGAAGACGGTCGCGTTCTCGAGCAGCTCCGCGAACAGGTGCGCCGCGGTCAGCGCCGAGTGGCCGAGCATCGACGGGTCGGCGTCGAGCTCCAGCTGGACGCGCTCGTACAGCTCGATCTCCGAGGACGCGGTACGGACCACGTCGGACAGCGGCATCGGGCTACGGAGGCGGCGGCCGGTGTCGATTCCCGCGAGCACCAGGAGCGACTCCGAGTTACGACGCATCCGGGTCGCCAGGTGGTCCAGAGCGAACAGGTTGGTCAGCGTCTCCGGGTTGTCCTCGCTGCGCTCCATCTCATCGATGGACTTCAGCTGGCGGTTGAGCAGCACCTGGTCGCGGCGCGCGACGTTGACGAACATCTCGGAGATCGAGCCACGCAGGGCGGCCTGCTCGGCCGCGATCGACAGGGTCGCCGCGTTGACGCCGTTGAACGCCTCCGCGAGCGTGCCGATCTCGTCCTGCGACTCCACGTCGATCTGCACCTCGGTGACATCGACGGTCTCGCCCGGCATCGCGACGCGCTCCACGAGTCGCGGGAGCTCCTGGCGCACGGCGGTAGCCGTCGTGGTTAGGCGTCGCAGCGGGTTGACGATGCGGCGGGCGATCACGAGCGCGATGATGACGGTCAGGGCCACGACGACGATGGCGACGACGATCGTGAGGATCGTCTGGAAGAGCGCTGCCTGGGCATCGGCCGCCACCGCGTCCTCGACGCCATCCCACAGCGCCTCGCGCAAGGGCTCATACGCCGCGACTTCCTCGTCAACCTGAGTCGCCCACTCCGACGTGCGCTCGGCGACAAGGTCGACGTCGCTGCCACGCAGGATGGAGGCTCGAACGGACTCGAACGAGGTCTGGTCAAGCGCCGAGTCGAAGCTCACGGAGGCGCCGTAGTCGGGGACCTCGGCCGCGCCAGGGATCGACGCGGACGATGCCTGCGCATTCTCGAGGCTGATGTCGGTACGCGCGACGAGGTTGCGCGCCTGCGTGTCCTCTCCGACCTCGAAGGCTCCGGCGCGGATGAGGCGCTCGAACTGGACCTTCTCGTACTCCAGGTTCTCGATCAGGGTGTCGAGGTCACCATAGGCCTGGAGCCCTGCCACCACGGCACGTTCCGGAATCGCGACCGCGACGCCATCCGCCGCTCCCGCGATGGTGGTGAGGATGGTGCGATAGAAGCCCGAGTAGGTGGAGACGTTGCCGACGCCGGCGCGAATGCCCGCGCGGATCTCCGCAAGGCTGCCGATGGCCTGCTCTCCCTGCGCCAGGGCGGCGACCGCCTGGGCATTCGCCTCGTTGCCTTCGAGCGTCGCCGTCGAACCGAGCATCGCGGCGATCGAGGCGTCGACGCCTGCCGCAGAGTCCTCCATCGCGTCCACGTACTCCAGAGGCGCCGTGAACAGCGTCGTCGCGGTCTCGGACTCGTAGCCGATCCGGAAGTCCAGGTTCGCGAACGATCCGCCGGTGTCAGCCGGCGCGTTCGCGCGAACTGATCCCAGAGCCTCGCGGGCTGCGGCATAGCCGTCCTGCATCGCGACAACGTCCTCGGACGTCGGGAACTGGGCCCATCCGCCCTCTTCGGCGGGTGCGCCAAGCGCGAGTGCGCGCTCGTCGACGAACAACGCGTCATCGGGCCCGGCCACACCCAGTGCGTCGTACACGTCCGACACGAGGCCGTTGGGGTCCGCAGCGCCCGAGGATCGGATGTCCGCCACGAGCTCTTCGAGGGCCACCTCCGTCTCGGCTTGACCCACGGCCAGCTTCGACGACGAGTCCTGGATGATGTCCACGTAGGCGACCGAGGCATACCTTTCGTCCTGCAGGGCGGACTCCACAGCACGCGCGGTG
>NZ_CAJXJX010000200.1 GCF_913055775.1 uncultured Demequina sp. | reverse complement strand
GCGATCAGGCCGCGATCCGCGGGGTCGATGTCCCCCTCGAGCTGGTCGGCCGCCTCCAGGTCCAGCATGGCCGGACGGCGGAATCGGGGCTCGGCCAAGGTCAGGCGTCCGTCGCCGGGGAGTCGCCGTCCGCGCCCTCGTCGAACGTCAGGCACACGGAGTTGATGCAGAAGCGGTCGCCGGTGGGCGTCTGCGGGGCGTCGGGGAAGACGTGGCCCAGGTGCGAGTCGCACGTGGCGCACCGCACCTCGGTGCGGATCATGCCCAGCGTCGCGTCCTCGGACAGCACCACGGCGTCGTTCTCCGCGGTGAAGAAGGACGGCCAGCCGCAGTGCGAGTCGAACTTGGTGGCGGAGCGGAACAGCTCGGCGCTGCACGCGCGGCAGCGGTAGACGCCCTCGCGCTTGTTGTCGAGCAGCTCGCCGGTCCACGGGCGCTCGGTGCCGGCCTCCCTGAGGACGTGGAATTCCTCGGGGCTCAGCTCCGCGCGCCATTCGGCGTCGGTCTTGGTGATCCGGGGGGTCATCGCCGCTCCTTCCATCGGTCTTCAGCCTACGCGCGTCGCACAGCGTGAACGCACGAGACGCCCGGTCCGCTGAGGGGGGTTTGGACCGGGCGCCACGTGCTCTCACCTGAAAGCGCTGCGCGGCCTCTCGCCGTGGCAGGTTCACCGTGTCTGACGCCGGCGGGCGCCGTTTTGTTCCCGACGGGGGCCGATGCGCGGGTCACCTGGCGATGCGTGCGCCCCTACCGCTCTTTATCATTCCTGGTACCGAGCCAAGTAAGGGCAACCTGACCAGCCGTGTTGGCTTTTTAGCAACTTACCGCTAGCGTAATTCCCGCGAGCGCCGCCGAGCGCGGCCCGCACTCGACGTCGAAGTCCTGAGAACCCTCATCTGACCCTGGAGAAACCATGCCTGTCGCCAAGACCCTGCGCGCCTCCGCGCTGTTCGCGGCCGCTGCCCTCACGCTCGCCGCGTGCGCCTCAGACCCCGAGACCGAGGAGAGCGCGGACGCCGCCGCTCAGGACCTCGACACGGCAGTCGAGGAGACCACCGACGAGGCTCCCACGGAGGTCACCGTCCAGACCGCGCAGGGCGAGGTCACAGTCCCGTTCCAGCCCGAGCGCGTGATCGTGGTCGAGCACGGCATCCTCGACACCATCGACGCGCTGGGCGCCGGCGACGCGGTCGTGGGCATCCCCCACCACGCGGTGCCGTCCTACCTGAGCGACTACACGACCTCGACGGAGAACACGGGCACGCTGTTCGAGCCCGACTACGAGGCCATCAACGCCGCCGAGCCGGACCTCATCATCGTGGGCGGCCGCTCGGCTGCGACGCTGCCCGAGATGGAGGCCATCGCGCCCACCATCGACCTGTCGTTCGGCTGGGGTTCCGAGGCGTTCCTGTCGAGCTTCGAGACCAACACCACCACGATCGGCGCGGTCTTCGGGCTCGAGGACGAGGCCGCTGCGGCTCTCGCCGAGGTCGACGCCGGCGTGCAGACCGTGGCCGCGGACGCCGCCGACGAGGGCGCCGGGCTGGTCGTCATGACCAGCGCGGGCGAGGTCTCCGCCTACGGGCCGTCCGAGGAGGGGCGCTTCGACTTCGTCTACAACCTGCTCGGCATCACGCCGGCGATCGACCAGGTCGCCATCGACGAGCACGGCGACGCGATCTCGTTCGAGTTCATCGCGGAACTGGACCCGGCGCTGCTGATCGTGCTGGACCGCGACGCGGCCATCGGCGAGGAGGGCGACTCCGCCCAGGCCGGGCTCGACAACGACCTCGTCAATGGCACCACCGCCGTCACCAACGGCGACGTCCTCTACGTCGACACCGAGAAGTGGTACCTGTCCTTCGGCGGCCTGACCGCCGTGGGCACCATCATCGACGAGGTCGGCTCGCTGGTCGGCTGATCCGCGTGACCTCTCGCACCACGAGCAGCGCGCGCCCGACGCGCGCCTCGCGCACCGCGGCCGTCGCCCCCTGGGCGGCGGCCGCGGTCGTGCTCGTGCTCGCCGTGGTGTCGCTGTTCGTCGGCGTCGCGGATGTCGACCTAGCCGGGCTATTCACGGACCCAGAGGCGCGCGAGGTCTTCCTCATCAGCCGCGTCCCGCGGACCGTGGCACTGCTGCTCGCTGGCTCCGCGCTGGCCGTCGCGGGCCTGATCATGCAGCACCTCGCGCGCAACCGCTTCGTCGCGCCCACCACCGCCGGCACCATCGACGCCGCGGGTCTGGGCCTGCTGACGGCGACCCTCGTCTTCGCGGGCGCGTCGATCATGACCAAGATCCTCATCGCGATGGTCTTCGCGCTGGCCGGCACCGCGCTGTTCATCGGCATCATCCAGCGCATCCAGTTCAAGGACGTCATCTTCGTGCCGCTCGTGGGCCTGCTGCTGGGCGGCGTGTTCGGCGCGATCGCCGAGTTCTTCGCCTACCGCAACAACCTCACCCAGACCCTGAGCGTGTGGATGAACGGCGACTTCTCCGGCGTCATCCAAGGCCGCTACGAGACGCTGTGGTTCGCCGGCGTCGTGGCGGTGATCGCCTACGTGTTCGCCAACCGCTTCACCGCCGCCGGCATGGGGCGCGAGTTCGCCACGAACATC
>NZ_CAJXJX010000199.1 GCF_913055775.1 uncultured Demequina sp. | reverse complement strand
CCCCCACGCGCCACGACGCGTCGTAGCCGGTGGTGCCCGCGGTGCGCCACGAGCGAGGCAGCCGCTCGTCCCCCTCGAGAATCTTTTCGACCACGATCCAGGCGTCGTCCGTGGCGTCCGACAGCCGCTGGAGGTAGCCGGCCGGATCAGCGAGGCCGTCCGGGTGGTCGATCCGCAGGCCCTGCAGCGTGCCGTCCTTCACGAGGTCGACGATCACCCGGTGGGTCGCCTCGAACACGTCCTCGTCCTCGACGCGCACGGCGACCAGGGAGCCCACGTCGAAGAAGCGACGGTAGTTGAGCTCCTCGTTCGCGACGCGCCAGTACGCGAGCCGGTAGTGCTGCTGGTCGACGAGATCCGCCATGGGCAGGTTCTCGGTGCCCTCCCGCACCGGGAAGACGTGCTCGTAGTACCGCAGCACCGGGACCTCGCCCTGGCCCTCGAGGCCCGGGATGACCATCGAGTCGAGCGTGAGTTCGCCTTGCGAGAGCACGGTGCCGATGCGCTGGCCCAGCACGGGCATGAGCACCGGATCTCCGCTGTGCCAGTCGACGTCGAACCAGTGAGCGTGGTCGGACTCCTCGCCGTAGGACAGCACCGACCACAGGGCTCGATTGTGATACGCGGGGGTCGGCACCGCCATGTGGTTGGGCACGACGTCCGCGATCAGCCCGATGCCGCGCTCGCCGGCCTTCCAGGACAGGTCGCGGAGCGCTTCCCGGCCGCCCAGCGCCGCCGCGATGCGGCCGTGGTCGACCACGTCATAGAAGTGGGTCGAGCCGGGCGCCGCCTCCAGAATGGGGGAGAGGTAGAGGTGCGACACGCCCAGAGCCTCGAAGTAGTCGAGCCGTGCTGCGGCATCGGCGAACGTGAAGTTCGCGCTCAACTGCAGGCGGTAGGTTGACGACGGCACGGGGACTTCGGCGCCGTGCCCGTACCTGCGGGCCCGATCATGACTCGTGTCTGACATCGACTGACTGCCCCAATCCCTTGGCCCCGACCTCGCGTGCATGCCCATCATCGCAGACGCGCATGACCGCGAGGTTTCCTGCGGACCCGCCGGTCAGGCCACGCTCACGTGCACGTCCACCTCGATGTTTCCGCGCGTGGCGTTGGAGTAGGGGCAGACCTCGTGGGCCTTGGCCACCACGGCACGGGCGGTCTCCTCGTCGACGCCCGAGAGGGTCACCTCGAGCGTCACCGCCAGGCCGAAGCCGCCGCGCAGCCCGATCGGGCCGATGCCCACCTTCGCCGTCACCTGGGAGTCCTGAACCTTGACCTTCAGCGACTTCGCCGCCTGGCCGATCGCGGAGTTGAAGCACGCGGAGTACCCCGCCGCGAACAACTGCTCGGGGTTGGTGCGCTCGGCCTTCTTGAACGGCTTGGGAGTGGCGAGGCGGAGGTCCAGCAGGCCGTCGTCCGTGGCGACGTGGCCGTTGCGGCCGTCTCCGGTGGCGAGGGCGGTGGCGGTGTAGAAGACCGTCGGCTTGTCGGGCATGAGTGCTCCTCCGAGTATGTTGAGTTACTAGTACGTCTACAAAGGAACGCGCGTACTGTGGAGAGCATTCCCGATGGCGGTGCGCACGAAAGGACTCGAGTGGCGATGGCCGACAAGCCGATGCGTGGTCATGCTCGCGAGGCGATCCTCGCCGAGGCGACGGCGCAGTTCACGGCGCTGGGCATCCGAGCAGTGAGCGCGGATCGGGTGATCGACGGCGCCGGGGTCTCGAAGGTGACGTTCTATCGTCACTTCCCGACGAAGGACGACCTGGTCGTGGCGTATCTGGAGGCGGAGCTCGAGCGCGTGCGCAGTGCCGTCGAGCGCGCGGCGGCGGCCACCGGATCGCACGGCCTCTCGGGCGCGCTCGCCGATGAGATCTGCAGGCCGGGCTTCCGGGGCTGCCCGTTCATCAATGCCGCCGCCGAGTATCCTGATGCGGACCATCCGGTGCGCGACGTGGTGGCGCGATTCCGCGCGTGGATGATCGCCGCGATTCGCGAGGCGCTCGTGTCGCGAGGAGTCGAGGGCGCTGACGAGGCGGCGCGGCAGATCATGATGATGCGCGACGGGGCGCTCGTGGAGGGCTACGTGACAGGTGATGCGGAGCGCGTCGCTCGCGAGCTCGAGGCCGGTGTGGCGGCGCTGGTCGCCAGCGCGGTGGCAGCGTCCCCGGGGTGAGACGACGAAGGCCACCCCGAGGGGTGGCCTTGCGTGCGTGGTGGGCGATACTGGGATCGAACCAGTGACCTCTTCCGTGTCAGGGAAGCGCGCTACCGCTGCGCCAATCGCCCGAGGTGGGTACGGGATTCGAACCCGTGTATACGGCTTTGCAGGCCGCTGCCTCGCCTCTCGGCCAACCCACCGTAGTACCAACGCCGGGTTGGCATCGGCCTTCCGAGCGGACGACGGGACTCGAACCCGCGACCCTCACCTTGGCAAGGTGATGCTCTACCAACTGAGCCACGTCCGCATGTCGGGGCTGTGCCCTGACGAGAGATAGACCCTAGCGGATAGAACGCCGCCGGACCAAATCGGTCGACGCCCGGGCGTGGCGCGCGAGACCCCGTCGACCGGCGCCACGCGCGCGCCCCACTAGCGTGGTCTCCGTGAGGTGGGAGGACGAT
>NZ_CAJXJX010000198.1 GCF_913055775.1 uncultured Demequina sp. | reverse complement strand
CGCGTCGCTGACGGCAGCGCGCCAGGAGAGGGCTACGATTCACGGTATGTCTGACGTGCGAGTGCTGGTCCTTGACGATCACGAGGTGGTGCGGCGAGGGATCTGCGACATCCTCGACCGTGCCGACGGGATCGAGGTGGTCGCGGAGGCCGCCAACGTGGCCCAGGCGATCCGCCGCGCTGACGCCGTGCGGCCTGACGTCATCCTGTCCGACCTGAGGCTTCCCGACGGCACCGGCCTCGACGTCATCGCTCACGTGCGTGCGAACCACCCCGACACCCACATCGTGGTGCTCACCAGCTACGACGACGACGACGCGAAGGCCGCCGCGCGATCTGCGGGCGCCGACGCCTTCGTCGCCAAGACCGCGGGGTCGGGCGAGGTCCTCAAGGCCGTGCGCGACGCCGCCTCGGGCCGCGAGCACGGTCAGCACATCGACGTCCACGAGGACGATGCGATCGCGTCGCTCACGCCCACCGAGCGCAAGATCGTGAAGGCCGTGGGGGAGGGCCGCTCGAACAAGGAGATCGCGGACGCCCTCGGCATCGCGGAGAAGACGGTCAAGAACCACGTCACGAGCATCCTCGCGAAGATGGGCCTGCAGCGCCGGACCCAGGTGGTCGCCTGGGCGACGCAGCGACGCGCGCAGTCCTTCCGGGGCTGAAGCGGGGCGGCCTCAGCCCGCCGCCTGCACGTTCCACACGGCGATGCATCCGGGCTTCGGCGCGCCAGGGGTGCGCTCGGTGAGGCTGAAGGTGCCGTTGCGGCGCAGCGCGCGGTTCGCGAGGTTCGATGTTCCCGAGTGACGGTTCTGTGCGCCCGCGGGGCCGATCCCATCGTCCTCGACCCGGATCTCGATCCGCCCGTCCGCTGCCCCGAGGCTGATGCGCACCGCGGTGGCGCGCGCGTGCCGCGCGACGTTGGAGATCAACTCGCGAATCACCGCGACGATGTCGTCGGACAGGGACGTGTCGCCCTCGACCGCCGCGGCGACGTCCGGCCACTCGGCCGACACCGCCGGCTCGAAGCCCAGGGATCCGCGCGCGAGCAGCAGCTCACGGCGCACGCGGTCGGCGATGGGCTCCTGACTGCGCTGTCCCGCGAGCGAGCTCATCACCCCGCGCACCTCGTGCTGAGCGCGCTTGACGTGCTCGAGGGTGCCGCGCAGCCGCGTCGCGACGTCGCTGGCGGACGCGAACCGATCGGCCGGCTGCTTCTCCAGCAGGCGCAGCACCAGCGCGTCCAGCTCGCGCGGAGCGAAACGCACGAACGCCGACGGCGGCGAGGCCGGAGTGGTCAGGTGCTTGATCACCACGTCGGTGAACGTCTCGCCGGTGAACGGTGGCGCGCCGGTCGCGGCCCAGTGGATCAGGCAGCCCAGCGCGTAGAGGTCGCTGCGGTGGTCGACGTCGTGGCCGCGGATCTGCTCGGGGCTCATGTACGGCGCCGTTCCCAGCACGTCGCCCGCCTGCGTGAGCGCGACCGTCTCGCCGCCGGCCGCCTTGGCCAGGCCGAAGTCCATCAGCACCGGCCGACCTTCCTCCAGCAGGACGTTCTCGGGCTTCAGGTCGCGGTGGATGACGCCTTCGGCGTGCACGTACGCCAGCGCGTCCGCGACGGCCGCCAGCAGCTCCAGCCGCGCGGCCAGCTGCGCCTCGTCCTCGGGCGGATTCGCGAACGCGCGCGTCAGCGTCCCGCCGCTCACGTAGTCCATCGCCAGGTAGGCGCCCACCTCGGCCGTGCCGAAGCCGACGACCCGCACGACGTTGGGGTGCCGAAGGCGCGACATGACGCGGAACTCGCGGCGGAAACGCAGGCTGCTCTCGTCCTCGGGCAGCAGCAGCACCTTGAGCGCGACCGAGCGTCGCTCGGTCAGATCGGTGGCGCGGAACACCACGCCCATGCCGCCCTGTCCGATGCGCTCGTCGATCCGGTAGCGCCCGTCGAGCTGCTCTCCCGCACGAAGCATCCGAGGTCAAGATAGCAGCGGGCGTCCGCGCGGCTCCCGGCCCGGGACGGGAGGGGCGTGCCTAGGGATCGAGCGGGGGGCGACGCCGCGACCGCGGCCCGAACCGGAACGCGACCCCGCGTGCACGCCGAACGGGCCGGACGACGGTGTACGGCGCGACGACGAGCCGCCGATCGACCGTTCCGCCGCGTCATGTATGGTCTCCCATGCCCGAGACGACGATCGCCCTCGTACAGCTCGAACCGACCGAGGCCTACGACGCCAACGTCGAAGCGGCGCTGAACGGCATCGCCGAAGCGGCCCGCCAAGGCGCCGAGGCCGTCTTCCTGCCCGAGAGCTTCCACGTCAAGGGCCCCAGCGAGCTGCGCTTCGCCACCGCGACGCCGATCCCGGGGCCGCTGTCCGACGCCTTGAGCGCAGCCGCGCGCGACGCCGGCGTCTGGCTCCTGGCCGGCTCGTTCAACGAGAAGATCGACCGACCCGACAAGCTGTCCAACACCAGCCTGCTCTTCGGTCCCGACGGCGCGATCGTCGAGAGCTACCGGAAGATCCACCTCTTCGACGTCACCGTCGGCGACGAGGTCGTCGCGCGCGAGTCCGACCGCAACCTGGCGGGCGACCGGACGGTCGTGGTGGACACCCCGTTCGGCCGCATGGGCCTGTCGATCTGCTACGACGTCCGCTTCCCCGAGCTGTACCGCACCCTCGCGCTGCAGGGCGCGGAGCTGCTGGCGGTTCCCTCGAACTTCGCGATGTTCACCGGCAAGGACCATTGGGAGGTCCTGTTGCGGGCCCGTGCGATCGAGAACGGCGCCTACGTGATCGCACCGGCCACCACCGGCCGCCACGGCGGCTTCGCGTCGTACGGCCGCAGCCTGGTCGTGGACCCGTGGGGCACCGTCGTCGCCTGCGCGTCCGACGGGCGG
>NZ_CAJXJX010000197.1 GCF_913055775.1 uncultured Demequina sp. | reverse complement strand
CGAGTCCGTCGATCTCGCCCAGCCCGTGATCCCGCCCGTCGCCTCGACCCCGAGCGCGCCGGCCCCCGGGCGCACTCCCGCGAGCCGCGTCGACGTCGCGTTCTCGGGTCCCCGCACCGCGTGCGACACCGTGGTGCACGTGGGCGACTCCACGTCGCTGGGGCTCGTGGGCGAGGGCACGCCCGTCGCCAAGCAGATCGCCGCGCAGTACGAGCGCGTGGGCGTCGAGGGAGTCGACGTCGACGTCCGCGGCGCACGATCGATCGTGGAGCGCTTCCAGGGCGAGCCCAATGCCCAGGACGCGGTCCAGGAGCGCGTCGACGCGGGCTACAGCGGCTGCTGGGTGATCGCGATGGGCATCAACGAGGCCGCGAACCAGGCCGTGGGCGGCGCCCACCCCGTGGAGGAGCGCATCGAGCGGATCCTGTCGCTCACCGGCGACGATCCGGTGCTGTGGGTGAACGCCGTGACCACTCTGGACGACGGCCCGTACGCCGATGCGGGCATGAAGGACTTCAACCGCGCGCTCGCCCAGGCGTGCGACGCGCATCCGTCGCTGCGGGTGTACGACTGGCGGGGCGAGGTGAAGTCGGGCTGGTTCCAGCGGGACGGCATCCACTACACGACGCGCGGGTACGTCCAGCGGGGCGAGCGCATCGCCAACGCCCTCGCAACCGCGTTCCCCCGCGGCGACTCGGCCGCGAGCAGCTGCTCCGTCGCGTCGTCCTGACCACGGGGCGCAGGAGGGCCGATGCGCGGGTCACCCCGCGCCTCGGCCCTCCGGTGGTTGCGACGCCGTCAGGCGCGCGGCGTGGCGCGGCGCAGGAAGAGGAAGCCCACGACGGCGCACAGGGCGGTGACCGGCAGCGTCCACGCGGCGAGCTGAGCGAGCGGCGTGGTGGTGAGGAACTCGCCCACGTCGCCCCACGCATCGGCCGCCGTGATCCCCCAGCCCGCGGCGACCAGCAGCAGCGCAAGGCCGATGAAGAACGAGTACAGGCCGTACGCGCGCCAGCGCACCCACACCGTGGCGATCGCCGAACCCAGGAAGAAGAACAGCAGCATCGTCATCAGGTACAGCAGCCACACGAGCCCGAGCGACTCGTCCACCAGCCCGAAGGGCGCGAAGAACGCGGCGTCGAGGCCCCAGCCGTCCGTGGCGCGCTCAAGGGCGGCGAGCCCCGTCAGGCCCGTCGAGTACAGCAGGGCCAAGCCCACGAAGTAGGCGGCGGTTCCCAGGTAGTACTCGCGGCGCGTCACGGAGAACCCCAGGGCAAACCGGAACGTCAGGCTCATCGCCTGCACGGCCACGACCATCATGAAGATTACGATCCACGAAACGCCGCCGTTGTACTGGAAGGCGCGGGGCTCGAGGTACTCGGCGCCGCCCGCGGCGTTCGCGACCATGAGCCAGATGGACAGGTTCACGCCAAAGACGATGGCGGTGATGATCCACGGCATGATCAGGGTGGGCATCGGGTTGGCGACGTGCATGCGCATGACGTTGGCGATGCGCGCCGGAGCGCCCGTCACCGCTGCGCGGGTGTCGATGGCGGTCATGCTGCCTCCTCCTCGTCGGTGGCGTCGGTGCCGCCGGTGCGGCTGACGATGAGCTCCTGGAGCGACACGGCGGTGGCCTCGAGCCCCGCCTGCGCGGCGGCCCGGCGATCCTCGGAGGAGAGCCCGGCGAGGGTCACGGAGGCGATGCCGCCCAGCGCGTTCCTGTCGACCACGGTGCGGCCGGTCGCGAAGGCCTCGACGTCGCTCGCCTTGCCCACCAGGGTGGTGGCCGAGCCGCGCAGCTCCTCCGCGTCCGCGTCGATCACGATGCTGCCGTGGTCGATCACGACGACCCGCTGGAGCAGGTTCGCCGCCTCGTCGATCAGGTGGGTCGACAGCACGACGGTGCGCGGGTTCTCCGCGTAGTCCTCGAGCAGCAGGTCGTAGAAGCGGCGCCGGGCGACGGCGTCGAGGCCCGCGTAGGGCTCGTCCAGGAACGTGAGCTCCGCGCGGGACGCGAGTCCCACGATCACGCCGATCGCGCTGCGCTGCCCGCGCGACATCTTCTTCATGGGGCGGTCCAGCGGAACGTCGAAGGCCTTGACGAGGCGGTCCGCGAACGCGGAGTCCCAGGCGTCGAAGAACCACGGCGCGGCCCGCAGGACATGCTTGCCCTTGTAGCCGTCGGGGTAGACCTGCGACTCTTTGATGAAGCACACGCGGCGCAGGGCCGCGGCGTTCTCGACCGGGTTCTCGCCGAAGATGCGCGCCTCGCCGGAGGTCACGAACTCCTGGCCCGTGAGCAGCTGCATGAGCGTGGTCTTGCCCGCTCCGTTGCGGCCCAGCAGGCCGTGGATCCCGCCCTCCTCGAGCGAGAAGGTCGCGTTGTCGACGGCGGTCACCCTGCCGAAGCGCTTGGTGAGGCCCTCGACCTCGACGATGGCGGTCATCGGTTCATCTCCTTGTCGATCATGTCGTGCACCTCTGCTGACCCCAGTTCCAGGGCACGTGCGCGCTCGGCGAGCGGGCGGACGTGGAGCTCGGCGAACTCGGCCCTCCGGTCGCTCAGAAGCCGGGCTCGAGCGCCCTCGGCGACGAACATGCCGATGCCGCGGCGCTTGTAGAGCACCCCGGCCTCCACGAGGCGGTTGACGCCCTTGAGAGCAGTCGCCGGGTTGATGCGGTGGAACTGGGCGAGCTCGTTGATGGACGGCACCTGCCCCTCCTCCGCGAGGGAGCCGTCGAGGATCTGCGCCTCGAGGCTCTCCGCGATCTGGAGGAAGATCGGCCGTTCGTCGTCCATGTGCCGTCCCGTCTCGTCCGTGGCCGCCGTCCGGCGGCACGTTTGTTGGCTGGTTAGTTGGTGCAGTAACTAACTAAGCATGCGTGAGCGGTCGTGTCAAGCCCTCG
>NZ_CAJXJX010000196.1 GCF_913055775.1 uncultured Demequina sp. | reverse complement strand
GCGCACCCGCCGTCACGATCCCCAGACCGCCCACCACGAAGAAGCCGGTGGACAGCGTCATGGCCGCAAGCCCGGAGATGAGCGCCGGGCCGGCAAGTCCCCCGGCGTCCTGCAGGATCATCCACGTGCCGATGAACACGTCCCGGCCGTGAACCGGCGCCACGTCAGCGCCCAGCGTCATCAGCACCCCTGATCCCCAGCCGTTGCCCACGCCCAGCAGCACGGCGGCGATCGCGACGCCGGTGGGCCCACTGGTGAAGGGCAGGAGCAGCGTCCCCGCCGCGATCAGCAGCGTCGACGGCACCGCGGTCCATGCGCGGCCCCATCGGTCCATCACCGCGCCCGCCGGGTAGAACAGCAGCATGTCGACCCCGGCGGACACCGCGAAGATCAGCGAGACCGCGGAGTCGCTCATGCCGATCGACTCCGCCCACAGCGGGATCACCACGATCCTCGCCGCCCGCACCGCTCCGGTGAGCAGCACCGCGAGCCCCAGCGTGCGCAGGATGGGCCACGAGCTGCGGATCACGTCGAGATGTCTCAGCTCGGACCGCGCCGGACGGGGCGGGCGGCGGCGCCACGAACTGCTCGCGCGCAGGGCGACGATAGCGGCCACGACAGTGAGCGCCGCGAAAGCGTAGGCCGCGCGCAGTCCCCACGCCGCGATCACCGCCGCTCCCAGCAGCGGCCCGATGAAGTTGGCGATGCGCCAGGTCCCGGCGAGCGTGGTGAGGGCGCGGGCGCGGAACACGGCCAGCACCAGCGACTCCACCTGCCCCTGGCGCGCCACGTGATAGCCCGCGTGGCCGAAGCCGATGAGCGCCACCCCCGCGAGGAACGGCACCAGCACCGGCGAGACCGCGCACACGACAGCTCCTCCGGCGAGCGCGGCGAGTCCCACCAGCGCCGCCCGCACGGGCCCCAGCCGCGCCGAGAGGCTCCCTCCCCACGCCGAGCCACCCATGCGCCCGCCCGCGTAGATGACCGCGGACGCGGCCGCGACCGCCGCGGAGTGGTCCATGCGGAGCACCGACAGCGCGAATAGCGGCAGCATGGCACCCAGGCCGAGCTCCGCCAGGAACGTCGGGACGTAGGTGCTCGTCGCGAGGGCGCGCACGGCGGCGCGCCGGGGGGCTGGTGCGGAACCGCCCGTCAGCGGTCGCCCTCGGCGTCGCCAGGCACGTCGCCGGGCTCCGGGGCCGATGCGGTGGCCGGCTCGGTCTCGGCGGTCGCGTCGGGAGTGGGCTCGGCGTCGGGCTCGGCCCGCTCGCGCTCCTCCTGTGCCGGCAGCTCCGGTTCGGCCGATGCGGTCGCGGGCTCGGGGTCAGCGGTCGCCTCGGGCTCGGATTCGGCCGATGCGGTGGCCGACTCGGGAGCCTCGGGAGCCTCGGGCACATCGGGCGCCTCGGCCGGTGCGGCCGCATCGGGCTCCGCCGCGGCTTCAGGCGTCGCCTCCGCTTCGGGCGTCACCTCCGGCGCCTCCGCGGCCGCTGAAGCCGCCGTGGCCGTCTCAGCCGTCGCATCGGCCGTCGTGGACTCAGCCGGCTCGGGAGTGCTGAGGTCCAGCGCGACCGAGGCGTCGGTGTCGAAGACCGGGTTGTTGGCGGGCCACAGCGCCGCGGACCGCTCCGGGGCGGACTGGGGCTGCCCATGGCACTCGTGATCGACGGGGACGACGGTGCCGTCGAACGGGCACCACTTGTTGGCGCACACGCCGAAGTGCAGGCGCATCGATCCCGCCAAGGGAATCACGAACTCGCCCACGGCGCCCGTCGTGCTCGAGCCGTCCGCAGACGTCGAGCCGATCTCCTGCGCGCGGGCGGTCCAACGCTCGGCGGCCTCGTCTCGGCCGAGCGGACCCAGGACCCGCTCGCGCCCGAGTCCCAGCTCCCAGATGGCCACCGCCTCCTCGTCCTCGGCATCGGTGACGGTGTACCCGGGCTCCAGGCGCGGGTCCGGGTCGAAACGCGGCACGGCCATCCCCGGCTTGATGTCGCCGGGCTGGACCCGCTCCGCCCACGGAACCCAGGGCGGGGACAGCAGGGCGTCGTCCGCGGCGACGAGGTGCGCCTCGCAGATCGCTGCCTCCTTGCCGCGCGGGGCGCGCGACAGCGTCACCGACCACACCCAGCCGCGATAGCCGGGCAGGGTGCACGCGAACAGATGGGTGACGAGCCGATCGCTGACGGACGTGGCGCTCAGGTGGTCGCCCACGAGGTCCGCGCCGTCCGCTGCCTCGACCGCCGCGTCGCGCGCGAGATCGACCGCGCCCTCGAGCACAGCGTCCATGGGTCAGGCCTCCAGCTGGTCCGCGACGGCGCGCAGCACGGCGGCGACCTTCTGGCCACGGGCCGGCTCGGGGTAGCGCCCCTTGCGCAGCGACGTCGAGACGCCATCGAGCATCTTGATGAGGTCCTCGACGATGACCGTCATCTCCTCGGGCTTCTTGCGCAGGCCCTGAGAGACGGTGGTCACCGGGTCGAGGAGGGCGACGCCCATGGCGGACGGGCCACGGCGGCCATCCGCGATCGAGAACTCCACGCGCGATCCCGGCTTGGGCGACGTGACGCCGGCGGGCAGGGAGGACGCGTGCAGGAACACCTCATCGCCTTCGTCGCTCGCGATGAAGCCGAACCCCTTGTCGGAGTCGAACCACTTCACTTTGCCGGTGGGCACATCAACCTCGCGTGAGTCTTGGGCACCGCGGATTCGGTGCCGCACCAGTCTATCGGTGATCGTGCGCCCGGCTCACGGGCGTCGGATTCCTCACGCACCTCGCCGCGGGCTTGGCGAAGTGGCGCGACGGGAGCAGACTGGAGACGATCGCCGTCCCCGAACCGTCCAGCGAGGTCTCCATGCCAGTGTCGACCGTGCCTGCGTGGCTCGTCCCCGCTTTCACGCGTGCCGCCACCGCGGCGGGGGCCACCGCGCCC
>NZ_CAJXJX010000195.1 GCF_913055775.1 uncultured Demequina sp. | reverse complement strand
TGCAAAGGGGCCCGAGCCGGAGGCCGTCGCGATCGGCACGATCGGCAAGCGCACCTACGCCTTCATCGGGCTCGAGCGCGTGGGCGGGATCATGGTCTACGACGTCACGTCGCCTGCGGACTCGACGTTCGTGACCTACGTCAACAACCGCGACTTCGCCGCCGACCCCGAGTCACCCGAGGCGGGCGACCTCGGGCCCGAGGGCTTGGCGTTTATCGATGCCAAGGACTCCCCGACCGGAGCGCCGATGCTGGCGGTGGCCTCCGAGGTCTCCGGCACCACCACGCTGTTCGCGATCGACGTCGAGGACAACGGCAAGGGATCAGGCAAGAAGAAGGGTCGGGACCGGGGCGGCAAGCAGGGTGGCCACCCCGCACCGAGCTCCGGCAGCAAGCCCTGGCAGGCGGGCTGGAGCGGCGGACCCGGCAAGCACCTCGCCTGCTGACGCAGCACCAGCCCTGACACTGGGCCCGGCGGCCCACGCTCTTTGGCCGCCGGGCCCGTTGCCATCTCCCCCCACTTGCGCTTGACGCGACGTCAACTTCTAGGCTCGTCGTCATGAGCACCACACACCTCCGCGAAGGCGACTCCCTCGACATCGCCCGCGCCGCCCGCCTGAGCGGCGTCAGCAGCCGAACCCTGCGCCACTACGACAGCATCGGCCTGCTGACTCCCGCGTGGACCGGCCACGACGGACGCCGCCACTACGAGAACGAGCAGCTGCTCCGTCTGCAGCACATCCTCGTGCTGCGCGAACTGGGCGCGAGCCTGGACCGCATCCGGGAGATCGTCGACGCGGACGACCCCGCGATCACCATGGCGCACCTGCGCGACCATCTCGCCGGCCTCGCCGCCGAGCGCGACCGCTACGCGCGCCTCGCCGCGACCGTGGCAAGCACCATCGACTCCCTCGAGAAAGGAACCACCATGACCACCGACCAGATCTTCGACGGCTTCGAGCACACGAAGTACGAGCCCGAGGCCCGCGAGCGCTGGGGCGACGACGCCGTCGATACGTCGAACGAGCGCTGGGCCAGCCTGGGCAAGGACGGGCAGCAGCGCCACCTGGATGCGCACCGCGAGATCGTCGAGGCGCTGGGCGCCGCGATCCGCGTGGGCTTCGCACCGGACAGCGACGAGCTGCAGGAGATCGTCGCGAAGCACTACGCCTGGGTGTCGCTGTTCTGGACCCCCACCGCGGAGACCTACCGCGGACTGACCCAGATGTACGTGGACGACGAGCGCTTCCGCCGCAACTACGACGAGGTCGCACCGGGCGCGGCTGCGCTGCTGCGGGACGCCGCGGACGTGTGGGCGGAGCGCAACCTCTAGGTGGAACCTGCGTCCCAGCAGTCGCTGAGTGCCGAGAATCGCCAGATCCCGGCACTCAGCGACTGCCAGCGTGCAAACGGGGGCGCCGTCGCCCGCGCCAACCCAGCCCGCGCATCGGCCCTACCTCGGGTGAAATTTAGTTGAATCGGGAATAGTTGAGCCGTCATGTAATGTTGACCGCACTGTCGCCCCCACGCGCGTGGCGATGGCACCCCTGACCCGTTCTGGAAGGAATCACCATGCCCCGCATCGGCATCATCGTCGGCTCGATCGCCGGCAACTCGATCAACCGCAAGGTCGCGAACGTCCTGCCCGCACTCGCGCCCGAGGGCACCGAGTTCGAGTTCCTCGACATCGCCGACCTACCGCTGTACAACTACGAGCTCGACGGCGACTGGCCCGAGGTCGCGACCGCGTGGAAGAACGCGCTCGCGGGCGTGGACGGCGTGATCTTCGTGACGCCCGAGTACTCGCGGTCGATCCCCGGCGCGCTCAAGAACGCCATCGACTGGGCGTCGCGTCCGTGGGGCCAGAACTCCTTCACCGGCAAGCCCAGCGCCGTGATGGGCGTGTCGATCAGCCCGCAGGGCACGGCGATGGCGCAGCAGCACCTGCGCAACATCCTGGCCCACTCGGACTCCCCCACCCTGGGCCAGCCCGAGACCTTCTTCCAGTTCCGCGCGGACGCGTTCGGCCCGGACGGATCGCTCCAGGACGAGACCCAGATCTCGATCCTGCGCACCTTCATCGAGGCCGCCGTCGCTCACGTCGACAAGCACGCGCGCGTGGCCGCCGGCGTCTGACGCACGCTACGCCCTGAAGCGGCCGTCCGGGAACACCCGGGCGGCCGCTTGGCGTTGCACCAGGCATGACCGACCTGTGGTGGGCCCGCCGCGACCTGCGCCTGCACGACAATCCCGCGCTGCTCGAGGCGCAGTCCTCGGGCCCGGCCGCGGCCGTCTTCGCCTGGACTCCCGCGCTCCACTTCTGGTCCGGCCGGCGCCGCGCGCACCTCGCTCGCGTGCTGTGGGCGCTCAGGGACGCGACGCGCGGGGCGCTCGCCGTGAGGCGGGGAACGGCGGCCGATGCGGTGCTCGCCGCCGCACGGGAGGCCGATGCGCGGGTGGTCTGGGCGGCGCAGGAGTACAGCCCCGCGGGGGTCGCCGAGCAGGACGCGGTCACGGTCGCACTCGAGGAGGACGGCCGTGAATTGCGCTTCGAGGGGTCGCCCTACGCGGTCGCGCCGGGACGCGTCACCAAGGGCGACGGCACTCCCTACCGCGTGTTCACGCCATTCCGGGGCGCGTGGCGCGACCACGGCTGGCGTGCTCCGGCGGACGGGGCGGACCCCGGATCCTTCGTCGCAGTGGAATCCGACGTCGACCTCGACCAGCACGCCGCGCACGGCGACACCGAGGACCCTCTCGAGCGCCCCGCCGAGTTTCGCGAGGACCGGATCCTGGAGGACCTGAACGGCTGGATCGACAGCTCCCTGATCCACTACTCCGACGAACGCGACCGCCCGGACCTCGACTCGACGTCGCACCTGTCGGTCGCCCTCGCGTTCGGGCAGCGCTTCGAGCTGGCTGGCGAGGCCATCC
>NZ_CAJXJX010000194.1 GCF_913055775.1 uncultured Demequina sp. | reverse complement strand
TGGTGGTCCACTATCAGCCGCTGGTCGACATGGCCACCCGCGAGCCGGTGGCATTCGAGGCGCTCGTGCGCTGGCAGCACCCCCAGCGTGGACTCCTGCTGCCGGACCACTTCATCGAGGTGTGCGAGGACGCCAATCTCGTGGTGCCGCTCGGTGCCTTCGTGATCCAGGAGGCGTGCCGCTTCATCGCCGCGCACCCCGAGTTCCACGGCAAGGTGCTGGTGAACGTCTCGACCCGCCAGATCGGCAGCGCGGACCTCACTCGCGTGGTCCGAGGCGCGCTCGAGGACACGGGCATCGACCCGTCCCGCCTGGGCCTCGAGATCACCGAGTCCGGCATGCTGCTCGCCACGCAGGCGGCGAGCGCGGACCTGGCGGCTCTCGCGCGGCTCGGGGTCGACCTGATCCTCGACGACTTCGGCACCGGCTACTCGGCGCTGTCCTCGGTGCTGCAGAATCCGGTCGCGGGGCTCAAGCTCGCGCGCGAGTTCACGCTGCGGCTGGGAGACCGCGCCACCGGCGACCGCATCAGCTCGACCATCGCCAACCTCGTGGACGGCCTGGGCATGTACGGCGTGATCGAAGGCGTCGAGACCGAGGCGCAGTACCGCCAGGCCCGCGATCACGGCTGGCTCCTCGGTCAGGGGTTCCTGTTCGGCTACCCGCTTCCCGCGGACGAGATCACGTTCACGGCGCCTGGCGTCGCTCACCTCAGCGCACTGCGCCGCTCGCCGGTCCTCGACCGCTGACGCACGCAGGCTCTGCCGCTAGGGTCGTGGCATGGACCCGGTGCTGCTCGCGGTGCTCGCCGCCGCGGCCGTCGGCGTCGGATGGGCCACGTCGCGCCGGCGTCGCGCGCACAAGCCCGCCGCGCGCCGCTCGACCTATCCAGGCGACTTCGAGGGGCGGGTCGACGTCGTCTACTCCCCCGCGGCCGATGGCGAGGCGGACCCCGGCGAGATCGTCTGGACCTGGGTCCCATTCGAGGAGGACCACGCTCGCGGCAAGGACCGCCCGGTCCTCGTGATCGGCCACGACGGACGATGGCTGCTGGCGCTGCAGCTGACGAGCAAGGACCACGACCACGACGCCGCCGAGGAGGCGCGGTGGGGGCGCTACTGGCTGGACATCGGCTCGGGAGCGTGGGACCGTCAGCGGCGGCCCTCGGAGGTCAGGCTCGATAGAATCGTGCGGGTCGATCCGGCGTCGGTGCGTCGCGAGGGCGCGATCCTCGACCGCGCGACCTTCGACCGTGTCGCTCGTTCGCTTTCCGACGTCCATCACTGGTAGGATGGGAAGCCGTGTGTGAGCGCGCGCTCGCGCTCCACTCCCAGTTTTCCCACCATCGCAGAAGGATTGTCGTGGCCAACATCAAGTCCAAGATCAAGCGGATCGGCACCAACGAGAAGTCGCGTCAGCGCAACGTCGCCGTGAAGTCCGAGCTCAAGACCCACGTGCGCAAGGTGCGCGAGGCGATCGCAGCGGGCGACAAGCCTGCGGCCGAGACCGCGCTCAAGTCCGCGTCCGTGAAGCTCGACAAGGCTGCCTCGAAGGGCGTCATCCACGCGAACCAGGCCGCGAACCGCAAGTCGGCTCTCGCGAAGCAGGTCGCCGCGCTCTGAACCAGGCCTTTCGCCTCCTCAAGCCCCGACGCGCCGCAAGCGCGTGCGGGGCTTGTTGCTGTCCCCCGATAGGGTCGCAGGCGTGACGATGACTCCGGGCGGGCGCCCTGAGCCCTGGATCATGCCCCGGTCCGACTCTCAGTTGGGCGCGGGCTCCACACGCGTGCTTCTGGGTCGTCAGGGCATCTTCACCGCCGACCGAGAACTGGTGGGATACGAGCTCCTCTTCCGCGCGCCGGGGCAGATCGGCCTTCGCGTCGACCTGTGGAGCGCGCGTCAGCAGGATCGCGCAACGGAGCACGTCATCGCTGCCGCCTTCCACGTGGCGGGGGGCCAGCCGCTCGACCGCGTGGGCTTCGTCAACTTCACACGCAGCTACCTCGTGGACCACGACTGGGTGGGTTTCTCTCCCCCTGATGGAGTGATCGAGGTGGTGGAGTCCGCGTTCGCCGATGAGGCGCTGCGCGTGCGCCTGAGCGACTTGCGGGCGCAGGGGTACCAGATCGCCATCGACGACTTCGTTGGCACCACGTCGCAGGTGGCTCTGCTCGAGCACGCGGACTTCGTCAAGATCGATGTGCGCGATCTGGTCTCCCAGGGCCCCGACCTGGTCGCGAGAGCTCGGTCGCACGGCTCGACGCTCGTCGCTGAGCGCGTCGAGACGCGCGCGATGCTGGCGTGGTGCGTCGAGTTGGGATTCGACCTGTTCCAGGGCCACGGATTCGAGCCGGCGATCATCGTCGACCGCGGTCGCGTCGCGGCCTAGTCACGGTCAGGCCCCGGCGAGATCCGCCACCTCGCGCACGGCGCGCTCGAGGGCGAACGCGGGCGATCGACCCCCACCCTTGATGTCCGCATCTGCCTGCGCCACCACCTCTATCGCGCGCCCGAGCGTCTCCGCGTTCCACCGCCGCAGTTCGCGTCGGGCGCGGTCCACCTGCCACGGAGACACCCCGAGATCCCGGGTCGGGTCGAGACCGCGGCCCCGCGACGCGCCCACCTTGGCCAACGTGCGAAGCTTCATCGCGAGAGCGGCGTTGAGCGGCACCGGGTCCACACCTCCCGCGAGCGCGTGCCGCACGAGAGTCACGGCCTGTTTCGCATCACCGGCGATCGCCGCATCGGCGACGCTGAAGGCGGTCGCGTTCACGCGCGTCCCGTAGTACCGCGCCACGTCCTGCTCGGACAGCGTGCCCTCGACGTCACCCATGAGCTGCTGGCAGGCTGCTGCGAGCTCGGCGAGGTCGGTGCCCACGGCCTCCACGAGCCTCCTGGCGACTGCGGCCTGGACCGGGCGCTTGGCCCGGTCGAACTCTGCTGAAGCGAAGTCGACGAACTCCGCGTCGCGCTTGACCGCTGGGCACGTGTACTCCGGCACCCCGCCCT
>NZ_CAJXJX010000193.1 GCF_913055775.1 uncultured Demequina sp. | reverse complement strand
ATCAGCAGGCGGGGCACGTCGTGGCGATGACCGGCGACGGGGTCAACGACGCCCCCGCATTGCGGCGCGCCGACATCGGCATCGCCATGGGCACGATGGGAACCGAGGTCGCGAAGGACGCCGCGGACATGGTTCTCACCGACGACGACTTCGCCTCGATCGAGCACGCGGTGGAGGAGGGGCGCGGCATCTTCGACAACCTCACCAAGTTCGTGACGTGGACGCTGCCGACGAATATCGCGGAGGGCCTGGTGATTCTCGTGGCGATCCTGCTGGGAACGGCGCTCCCGATCGAACCGACCCAGATCCTCTGGATCAACATGACCACCGCCGTAGCGCTCGGGCTCATGCTCGCGTTCGAGCCCAAGGAGCCGGGCATCATGTCACGGGCTCCTCGAGACCCCGGTCGTGCGCTGCTGACCGGCACGCTGGTGTGGCGGATCGTCCTGGTCTCCGCGCTGCTCGTGGGCGGAGCGTGGCTCCTGTTCACGTGGGAGCTCGACCATGGCGCTACCCTCGCTCAGGCCCGCACGGTCGCCGTCAACGTGTTCGTCATGGTCGAGGCCTTCTACCTGTTCAACTGCCGGTCGTCGAGCCTTCCACTCCGCCGCATCGGCCTGCTGTCCAACCCGTGGCTGCTGGTGGGGGTCGCGGTGCAGGCCGTCGCCCAGGCGGCCTTGACCTACGTGCCCGTGATGAACACCGTGTTCAGCACCGCGCCGATCGACGCGCTGGCGTGGGCACGGATCCTCGCGGTCGGCGCCGCGACGAGCGCCGTCGTGGTCATCGAGAAGCGGGTGAGGGCCCGCCGCGACACGCCCGCGACCACGGCAGATCGCGGCCTCCGCGCTACCCTCGCAGGGTGACACCGACGGGCGGCGAGGACCGCACTCGCCAAGGCGCTCCCGGCGCGCGTCGGCCCATGCCGCCGTCGATCCCACCGCGTGCGCGTCCGCCCGCATCTCAGCCGTCGTCCCCGCAGCGCCGCACTGTCATCCCCCCGTCGACACGGCAGCCGGAGGCGGGCGAGGGACAGCGTCCGACGGCGCCGCGACAGCCGTCGCCTCCCCGGCCCCAGTCGCGCCCGGACGCCGCCGTGCCCCCCGCATCGGCCCCCCGACCGCGCCGCAGGCGTCGCCACCGCTGCTGCAGCGTGGCGCTCGTCCTGCTGCTGCTGCTCGTGCTCGCGCTCGGGTGGTTCTACGTGTGGGCGCAGGGCCAGATCCAGACGGTGCCCGCGCTCAGCGGTGCGCCGGACACGCAGGGCCGCACTTACCTGATCGTCGGATCCGACTCGCGCGAGGGACTCGACACGAACGACCCCACCGAAGGTGCGCGCACCGACACGATCATGGTCCTGCACCAGCCGGAGTCCGGCCCCACCGCCCTCATCAGCATCCCGCGCGACTCGTACGTCGAGATCCCGGGCTACAACGCGAACAAGATCAACGCCTCGTTCGCGTTCGGCGGGCCGGAGCTGCTGGTCGAGACCGTCGAGGGTCTGAGCGGCCTCACCATCGACGGATACCTTGAGGTGGGGTTCACGGGCGTCGCGGAGATGGTCGACGCTGTGGGCGGCGTAGAGCTCTGCTACGACCAGGATGTCTCCGACGAGAAGAGCCAGCTCGAGTGGGAGGCGGGGTGCCACCTGGCTGACGGAGAGACCGCGCTCGCGTTCTCCCGGATGCGCTACGCGGACCCGCTCGGCGACATCGGTCGCGCTCAGCGACAGCGGCAGGTGGTCGGCGCCGTCGCGGACGAGGTGCTGAACCCGGCGACGCTGCTCAACCCGTTCGAGCTCGTGCCCCTCACGTCGGCGGCGCTGGACTCGTTCACCTTCTCCGAGGGCACCGGAGTGCTCGACATCGCGCGCATGGCGCTGGTGCTGCGCTCGGGCCTGGGCGGGGAGTCGGTCACCGGAACGCCGCCCATCGCCAGCATGGGGCACTCCGTGCAGGGCGTGGGATCGACCGTGCTGCTCGACCCCGCGACCATCGATCAGTTCTGGGAAGACATCGCCGACGGCGCGTACGCCCCGGGCACCGAGGTCGGCGGGGTCTCCTAGAGGGATCAGACCTCGCACCCGTGGGTCGTCGCGCCGGTTCCCGAAGGATGCTGGGGCCGCGCGATAGACTGCAGCCAGCATCCCGGCGAGGGAGTCCCTCGCGTGCGGCGTCCCATTCCGGCGCGATACCCACCTCGACCCAGGAGAACCGCCCACCCATGAACACCCTCGCCCAGGCGGCCATGCGAAGGCTCGCCTCGATTCGAGGTCAGACTGCCGTCTCGGTCTGGGTCGTGGTGCTGCTGATGTCGGGGCAGGGCTTCCGGTACCTGCTGGGTCTTCCTCTGTACGCGGCGCTCGTGGTGGCGACGGTCGCCATCGTCGTCATCGCCTTCCCCGCGACGTGGCGAGGGCTGCGGCCGCCGCTGCTGGTCGGAGCGTTCGTGGGGCTGGCGACGCTCAGCATCCTGTGGTCGGAGACCCGAGCTGTCACCACGCTCGCGGTCATCGTGCTCATCGTCACGACCTACATCGCCATCGTCACCGCACGCAGCTCCTCGGGCACCGAGTTCATGGTGCGGCTCCTGCGCGGACTGCAGATCAGCGTGGCTCTGGGGCTGCTGTTCGAGCTGTTCGTGGCGGTGGTGGTGCAGGGCCCCATCGGACCGGCGATGGACGACCTCGAGTCGCTCGCGGGCGACTCGAGCGGCGTCAAGGACGTGGTGTGGTCCGACGGGCTGCTGTTCCAGGGCGGTCCCATCCAGGGGTTCGTCGGCAACCGCAACCCGTTCGGCGCGATCGCGATCACCCTCGCGATCGTCGCCTTCGTCCTGCTCCTCGAGAAGCGGATCTCGCGCCTCGAGGGATACCTGACCCTCGCCGCTGCGGGACTCGTCCACCTCCTCACCCTGTCCGCGACCGTCACGGCGTCCGCGGTCTACCTGATCGTCCTCACGGTGGCGGCACTCGCGATCCGCCGCGTGCCCTTGAGGACCAAGCGCGTGCTGTCCTTCACCACGCTCGCGCTCAC
>NZ_CAJXJX010000192.1 GCF_913055775.1 uncultured Demequina sp. | reverse complement strand
GGAGGGAGACCTCGATGTGGGCGCCGAGGCGCCGTTGACCGACCTCGTCACGGAGACCGCCGCGGGCAGCGCGGTCATCGAGACGCGCGACGACGGCAGCGCCGTGCTGGTGGTCGAGACGCCCTTCGTCGACCTGGACGACGCCTACCTCGAGGTGTGGCTGATCGATCAGAACATCGAGGGCATGGTCAGCCTGGGCCACCTCACGGGCGAGCGCACCGAGTTCGTGCTCCCCGCGGGCTTCGACCCCGGGGCCTTCCCGATCGTGGACATCTCGGTCGAGCCGCTCGACGGCGACCCCACGCACAGCGGAGAGTCCGTGACGCGCGGCGTGCTCGAGATCTGAGCGGGCGAGAACCTAGGGCCGGTTCGCGAAGCGCATCACGAGCTCCTCGTCGCCGCCGATGACCAGGATGTCGTCGGGGTGGACCACCGAGGACTTGCGCCCGTACTCGAACTCGCCCTCGGGCGACATGATGCCGATCACCTGGACGCCGTACTTGTCGCGCAGCTGGAGGTCCGCGAGCGAGAAGTTGTGGGTCTCCTTGGGCGGGCGCATCTTGACGATCGAGAAGGACTCGTCGATCTCGATGTAGTCGAGCATGCGCTCGCCCACCTGGTGGGCGACCCGGTAGCCCGACTCGGACTCCGGCAGCACCACGTGATGGGCGCCGATGCGCTTGAGGATCTTCGCGTGCTCGTCGGACACCGCTTTGGCCCAGATCTCGGGCATCTGCGCGTCCACGAGGTTCACCGTGATCAGCACGGACGCCTCGAGGGAGGTTCCCACGCCCACGACTGCGGCAGAGAAGTCCTTGACGCCGGCCTGCTCGAGCGAGAGGGGGTCCGTTGCGTCCGCCTCGACGCAGGGGAACAGCTTGGAGTAGCGCTCGACCAGCACGGGGTCGCGCTCGATCGCGAGCACCTCCTGATCCATCCCCTCGAGCGAGTTGGCGAGCGAGGATCCGAAGCGGCCGAGGCCGATGACGAGGACGCCGGAGGCGGAGCTGTTAGCCAATGATCGGCCTTTCTGACGGGTAGCGGATGACGCGTCGCTGACGATTCAGCGCCAGCGCCGCCGCCACGGTGACCGAGCCCACGCGGCCCACGAACATGAGGAGCGAGAGGGTGTGCTTGGTGATGTCCGGCATGATCTCGATCTGCTCGGCCGAGAACACCGACAGTCCGCACGTCGCATACGCCGAGACTACTTCGAACAGCACCTGATCGAGCCGCCATCCGAGGTGTGCCGTCTGGGCGAGGACGGCGCCGGTGCCCACGATCACCATGAACAGCGAGACGAGCGTGACCGCGACGGCGGCGCGCAGCACCTCGGTGCCGATGCGCTTGCCGAACGCCTCGATGTCGCGCCGACCGCGCGCCTCCGCCCAGATCGCGAGCAGCAGCACGGCGAGCGTGGTGACGCGAATGCCGCCGGCCGTCGAGCCCGACCCGCCGCCGATGAACATCAGCACGTTCTCGAGCAGCCAGGTGTGCTCGTACATGCCCTCATGGCTGATCGCTGCGAAGCCGCCCGAGCGCTGGTTGACGGAGGCGAAGGCGACCGTCAGCAGCTTCGTGGGGGTGGGCTCGTTGCCCAGCGAGGCCGGGTTGTTCCACTCGAAGATGCCCAGCAGGACGGCGGACACCAGACTGAGCAGTCCCACCATGACGAGGGTGATCTTGGTGTGGAGGTTCCACTCGCGCGGGTGGCGCCAGCGCTTGATGAGGGTCATGTAGACCGGGAATCCCAAGGCTCCGATGAAGACGCCGAGCGCGATGGGGATGCGCACCCAGAAGTCGCCGGCGTACTCGACCAGGCCTCCGGCGTTGGGCACGAAGCCTGCGTTGTTGAACGCGCTCACGGAGTAGAAGACCGAGTGCCACGCGGAGGTCCCGACGCCGAGGCCGTCGAGCACGAACCGCGGGAACAGCACCAGCATCAGCAGGATCTCGACCACCGAGGACACGAGAATGATGGTGCGCAGCAGGTCGCGCACGTCGCCCAGACCGGTCGCCCGGGACTCGTCGGCCGCGAGGATGCGCTGGGTGAGGCCCAGACGCCGCGACACCGCGAGTCCCAGCAGCGAGGCGATGGTCATGATCCCCAGGCCGCCCACCTTGATGCCCGACAGGATGACGGCCTGGCCGAACCCGCTCCAGTAGATCCCGGTGTCCTGGACCGTGAGGCCGGTCACGCAGACGGCCGAGACGGCGGTGAAGAGCGCATCCGCGAAGCTCGCGCGCACGCCCGAGGCCGTGGCCGCCGGCAGGGACAGCAGGCCCGTGAAGATGAGGATCACGGCGGCGAACGTGCCCATCGCGAGGCGGGCCGGCGAGCGGACCACTGCATGGTCCACCCAGTCGCCGATGGAGGCGCGCACCCCTCGCAGCGTGGCCATCCGACTCCTCAACTCGCGTGGCGCTCAGGCCCTGGGCAGGCCTGGTCCGGGCGCGCGTATGCGCTCCTTCTCTCCATCATCGGCAGGTTTCCCACTCTTCACAACTGTCACTTCTGCCACTACAGTTGGGGAAGCGGCCGGCCGATAGACATGCCGACACGCACAATGAGGGAGACGGTACTGGCATGGCTGACAACGGCGCTTCGCGCACCACGTTCCTCACGGTCGCCGAGGTGGCCGACATGCTGCGGGTGTCGCGGATGACCGTCTACCGCTGGGTCCACGCCGGCGACATGCCCGCCGTGCGCTTCGGCCGCTCGTTCCGCGTCCCCGCGGCCGCGGTCGAGACCTTCATGGAGCAGGCTGGCCTGCACGACCTCGATGCGGCCCAGGATGACGACCGCCGGTCCGGCACGGTAGGATAGGTCGCTGTCTGTCGCGTCCAGCACGCACTGGACGCCGTAGCACCATCGTCTATCCGAGGTAGGTTCCGTGGGTTCCGTCATCAAGAAGCGTCGCAAGCGCATGTCGAAGAAGAAGCACCGCAAGCTCCTTCGCAAGACGCGCCACCAGCGCCGCAACAAGAAGTAGCGTCCCGCCGGGCTTCCGGCCGCACGCACGCACACGCCCGTGTCACC
>NZ_CAJXJX010000191.1 GCF_913055775.1 uncultured Demequina sp. | reverse complement strand
GCGGATCGAAAACTCGCGTTGACGCCCCCGAAACCTGTGCTCCGTAGCGTGGTGCACTGGCCCACCCGGGAGGATGCGCATGCTCGAGGAATCATTCAGCTTCATCGCCGCCGTGGCGATCGGAATCGGCGGAGCGGTGGTGGTCGCGCTCGCGGTCCATGTGGGGTTCCGCCTCGCCGCTCGCCGCCACGAGTGGGCGCGCGCGCTGTCCACGCAGGCGCGCAACCCGTTCTGGCTGCTGCTGATCATCATCGGCGCGTGGGTGGGGGTGCATGCCTCCCTGCGCGGCAGCGAGTGGCTGCCGTTGATCGGGCAGGCGTTCACGATCGCGGTGATCGGCGCATCGGCTTGGCTGCTGATCGCGTGCGTGCAGTTCGTCGCCGATCTCGCGATGGTCCACCACCGCATCGACGTGCCGGACAACCGGCTGGCACGCAAGTTGCACACGCAGACGCTGATCATTCGGCGCCTGGCGGTGGCACTGATCGTCGTGGTCGCGGTGGGGTCCGCGCTGCTCACCTTCGAGTCTGTGCGTGCGGTGGGAGCCTCGGTGCTGGCCTCCGCGGGCATCGCGTCCATCGTGGCCGGCCTCGCGGCGCAGTCGGTGCTGGCGAACATGTTCGCGGGGCTGCAGCTGGTGTTCTCCGATGCACTGCGCGTGGACGATGTCATCGTCGCCGAGGGCGAGTGGGGCAAGGTGGGCGAGATCACGCTCAGCTACGTGGTGCTCGACCTCTGGGACGACCGCCGGCTGGTGCTGCCCTGCACGTACTTCACGACCACGCCGTACCAGAACTGGACCCGGCAGGGCAGCGAGCTGTTGGGCTCGGTGGAGTTCGACCTGGACTGGCGGGTGTCGCCGCAGAAGATGCGCGAGCACCTCGAGTGGGTACTGACGCAGACGCCGCTGTACGACGGCCGCGCGAACGTGCTGCAGGTCACCGAGGCGACCGCCGGCTACGTGCGCGTGCGCATCCTCGTGACCGCGCAGGACGCTCCCACGCTGTATGACCTCCGGTGCTTCGTGCGCGAGGCGATGGTGCTGTGGATCCAGTCGGTGCTGCCGGACGCCGCACCCGCGCAGCGCGTGCTGGTGCAGGACGCCTCGCCGTCCACGGCGCATCGTGGGGTGCGTCGCGGTGGCAAGTCCGTGCCCGCCGAACAGGCGGGGGATTCGGGCCTGTTCCACGGCAGCGCCGCAGCCGAGGAGCGCGCCAGTCAGTTCACGCACGGCGTCGCGCGCGAGCCGCGCGAGGACGGGGAGCGGACCATGGAGGTGCCGGTGGTCGCCGTCGACGAGGCCGATGCGGGGGCTGGGGTGGAGCGCTAGGTCCGAGTCAGCTGGAACGGTAGGTCTCGATCCGTTCGCAGATCTCCGGGACATCGACTCGAACGGTTGCGAGAACGACGTCGGCTTCGACAAGCGCATAGGTGTGAGCGATACGGTTCCTCATGCCCCACATCGCTGACCAGGCGTCGCCAAAGAGTTCCTGTCGGACCATGGGAGCGACGCGATTCAGCGCGTCGAGGGCCGCGGCGAGCCGCATGCAGGTCGCGTCGATCGCTTTCTGATCAAGAGGCACGCTCGACGCGTGCCGTACCGCGAGGTCCAAGTGGAGAAGTGCGTCCGCGAAATGTTCATCATCGGTTCGGCTCACAACAGGACTGCTTCATTCAGCACCGACTCGCGGAGGTCAGGGCGCAATGACGAAGCCGGAACGAGATCCACGGCGACACCAATCAGTTCCGACAGGTGCTTCTCGACGGCAGAGAGTTGCATCAGGCTCAGCGGCTCGTCCATGTCGAAGACCAGGTCGACGTCGGAGTCGGGGCGGTCGGTGCCGCGCGCCGTCGAGCCGAACACTCGGACCCGACGGCCACCTGCCTCGGCCAGGGCGCGGCGTACTTCGGATGACTTGGCGCGCAATGCCTTCGCGTGGGGGGTGGTGCCGTGGAAGCGCAGCAGCCGGTTGACCTCGGGCTGGCTGCGGCCGATCTGCGCCGCGATCTCCGACTGAGTCATGCCGGCCGCGTGGGCGCGCCGCACGGCGTCGACGAGCTGGCGCCGCGCCGCCGCGACGGCAGCGTCCGTTCGCGCGGCGATGCTGCTGAGCGACTCTTCCATGGATCAAATATAGCAAGTGCTATGGAGGCGCCCGCGAGAGCGACGCTCAGGCTCCACTGGGTGACCCGGACGTCGCCAGAACGACACTGACGCTCCACTGGCGCGCTAAGGAAGGGGACGGGCGAGGCCGGCGGCGCGGGGAGGGGCGCTGGTCAGGCCGGCTGGTGGAGCTGGTAGAACCGGAAGAAGCCGAAGTCCTCGATGGGCAGCACCGAGATGTCCTCGAAGCCCGCGTCCTGGGCGTAGCCCTTGAGGATGGACGGCCGCATGACGGTGCCGGTACCGGCCGAGCCCTGCGAGGACATGCCATCCGGCAGGCATACGAACAGGCTGAAGCCGTACATGAGCCGCTCGACGTCGTCGCCCACGGTGAGGCCCTCGTCGCCCACGCCCTCGTCCATGACGACGACCACACCGCCGGGCTTCACCGCCCGGCGCACGGCCTCGAGCACCTCGACGGGGCGTGGCATGTCGTGCAGCGCCTCGAAGATGAAGACGGCGTCGTAGGTGCCCTCGACCTCCAGCGCGTCGCCTGCGCGGAACGTGACGCGGTCGCTCACGCCCGCCTCGGCTGCATTCTCGCGGGCGCGCTCGATCGACGGCTCGTCGATGTCGATGCCCACGATGGTCGCGTTCGGGTAGGCGTCTGCCAGGGCGATCGAGGACCAGCCGGCGCCGCAGGCGACGTCGGCGACCACCGCATCGGCCCTTCCCAAGGTCGCGTGGACGTCGGGCACCTTCTCGATCGCCTCGGCGAGCATCTGCTCGAACCACGGGCGGTTCATGGCGGCCTGCGACCAGCGGGCGTCGTCGCCCATCTGGTCCCAGCTCACGCCGCGGCCGGTGCGGTACGCGTCGAGGAGGGCGGGCATGTGGGTCGCGGCGCCCACGAGCATGCGCGCGAGCGGCGAGATGTAGGCGAGCGAGCGCTCGTCCGTGAGAGCCTCGGCGGCACCGGCGGGAAGGGCGAAGCGCGTGGGGGCGGCGCCGTCGGCCTCGAGATAGCCGGACGTCGCC
>NZ_CAJXJX010000190.1 GCF_913055775.1 uncultured Demequina sp. | reverse complement strand
GTCGCCCACGATCGTGAACGAGCGGGTGGGGCAGCGCCGCAGCAGCATCCGCCACGCCATGGGGGACAGCTCCTGCGCCTCGTCGACCACGACGTGCCCGTAGGTCCACGTGCGGTCCTGGATCGCGCGCTCGGCGACGGACAGGCGGGCCTGGCCACCCTTCATGCGCGCCGCGAGCGCCTCCGCGGACACCGTGCCGTCGCCGCCGAAGGTGTCGAGCACGTCGCGCGCGTACGCGATCTCCTCCTCGGTCGCCTCGACGCCGGTCTCGCGGGGCGCGTCGCCCGGCATGTCGCCCAGCAGCTCAGCGGCCTCGTCGAGCAGGGGCACGTCCGCTTCCGTGAAGGGGGCCGATGCGGGCCGCAGCAGCAGGTCGCGCTCGGCACGGCTGAAGGAGCGGGCGGCGTGGTCCAGCAAGTGCGCCTTGGAGAACAGGTCGCGCAGGAGACGCGATGGGCTGACGGGCAGCCAGCACAGGTTGAGGGCGATGCGGATGGTCTTCGAGTCGCGCACGTCGCGCTCGAGCTCGACGCGGTCATCCGCGTCCCCGAGGCCGTCGAGCTGCTCCATGAGCTGCGTCGTCAGGCGCGCGATCATCTCCTTGGCGAAGGTCGCGCGCGCCTCGTTGTGCGGCCTGCCCTCGCGCCGGGCCTTGGCCTGGGCGTCCTTGATGTCCGAGCGGCGGATCGTGACCGTGCGGCCGTCGATCCTGATGTCCTGGTCGCGCCGCGGCAGCCGCTGGCGCTCGCGGACCGCGGACTTCATGACAGCGGCCATCTCCGTGCGTCCCTTGATGGACGCGACCGCATCGGACTCCTCGCCCGTGATCCGCACGCCCTGCACGAGGCCCGCGAGGGTGGTGGAGACCGCGCCCGTCTCGCCCAGGGACGGCAGCACGTGGTCGATGTAGCGCAGGAAGTCGCGCGACGGACCGATGAGCAGCACGCCACGGCGCTCGAGCTGCTCGCGGTGGTGATAGAGCAGGAAGGCCGCGCGGTGCAGCGCGACCGCGGTCTTGCCGGTGCCGGGGCCGCCCTGGACCACGAGCGCGCCGTGCATGGGCGCGCGGATGACGTCGTCCTGCTCGGCCTGGATGGTCGCCACGATGTCGCCCATGCGGCCGGTGCGGCGTGCGCCCAGGGCCGCGAGCAGCGCGCCCTCGCCGGCGAGACCCTCGTCGAGGCCCGCCTCCTGGAGGCGCTCGACGTCGAGCACGTCGTCCTCGACCGCGACCACCGTGCGGCCGCGGGTGGTGAGGTGACGGCGATTCACGACGCCGCCGGGGCTGGCGGCGGTCGCGGAGTAGAAGGACTGAGCGGCGGGCGCGCGCCAGTCGGTCAGCAGGGGAGCGTGGTCCTCATCCGAGAGCCCGATGCGGCCCACGTAGAAGCGCTCGCCGTCGGCCATGTCGAGCCGGCCGAAGCACAGGCGGTCCTCGACCGCGTCGAGCTGCATGATGCGATCCTCGTAGAGCGTCGCGAACGCGTCGCGCTCGGAGCGGTTCTGCGGCGATCCGGACGGGCCCTCGAGGCGGACGTCCGCGAGCCGGCGCTGCGTCTCGTCCCTCAGCTCGTCGAGGCGGCCGTACAGCTCGTCGACGACGTGCTGCTCGGCATCCAGGCCGCGGCGCTCCGCGGCGAGGGTGCGGTCGTCGTGCATGCGTCTACCCTTCGTTGCCCGGCATCCTCCTGGCCGAGGCAGTCCTCCATTATCCACCGCGACGGAGGCGGGCGCGACCACCTGTGACATTCCCGATTTCGCGGAAAGCGAGACGTCCCCGAGGGCCGCGGGCGCCCGTCCCCAGCGTGAAACAATGGTCGGACTATGGATACTCCTCTCGTGAGCTGGGACCCGGAGGGCGTCGAGGCGTGGGCCGCGGCCGCTCCGCAGGAGGGCGCTGTGCTCATGCACTCGCTGCGGGGGTTCATCGACGCCGGCAAGGCCGGCGCGCTGGTCGCGCAGCACATCCTCGACACGGGTGACCCGGTGAGGGTGGCGAGCTTCGACATCGACCAGCTGCTCGACTATCGCTCGCGGCGGCCCGAGATGACGTTCTCCGTCAATCAGTGGACCTCGTACGACGAGCCCCACCTCGATCTCGACCTCGTGAGGGACCTCGAGGGCACGCCGTTCCTGTTCCTGCACGGCTTCGAGCCCGACATCCGCTGGGAGGCGTACATCCGCGCGGTGCGCGACATCGTCGAGCGGCTCGGCGTCGAGCTCACGCTGGGCGCGCACGGGATCCCCATGGCCGCGCCGCACACGCGGCCGCTGACCGCGACCATCCACGGCACGGCGCAGGACCTGCTGCCGGACGCCCCCAGCCTGTTCGGCACGGTGACGGTGCCCGCGAGCGCTCAGAACCTCATGGAGTACCGCTTCGGTCAGTGGGGGCGCTCGGCGATCAACGTCGCGGTCCACGTGCCGCACTACCTCGCGCAGTCGCCGTATCCACAGGCGGCGCAGAAGGCGATGGAGGCCGTCGAGGACATCACCGGACTGGCGCTGTCGAGCGATGCGCTCGACGACGACGCCGCGCAGGCCGCCGAGGAGATCGACCGCCAGACCTCGGAGAACGAGGAGGTCCAGGCGCTCGTCGCTCAACTGGAGGAGCAGTACGACGCCTTCATGGAGCAGCGCGAGGACGGCATCGACATCGACGGGCCACTGCCCTCGGCGGAGGAGCTGGGCGCAGAATTCGAGAAATTCCTGGAACAACAGCGGGGAGACTCTCCCCCTGGACCCTAGTTTCGTGTCATGCTTGACCCGGTTGCAAGAACGTAGTGTGCACGAACCGGTCTGACCTGACCCGGAACCAAGCATTGCGGCGACAAGCGCCGGCACCGTGCCGACGCTTCCCGTCACCGGGCAGTAAGGATAGGAAATACGCATGGCACAGGGTTCTGTGAAGTGGTTCAACGCTGAGAAGGGCTACGGCTTCATCGCTCAGGACGGCGGCGGCGCCGACGTCTTCGTGCACTACTCGGCAATTCAGTCCGAGGGTTACCGTTCGCTCGAAGAGGCGCAGCGCGTCGAGTTCGACATCACCGAGGGCCCCAAGGGTCCCCAGGCCGAGGCTGTTCGCCCGCTCTAAGGCCCACGTAGGCTTCCACGAAGGCCGTCGCCCCTCGGGGCGGCGGCCTTCGTGCTTCCGCCGCCGGCCTAGATTGAGCGAAGTGGATCCATTTCGCTCGTTTAGGGGCTTGGGTGAGCGAGAATCGACCGCCGGGAGGGCCGATGCGCGGGTCCAGTCGCGCTCAGACGGGCCAGGCGGGGTCCACTCCCGTGGGCAAGGG
>NZ_CAJXJX010000189.1 GCF_913055775.1 uncultured Demequina sp. | reverse complement strand
ATGGCCGCCGCCTCCTGCGGCAGCAGCCCGTGCCCCAGGGTGCCCCCCGCATCGGTGCCGACGAGGAGCGGCACCCCCGCCTCGTGGAACGCCCTCACCTGCTCGAACCGTCGTTCGTGCAAGCGCCGCATGCGCGCCGCGTAAGCGGGGAACTTGCTCTCCCCCGCATCGGCGTATCCCACGAAGTTGTCGATCTGCAGCAGGGTGGGCACCACGGGGATGCCGCGCTCGGCCGCGATGCGCATGTGCTGCTCGGTCATGCCGGTCCCGTGCTCGATGCAGTCGATCCCGGCGTCCAGCAGCGGGTCGATGGCCTCCTCCGCGAACGTGTGCACCGTCGCCCGGGCGCCCTCGGTGTGAACCGCGGCCACCGCATCGGCCAGCTGCTCGGGTGACCACAGCGGCACCAGATCCCCGACCTCCCGGTCGATCCAGTCGCCGATGAGCTTGATCCAGCCGTCGCCCTTGCGCGCCTCGTCGACCGCGACCGCCGTGAGGTCCTGAGGCTCGATCTCGCGGGCGAAGTAGCGCAGGTAGCGCTTGGGACGCGCGATGAAGCGCGCGGACCGGATCAGGCGCGGCAGGTCGTCGCGCTCGTGCACGAAGGACGTGTCGAGAGGCGAGCCGGCATCCCGGATCAGCAGCGTGCCGCGGTCGCGATCGAGCGTCGCCTGCTTGACCGCGAGGTCGCGGTCCGTCGCGCCGCCGGAGTCCAGGCCCACGTGGCAGTGGACGTCGACGAGGCCGGGCACCGCCACGCCGTCGACCCGGGTGACCGTGCCGCTGTGGCGCGGGCGCTCGTAGGTGATGCGGCCGTCGAGGACCCACGCCTCGGGCGCCACCGTCGCGTCGTCGACCAGTACCGGCCCGGTCAGGTGCAGCACGGTCACGGGCGCCTACCGCTTGAGGTACTTGCCGAGGTCCGAGTCCAGCTGCGACGGATCGAAGTCCTGCTCCTGCTGCCCCAGGCCGAACGCGCTGCCCGCCGGCTGCGCCGGTCCGTTCGCGGCGCGGTTGCGGGCGGCCGCCTCCTGCTGCGCGCGCTTGGCGGGGTTGCCGGACTTGCCCTTGACCTTGCGCTGCGGCGCCTGCTTGCCCTTCGACTTCTTGCCGCCGGGCATGCCGCCCCACGCGCCCGGGGCTCCGCCACCCTGGCCGGGCAGCTGAGGCATGCCGCCGCCCTGGGCCATCGCTCGCATCATCTTCTGGGCGTCCTCGAACCGCTTGACCAGGGAGTTCACATCCGAGACCTGCATGCCCGAGCCCGCGGCGATGCGCGAGCGGCGTGAGCCGTTGAGGATCTTGGGGTTGTCGCGCTCGGCGGGCGTCATCGACTGGATGATCGCCTCGGTGCGGACCAGTTCGCGCTCGTCGAAGTTCTCGATCTGGTCGCGCATCTGACCCATGCCGGGCAGCATGCCCAGCATCTTCTTCATCGAGCCCATGTTCTTCAGCTGCTGCATCTGGCTCAGGAAGTCCGTGAGGGTGAAGTCCTCGCCCTTGGTGACCTTGTCGGCCATCCGCTGGGCCTCCTGCTGGTCGAAGGCCTTCTCGGCCTGCTCGATCAGCGTGAGGATGTCGCCCATGTCGAGGATGCGTCCGGCCATGCGGTCCGGGTGGAAGACCTCGAAGTCGTCGAGCTTCTCGCCCGTGGACGCGAACAGAATGGGCCGGCCCGTGACCTCGCGCACCGACAGCGCGGCGCCGCCTCGCGTGTCACCGTCGAGCTTGGTGAGCACCACGCCCGTGAAGTCCACGCCCTCCTGGAAGGCGGTCGCCGTGGCGACGGCGTCCTGGCCGATCATCGCGTCGATCGTGAACAGGACCTCGTCCGGCTCGATCGCCTTGCGGATGTCCGCGGCCTGCTTCATGAGCTCCTGGTCGACGCCCAGGCGGCCGGCGGTGTCGACGATCACCACGGAGTACTGGCGGGCCTCGGCCTCCTTGAGGCCCTTCTTCGCGACCTTGACGGGGTTGCCGCGCACGCGCTCGCCCTCGCGGGTGACGCCGGGCTCGGGGGCGAACACCGGCACGCCGGCGCGCTCGCCCACGACTTGGAGCTGGTTGACGGCGTTGGGGCGCTGGAGGTCCGCGGCGACGAGCAGCGGGGTCTGGCCCTGACCCTTGAGGTAGTGCGCGAGCTTGCCGGCCAGCGTGGTCTTTCCCACACCCTGGAGGCCCGCGAGCATGATGACCGTGGGGCCGTTCTTGGCGTGGCGCAGGGGGCGCGCCTCGCCGCCGAGGATCGCGATGAGCTCCTCGTTGACGATCTTGACGACCTGCTCGCCGGGGTTCAGTGCACCAGAGACCTCGGCACCCAGCGCGCGCTCGCGGATGTTGCCGGTGAAGGTGCGGACCACGGGCACCGCGACGTCCGCGTCGAGCAGAGCGCGGCGGATCTCGCGGATGGTGCCGTCGATGTCCGCCTCGGTCAGGCGGCCCTTGCCGCGCAGGCCCTTGAACGTGGCTGTCAGGCGGTCGGAGAGGTTCGCGAACACAGATGTCCCTTACGTTGAAGCGTGGCCTCGAGTCTACCGGCGGCGCGCGGGTGCGCTCTCGCGGCCCCTCCCTTCCCGAGCGAAATGGGCCCACTTCGCTCGTTTCAGGGGCTAGGTGAGAGAGAACGCACCGCCAGGAGGGCCGATGCGCGGGTCGGGTCAGCGGTCGCGTGCGTCGAGTTCGCGGCGGGCCTTGGCGGTGAGCGTGTCGATGAGGCTCGCGCGCCACGTGGTCCAGGCCTTGGGTCCGGCGGCGCGCGCATCGGCCTCGGTCAGGGCGCGCAGCGTCTCGAGCAGGTCGCGGCGGTGGTCGACCGCGTCGAGCAGTCGCGCGACGGTCTCGGGCGCGTCCGGATCCTCGGTGGTCGCGAGCGAGGCGAGCGTCAGGTGCTCGCGGACCAGCAGCTCGAGGTCCTTCGCGGTCTGCTCCGCGAGCCCCATGCGAGCGGCGATCGCGGGGATCAGCACGGCGCCGTCGACCGAGTGGTCCGTCGCGCCCGCGCGCTTGCCGATGTCGTGCAGCCATGCGGCCAGCAGCAGGAGGTCGCCGTCGGGGACCTGTCGCCGGTGCTTGCCCGCGAGCACCACAGCCTCGAGCATGTGGCGGTCGACCGTGAAGCGGTGCACGGGGCTGCGCTGCGGCCGGTTGCGCACGCCCTCCCACTCGGGCACCCACCGGACCGCCAGGCCGTGCAGGTCCACGGCCTCCCACACGTTGACCAGGTGACTGCTCGAGCGCAGCAGGTCGCGCAGGTGCTGGCGCGCCTCGGCCGGCCACGGCTCGGGGAGATCGGGGCAGCGCTGCAGCGCCAGCAGCAGGTTGGGGGTGAACGAGAGCCCCGTGCTCGCCGCGGTCGCGGCGGCGC
>NZ_CAJXJX010000188.1 GCF_913055775.1 uncultured Demequina sp. | reverse complement strand
CCTTCACGTCGCGCGTCAAGGAGCGCTACATCGCCGCCCACGGCCAGGACGCGTGGATGGCGCAGCTCGCGGAGCGCGCCCAGAGCCTGTACCCGCGACTGCGCCGCCCCGCCGGCGAGCGCTTCGCCCAGCCGGCGTTCGGTCGCTCGGGCTACTCGGCGGAGGACGTCGACAGCCTGCTCGACCGCCTCACCGTGTTCTTCGACCAGGGCAAGCCGCTCACGGCCGAGGAGCTGCGCTCCGCGACCTTCCGTCGCCGCGCGTCGTGGGCCGCGTATGACGAGCGCGTGGTCGACGCGTACATCGCCCGCGCGGTCGAGATTCTGCTCGGGGCGGCGTGAGCGACCAGCCCCGCACGGTCGCGCTGCTGGGCTCCACCGGATCGATCGGCACCCAGGCGATCGACGTCATCGATCGCAACCCGGGATCGTTCGACGTCACCGCCATCGCCGCGGGCGGATCTGACCCCGACCTCGTGGTCGCGCAGGCGCGCGCGACCGGCGCCCGGCTCGTGGCCGTCGCGAGGGCCGATGCGGTGGCTGAGATTGCGCGCGACCTTCCCGGGGTCGAGGTCGTGGGAGGGGCCGATGCGGTGGTCGCCGCCGCGGCCTGCGGCGCCGATGTGGTGCTCAACGGCATCACCGGCTCGGTGGGCCTGCGGCCCACGCTCGCCGCGCTCGACGCCGGCAGCACGCTCGCGCTGGCCAACAAGGAGTCGCTGGTCGCCGGAGGAGCGCTGGTCAAGCAGGCCGTGCAGCGCCCCGACCAGATCGTGCCCGTCGACTCCGAGCACTCGGCGCTCGCGCAGGCGCTGCGCGGCGGGACGGCGGCCGAGGTGCGACGCCTGGTCGTCACGGCCTCCGGTGGAGCGTTCCGCGGGCGCACGCGCGACCAGCTCGCCCACGTCACTGCCGCGGACGCCCTGCAGCACCCCACGTGGGACATGGGTCCTGTGGTCACGATCAACTCCGCCTCGATGGTCAACAAGGCCCTCGAGGTGATCGAGGCGCACCTACTGTTCGACGTGCCCATGGACCGGATCGAGGTCGTGGTGCATGCGCAGTCCGTGATCCATTCGATGGTCGAGTTCGTGGACGGCTCCACGCTCGCGCAGGCCTCGCCGCCCGACATGCGCCTGCCGATCGCGCTGGGCCTGGGCTGGCCGCACCGCGTTCCCGACGCCGCCCCCGCATGCGACTGGACGCAGGCCGCCACCTGGACCTTCGAGCCCCTCGACGAGGGTGCCTTCCCCGCGGTGAGCGTGGCTCGCCAGGCCGTCGCCGCATCGGCCCTCCACCCGGCGGTGTTCAACGCCGCCAACGAGGAGTGCGTGCAGGCGTTCGTTGCCGGATCGTTGCCTTTCCTCGGGATCGTGGACACGGTGCGGCGCGTTGTGGAGGAGTACGACGCGCCCTCCGAGCTGTCGCTCGAGGCCGTCGACGAGGCCGAGCGGTGGGCGCGAGCCCGCGCCGCGGCACTCATCGGCTGAGGAATCGGAACGTAGGGTAGGGAACATGGCGACGGCGGTGGGCATCCTGGTGCTCGTGATCGGGCTGCTGATCTCGATCGCGCTTCACGAGCTGGGCCACATGATCCCGGCCAAGAAGTTCGGAGTGCGGGTCAGCGAGTACTTCGTGGGCTTCGGCCCGCGGGTGTGGTCGCGCGTCAAGGGCGAGACCGAGTACGGCCTCAAGGCGATCCCGCTGGGCGGCTACGTGCGCCTGGTGGGCATGATCCCGCCCGAGGAGCGCGTGAAGCCCGTGCGCGGCACCGGCTGGGCCTCGCGGCTCATCGGCGACGCGCGCGAAGCGGCCGTCGAGGAGATCCAGCCGGGGGAGGACCACCGCGCGTTCTACCACCTGACCTGGTGGCGCAAGATCATCGTGATGATGGGCGGGCCGCTCGTGAACCTGGTGCTCGCCGTGGTGTTGTTCACCGGCGTCCTGAGCATCGTCGGCACGCCCACCCAATCGTTGACAGTCGGCGCCGTGGTGCCGTGCACCCCCGCCGCGGGAGCCACCACATGCACCGAAGACGACCCGGCATCGCCGGCCGTGGCCGCAGGCCTCCAAGACGGCGATGTGATCGTGGCAGTCGACGACGTGCCCGCCGAGTCGTGGGCGCAGGCGACGGCGATCATCGCCGACAGCCCCGGGCAGTCCCTTCCCCTCGAGGTCGAACGGGACGGCGAGATCGTGGCGCTGACCGTCACCCCTGCCGAGCGCGACCGTGCGGTCTACGACGACGAGGGCGAGGTTGTCCTCGATGCCGCGGGAGAGCCGGTCCTGGAGACTGTCGGATACCTGGGCGTCTACAGCGAGCTGGTCAACGAGCGCCAGCCGCTCACTGCCGGTTCCGCGCTCACCTGGGAGTACCTGGTCGCCACCACCGACGTCATCGTCCACCTGCCGTCGCACCTGATCGATGCGGCCCAGGCCGCGCTTGGGCAAGAGGAGCGTCGCACCGACTCCGTGATGGGTGTCGTGGGCGTGGGGCGCGTGGCGGGTGAGATCGCCGGTACTGAGGTGGAGGGCTACTCCATCACCGAGCGCGTCGCCGACATGCTGATGCTTCTGGGCGGCCTGAACCTCGCGCTGTTCGTGTTCAACATGATCCCCCTGGTGCCGCTGGACGGCGGCCACGTGGCGTCCGCGCTGTGGCAGGGGATCAAGAACGGCTGGGCGCGACTGCGACGCCTGCCCGCCCCGGCTCCCGTCGACGTGGCCCGCATGATGCCGCTCGCGTATGGGGTGTTCGGAATTCTGCTGGTGATGGGCGTCGTTCTGATCTATGCGGACATCGTCGCTCCCGTGAGCGTGCTGTGACGCGTGTGACCTGCCCGACTGCCGCCGAGACTTGGAGATAATGACACCGTGACTGCCATCGGACTCGGAATGCCCGCCATGCCGGCGCCCACCCTCGCGCCGCGCCGCAAGACCCGCAAGATCAAGGTGGGCGACCTCTACGTCGGCGGCGACGCACCGGTGAGCGTGCAGTCGATGACCACCACCAAGACTCACGACATCAATGCGACGCTGCAGCAGATTGCCGAGCTCACCGCCTCGGGCTGCGACATCGTGCGCGTGGCGTGTCCGACGCAGGACGACGCCGACGCGCTTCCGGCGATCGCCAAGAAATCGCAGATCCCGGTGATCGCGGACATCCACTTCCAGCCCAAGTACGTGTACGCCGCGATCGAGGCCGGCTGCGCTGCCGTGCGTGTGAACCCGGGCAACATCCGGCGCTTCGATGACCAGGTCAAGGAGATCGCCCAGGCGGCGAAGGACCACGGGACCTCGATCCGCATCGGCGTCAATGCCGGCTCACTGGAAAAGAGCCTGCAGCGTAAGTACGGCGAGCCGACACCCGAGGCCCTGGTGGAATCCGCCCTGCGCCACGTGGACATCCTCGACAGCCTGGACTTCCAGG
>NZ_CAJXJX010000187.1 GCF_913055775.1 uncultured Demequina sp. | reverse complement strand
GTCGGCGAGCCGGAGGTCCAGCACGACCAGTCGCGGCGCAGGACTGACCTGCGCGAGCTCAGCGACGGTCGAGACGGCCGCGACCAGCTCGACGTCCGGAGCGCCGTCGATCAGCGACTGGAAGCCTCGAGCGACCAGCGGGTGGTCCTCGACCAGCGCGATCCGGTGCCGTTCCACCACCCACTCCTTCCATCGGCGACGATGGCTGACACCCTAGCGCCAGCCGCGCACCGGTGGCCCTCGAAAGTTCATCTTGACCCCCCACAAGTGGGGATACCGGACCCACTCGCGCAGTGGCAGGCTCGGAATCGAGGCGGAGGGGGGCAATGCCCTTGTCGCCGCAAAGCCTGGAAGAGGTGGCGATGCACTGGTCGGCGGAGGAGTTCGCCCTGGTCATCACTGGCCTCCTGTTCCTGGCCGCCGTGGCGTCCTCCTTCCTCCCGAGAGTGGAACTCACCTGGGTCCAGCGGGCGGCGTTAGCCATCGGCGCCGCCGCGGCCCTGGGGTCCGCCGCACTCTCGGCGAGGTCGGGGGACGCTCATCTGCCCGCGCTGGTGTGGGCCGTCCCTGTGCTCGCGGTCGCCGTGGTGGTCGTGACGCGAGTCCGCGCGCGAGCGAGGAACGCCGCTCGCGCGACCCGCGCATCGGCCTCCGGCACCGAGGCCATCCCGACGTCGACGGTCCTGCGGACGTCCGTACTCGCCCCCGAGACCGTGGACTCCGCCGCGAGGCGCGTGCTGCTCGCCCGCGCCGCCGATCCGGCGTCGTCCGCACAGGAGCTGTCGCAGATCGCGAGCCGCCACGAGCACCTCCGCGTGGTCGTCGCCGCGAACCCGTCGACCCCCGCGAGCACGCTCGAGTGGCTCGCGTCCCACGGGGACGCGCGGATTCGCGATGCGATCGCGCAGCGGGGCAGTCGGCGACGCGCCGCCGCGGCCGTCCCCGCCCTCTGACTCAGGCCTCCTGGCCCGGCTCGACGGCCTCGTCGGCGTCCGTCGACCGGTCGGGGCCGATCCGCTCTGTCACGGGAGCGTCCAGCACGAGCACGCACAGGGCGACCTTGTCGCCGCGCTGCCACGACTGCGCGGTGGGCACCCACGCGACCCAGGCGGAGCCCGACGGCCCCAGACTGTCGAGCCGGCTCCCGCAATGCTCCCGACTGCGCAGCGCGACTTCCTCGTCTCCTGGGTAGCGGGCCTCCTCGAACACCAACGACGTGATGACTTCGGCCCGATGCTCGGCGGTGCACTCCACGACCGTCGTGCCGCCCACAGCACCGTCGTCGCCGACGCTCTCGAGGCACATCCCCGGCACCACCTGCATCGCGTGCAGGTCACCCACGGTCTCGGGTGCGGCCGGGTCGAGGCCTCGGCCCGTCGCGTCGAGAGCCACGGACCAGGAGATGCCGATGAGCAGCGCGACACCTGCGGCGATCGCCACCCATGCAGCGAGAGCCATGCCGCGGCCCGCCCCGAACGCCGAGGTTCGCCCGGCGGGAACAGCGGCCGTCGGACTGCCCGATGCGGCGGCCGCGGGAGCAGCGTCGCCCGGCTGAGACGCGTGCTGGCGTCCCGGATCGGGCGCGCCCGGCGGGACGAATGGATCGGTCACGACTGCGCGATCTCGAGCACCACCGGCACGTGATCCGAGGCGCCCTTGCCCTTGCGCTCGTCGCGCTCGATGGTGACGCCCGTCGCGAGCGACGCGAGGGGCGCAGAGGCGTAGATGAAGTCGATGCGCATGCCCTCGTTCTTGGGGAATCGCAGCTGCTTGTAGTCCCAGAAGGTGTACTTCCGCTCGTCGGGGACGAAGCGCCGGGAGAGCTCCTCGTACCCGGCGTCCGCGAACGCGTGGAAAGCGGCGCGCGCCTCGTCCGTCACGTGCGTCTCCGCCTCGGAGTCCTCCTCCGACCAGATGTCCGTGGGCAGCGGCGCGACGTTGAAATCGCCCACGAGAGCCGTGGGCGCATCGGCCCACGTGGACGCGGCTTCGCGCAGGGTGCGCAGGAACTCGAGCTTGTACGCGTAGTGCGGGTCCGCCAGACCGCGACCGTTGGGGACGTACAGGCTCCACACGCGCACGCCGCCGGCGGTCGCGCCGATCGCCCGCGCCTCGACGACGGGCTCCTGCCCGGGCTTGCCGAAGGCCGGCTGCTCCGGGAATGCGGTCTCCACATCCTCGAGCCCCACGCGCGACGCGATCGCCACGCCGTTCCACTGGTTGAGGCCGTGGACCGCCAGCTCGTAGCCCGCCGCCTCGAACGGTTCGCGCGGGAACTGCTCGGGCTTGCACTTGATCTCCTGCATCGCCAGCACGTCCGTCTCGGAGCGCTCGAGCCAGTCGACCACCCGGTCGCAGCGGGCACGGACGGAGTTCACATTCCAGGTGGCGAGGCGCATGGCTCCACGCTACCCGGCGCGGCCCAGGCGCACGGCCGATGCGCGTGCGGCCGAAGCGCGCAGGCCGCCCCGCGTACGCTGTCGCCATGGCGACTGCACTGATCACTGGAGCGAGCCGCGGACTGGGCGAGGAGTTCGCGTGGCAGCTCGCTGCCGCCCGCCACGACGTGGTGCTGGTCTCGCGCAGCGGCGACGAGCTGTCCGAGCTCGCCCACACCATTCGCGGCGCTGCGGGGGTCGAGGCCGAGGTCCTGCAGGCGGACCTCGCCGACTCGGACGACCTCGCGAAGGTCGCCGCCCGCGTGGCCGACCCCGAGCGCCCCATCAGCCTGCTCGTCAACAACGCCGGCTACGGGCTGGGCAAGGGGATCCTCGAGACCACCTGGGAGGAGGAGCGTGCGGCTCTCGACGTGCTCGTGAGCGCGCCCCTGTGCCTCGCGCAAGCCGCAGCGAAGGCGATGACCGAGCGTGGCCACGGCGCCATCCTGAACGTCGCCTCGATCGCGGCCCACCTGTCGAACACCACGTACGCCGCGCACAAGCGCTGGGTGGTCGAGTTCACCCACGCGCTCGCGGGCCAGCTCAAGGACACTGGGGTCAGCGCTACCGCCGTGCTGCCGGGGCTGGTGCGCACCCACTTCCACGACGGTCCCGATCTCGAGTACATGCGCCAGGACTATCCCGATCTGGTGTGGCTCGAGCCCGAACAGGTGGTCGAGTCGGCGCTCGCCGCGGTGCGCCGCAAGGCCGTGACGGTCACGCCCTCGGTCCGGTACGCCGCGAGCGCCGGTCTCCTGCGGCTGGCCCCGCGCGCCCTGACCCGCCGCCCGCGCGAGCCGCGCGAGCGCGCGTGACCCGGCCCGCGCATCGGCCCTGCGAACGCGATCGCCGCGGTCGTTCCCGCTCATCTAGCGCCTGAGACGAGCGAAATGGGCCCGAATCGCTCGTCTAGCGCGCTAGGTGTAGTGCCCAGGCAGGTTGTTCAATCTGTTGATGGGTGGGATCTTGCCGATGGCTGAGTGGTTGCGGTGGTGGTTG
>NZ_CAJXJX010000186.1 GCF_913055775.1 uncultured Demequina sp. | reverse complement strand
ACTGCTGTTCTGAACAGGGAATGACTGTAGCCCATGGAAGGCCCGGATGCCAAAACGAGCACGCGCCAGCGTGCCGTGCCGTGGGCTCGCGCCCACTAGCGTGGTGCACATGACCTCGGAGGATGCGGACTCCGGCCGCGGCAGCGCGGAGTTCCGTGGCGTCCGCGCGACGGGCGCGGTGGAGCACATCGACGCCCGTCGAGACGGCCACAGGCTCGCCGAGAGCGGCTTCTGGGTCGTGGTCGGCGACTTCGACGGGCGCGTCGACGCGTGGCGCATGGAGGACGTCGAACGCACCCCGGGGGCTCCCGCGAGGACGGGGCGGACGTGGCGTGGCCCTGCCGCCGATGGCTGGGTCAGCAGCCTCTCGCGCGACCAGTACGTCGCGGGGGTCGAGCGCATTCGGCACGACATCCGCGAGGGCGAGGTCTACCAGGTCAATCTGTGCCGGATGCTCGAGGCGCCTCTGAACGCGGAGGCGCCGGGCCCGGACGCCGTCGCTCTCAGCGAGAAGCTCGCCGCCGGCAACCCTGCCCGCTACGCGAGCCGCATCGTCATTCCCGCGGGAGTCCCGCGCGCATCGGCCCCAGGGACGTGGATCGTCTCAGCATCGCCCGAGCTGTACCTCGCGGTGGACGGAGCCACCGTGCGCTCGTCGCCCATCAAGGGGACCGCGGCGCCTGGCGAGGCGATGCTCGACAAGGACGTCGCAGAGAACGTCATGATCACGGACCTCGTGCGCAACGACCTGTCCCACGTCGCGGTGCCGGGATCGGTGCGCGTGCCCGAGCTCCTGGGCGAGCGCGCGCACCCCGGACTCACGCATCTCGAGACGACGGTCGAGGTCACGCTCGCTGACGACGCATGCTGGACGCCCACCATGTGGCGTGAGCTCTTCGACGGCACGTTCCCTCCCGGCTCGGTCTCGGGAGCGCCCAAGTCCTCGGCCCTCGCCATCATCGCCCGCGAGGAGTCGGTGGCGCGCGGACCCTACTGCGGAGCGATCGGCTGGGTGGACGCCGATGCGCGCCGCGCGGAGCTCGCGGTGGGCATCCGGACCTTCGTGTGGCGGGACGGCCGGCTGCGATTCGGCACCGGCGCGGGCATTACGTGGGGGTCTGACCCATATGGGGAGTGGGCCGAGACAGAACTCAAGGCGAGTCGGTTGATTGCCCTGGCATCCGCTGAAAGGATGCAGCCATGAATCCGATCGTCTGGGTGGGGGGATCGCTGAGGGAGCCGGGTCAACCGGTGATCGCGGCGACAGACCACGGCTTCACTGTGGGAGACGGCGTCTTCGAGACCCTGGCCGTCCGCGACGGCGTGCCCTTCGCCCTGTCGCGTCACCTCGCGCGCCTGGCGTACTCGGCCGACCGCATCGGTCTTCCTGCCCCGGATGGCGGAGCCATCCGGGAGGGGATCGCCGCCGTGCTCGACGCCGGCACCGGATCTGTCTCGAGACTGCGCGTCACGGTCACGTCCGGCGACGGGCCGATGGGCTCCGCGCGAGGCGACGGGCCTCCGACGGTGGTCGTGACCGGCGTGGACGCGCTGCGGCCACGGCAGTGCCGCGCGGTGCGCGCGCCGTGGAAGCGCAACGAGCGCTCCGCGATCGCCGGAGTGAAGTCGACCTCGTACGCGGAGAACGCCGTGATCGTCGAGTACGCCCGCTCGAAGGGCGCCGACGAGGCGATCCTGGCGAACACCTACGGCAACCTGTGCGAGGGGACCGCGAGCAACGTGTTCGTGGAGGTCGGGGGAGAGATCGTCACGCCGCCGCTGGCCTCCGGCTGCCTCGCGGGGATCACCCGCGGGCTCGCTCTCGAATGGGCGGTGCGCGCGGCGCTGCCTGTGCGCGTCGCGGCACCGGGCGAGCTCACGATGGCCGTGCTGGACCAGGCGATCGCGGGTGAGGCGCACCTCGCCGTCACCTCCTCGACCCGTGGCGTGCAGCACGTGTCGAGCCTCGACGGCACCGACCTGGCGCCCGGGCAGCTCCTTCGAGAGCTGAGCGCGGTGTACGAGCTCAGGGCCGAGCGGGAGACTGATCCGCCGGTCCCCAGCCGGCGTTGACCTCGCGAGGTGTTCGGCGGTAGCCCCGCGAGGCGCTACTATGGAACCCGCTCAGGGCGATTGGCGCAGGGGTAGCGCGCTTCCTTCACACGGAAGAGGTCACTGGTTCGATCCCAGTATCGCCCACTCATGAACGGGTCTCGCGCGCTGCGCGGGGCCCGTTTCTGCGTTCCCTGAGCGCCGCGCGGAAGCGCCGCTCGAAGACGTGCATGCGCGTCGGCCCGCAGCACGCGAGCTCGGCGGCCCCGGAATGAGAGCGCGCCGGATCCTGTTGACATGGGAGTCCACCAACCGCGATCCGAACTTCAGGAAGGAACCGCCATGGACATGAAGGACAAGGCGAAGGATGCGCTGCCGAGCGACGACACCGTCGAGAAGGCATCCGAGAAGGTTCAGGACGCCACGCCGATCGAGGCCGACAAGCATGTCGCCAAGGCCGAGCAGTGGGCGAAGGACCACAACGAGGACTGACGTCCGCGACTGTGCGGATGGGCGCCGCCCGGCGAGCCGGGCGGCGCCTTTCGTGCGTCTGCGTGGTGTGATGTCCTCATGGGAGGCGATCGCGCCGCAGCGATGATGCTGACGGGGCCCGAGGCCGAGGGCATCCTGTCGGCAGCCCTCGCGACCTCCCACACGGATCTGGACACGTGGAGTCTCGACGCCGTCAACGCACGTCCTGGCGCCGAGACTTCCGCGGGCTTCGACGTGACCGCCGGCGGCGAGCGCATGTACCTGGTTGCGAGCACGGTCGCCCTCACAGACGATCAGCGCGCCGAGTGCAAGGCCGTGCGCCTGTCGTCCGACGTGGGCGAGGTGCACGTCTGGCGGCACCCCGCCGATCCGTACCTGCCCGGGCTGGGGGCGGCATCCGTGCCGGAGCAGCTCTCGCCGCGACTGTCGGCGGCTCTCGGCACGGACATCGCCGTCGACTCGCTCGACATGCTCGTCCTGCGGCCGATGCGCCGGGCCGTGCTGCGCGCGCAGACCACCGCTGGAGACCATCGCCGCACCTGGTACGTCAAGGTGGTCCGCCCCGACCGTGCCGAGGCCATGCTGCGCCGGCATCGCATGTGCGAACTCGCCCCGCTCGCGCTGGACGCGGGCGACGGCATCGTGGTGGTGGAGGAGGCGACGGGCGTGCCGATGACCCGGGCGCTGCACCGCCCGGACGGCTCCGATGCCGCCCACATCGATCCGCAGATCATCCTCGACGCGATGGATGCACTGCCTCACGACGCCTTGGCGCTGACCTCGCGCCCGGCGGTCGCAGACCGCGTCGCGGAGTACGCCGCGATGGCGACCGACGAGGGTCTCGACGCCGCGCGCGTCACCGCCCTGCAGTCCCGCATCACGGCCGCGCTCGACGCAGTGGCGCCCACGCTTCCCGTCCCCGCGCACGGCGACCTGCACCCGGCGAACGTCTACCTCGACAGCGCGACCGATCCCACGAGAGTCGTCGCGCTGA
>NZ_CAJXJX010000185.1 GCF_913055775.1 uncultured Demequina sp. | reverse complement strand
GTCGAGATCGGCGATGAGGACTACGGCCGCGAGATGATCGAGTACGGCTTCGCGATCGCCCGCTACGACTCACGTACCGGCCAGCCCCACGATCGCGAGGACGAGTACTGGGAGGTTGACGCGCGCGTGGACCACCTCTGTCCGGAGTTCGACGGCGCGGCGGGCTGACCAGCAGCCCGGGTGCGCTACCCCTGGTAGTGCGTGCCGTGCACCGCGTGCGGCTCGATCGCGGCGATCTCGTCGTCGGTGAGCGCAGGGAAGTCGAGCGCCGCCACCGTGTTGCGCAGCTGGCCGGCGCTCGACGCGCCCACGAGGGCAGAGGTCACGTGGTCGCCGCGCAGCACCCACTGGATCGCGAGCTGCGCCAGCGACTGGCCGCGCGAAGCGGCGATGTCGTTGAGCGCGCGTGCCCGGTTCAGGTAGGTCTCCGAGAGCTGGTTCTCGCCCAGGAACTGCGAGTGCGTGACGCGGGAACCCTCGGGCACGCCCTGGAGGTAGCGGTCGGTCAGCAGACCCTGGGCGAGCGGCGAGAACACGATCGAGCCCACGCCCTCGTCCTCGAGCGTGCCGATGAGCGCCTCCTCGGGCGAGCGCTCGAACATCGAGTACGAGAACTGGTGGATCAGCAGCGGCGTACCCAGGTCGCGCAGGATCGAGATCGCCGTGCGGGTGTCCTCGGCGCCGTAGTTCGAGATGCCGGCGTAGAGCGCCTTGCCCGACCGCACCGCCTGGTCCAGCGCCATCATCGACTCCTCGATGGGCGTGTCCGGGTCCGGGCGGTGGTGGTAGTAGATGTCCACGTAGTCGAGGCCCATGCGGGTGAGGGACTGGTCGAGCGAGCTCAGCAGGGTCTTGCGCGAGCCCCACTCGCCGTAGGGCCCCGGCCACATGTAGTAGCCGGCCTTCGTCGAGACGATGATCTCGTCGCGGTAGGGCTTGAGGTCCTGCGCGAACAGCCGCCCGAAGTTCTCCTCCGCGCTGCCGGGGGGCGGGCCGTAGTTGTTCGCGAGGTCGTAGTGCGTCACGCCCAGGTCGAACGCGGTGCGGAGCGTCTCGCGCATGACGTCGGCGTTGTTCGCGCCGCCGAAGTTGTGCCACAGGCCCAGGCTCACGCCAGGAAGACGCAGCCCGGAGCGTCCGGAGCGTCGGTACTGCATGGTCTCGTAGCGGGCGTCGTTGGCCACAAAGGGGTCGTGAGTCATGGCTCCAGCGTACGGCCGATGCGCGGGTCGGCTTCCGCGATCGCGCCGCGGGCAGGGCATAGGCTGGCCACGGCTAGGTTCCGACCAGGGAGGACGCCCATGGACGCAGCACTCTGGGTCGCAGTCATCGCGCTCGCGGCCGTCTTCATTCCCTCCGGCTTCGTGCACGCCGTGCGCGGCAAGAAGCGTGCCGCCGAGCTCGGTCAGGAGTGGGTCAACGACTTCTCCGATCAGCAGGTGCGGTTGATCGGCGTCGCGGAGATCGTCGGATCGCTCGCGGTGCTGGTGTTCCCGATGGTCGGCTTCATCCCGTGGGTGGTGCCCATCGCCGCGTTGGGCCTCATGGTCCTGGGCTTCGGCGGCGCGTTCGTCCACATCCGCCGGGGTGACCCGCTGGCCAACACCACGGTACCGGCGCTGCTCGGGGTGATCGCGCTGATCGTGTTCGTGGGCCGCATCGGCGCCTTCTCGTTCGGCAGCTAGCTCACCCTCCGCGAGCGAAATGGGCCCGAATCGCTCACCTACGCGCTTAGGCGAGCGAAATGGGCCCATTTCGCTCGGGTTGCGGGGAGCAGAAAGGCCCGGCCACCGCGAACGGTGACCGGGCCTTCCGTGAAGTGTCGAGCGGCTACTCGCCGGGCGCGTGGCGCATGGGCTCCTCGCCGTCGCCCTCGTCGTTCTCGGACGGCGCCTCGGCAGCGGGGCCGCCCACGCGGACCTGCGGGTCCTCGCCCAGCGGCTCGTTCACGACGTCGTCGCGGTCGATGCCCTCGAACGAGAACTCGCCCAGGATGCCTTCGCCCTCGGCGTCGACGCGGACGATCTGGCCCGCCGTGACCTCGCCGAAGAGGATCTTCTCCGACAGCGGGTCCTCGATCTCGCGCTGCAGCGCACGACGCAGCGGTCGCGCGCCCAGCACGGGGTCGTAGCCCTTCTCCGCGAGCAGCTTCTTGGCCGCCTCGGTGAGCTCGACGCCCATGTCCTTGTCCTTCATGCGCTCGTCGAGGCGGGCGACCATCAGGTCGACGATCTCGATGATCTCGTCCTGCGTGAGCTGCGGGAAGACCACGACGTTGTCGACGCGGTTGAGGAACTCGGGCTTGAAGTGCTCCTTGAGCTTGCCGTTGACCAGCTTGACCATCTCGTCGTAGGTGTGGCCGGTCTCCGACTGCACCGAGAAGCCCGTCGCCTGGCGGCGCGAGATCGTGTCCGCACCCAGGTTCGTGGTCATGATGATGATGGTGTTCTTGAAGTTCACCTCGCGGCCCTGGGCGTCGGTCAGCTTGCCGTCCTCCAGGATCTGGAGCAGCGAGTTGAAGATGTCCGGGTGGGCCTTCTCGACCTCGTCGAACAGCACCACGGAGAACGGCTTGCGACGCACCTTCTCGGTGAGCTGGCCGCCCTCCTCGAAGCCCACGTAGCCGGGAGGCGCACCGAACAGGCGCGCCACGGTGTGCTTCTCGCCGTACTCGGACATGTCGAGCGAGATCAGCGCGTCCTCGTCGCCGAACAGGAACTCCGCGAGCGCCTTGGCCAGCTCGGTCTTTCCCACGCCGGTGGGGCCGGCGAAGATGAACGAGCCTCCGGGGCGCTTGGGGTCCTTCAGGCCCGCGCGGGTGCGGCGGATCGACTGGGACAGGACCTTGATGGCCTGCTCCTGGCCGATCACGCGCTTGTGCAGCTCGGACTCCATCTGCAGGAGGCGGCTGGACTCGTCCGAGGACACGCGCGTCACCGGCACGCCGGTCGACATCGCGAGGACCTCGGCGATCAGGTCCTCGTCCACCACGGCGGCGACGTCGAGGTCTCCCGACTTCCAGGCCTGCTCCTTCTCCGAGCGCTCCTCGGACAGGCGACGCTCGACGTCGCGCAGCGAGGCGGCCTTCTCGAAGTCCTGCTCGTCGATCGCGGACTCCTTGTCGCGACGCACGTTCGCGATCTTGTCGTCCAGGTCACGCAGCTCGGGCGGGCTGGTCATGCGGCGGATGCGCAGGCGCGCCCCCGCCTCGTCGATGAGGTCGATGGCCTTGTCCGGCAGGAAGCGGTCGGAGATGTAGCGGTCGGCCATCTGCGCGGCGGCCACGATCGCGTCGTCCGTGATGGTGACGCGGTGGAACGCCTCGTAGCGGTCGCGCAGTCCCTTGAGGATCTCGATCGCGTGCGACAGTTCGGGCTCTGGCACCTGGATGGGCTGGAAGCGGCGCTCGAGCGCGGGGTCCTTCTCGACGTGCTTGCGGTACTCGTCGAGCGTGGTCGCGCCGATGGTCTGCAGCTCACCGCGGGCGAGCATGGGCTTGAGGATCGACGCGGCGTCGATCGCACCCTCGGCCGCACCGGCGCCCAC
>NZ_CAJXJX010000184.1 GCF_913055775.1 uncultured Demequina sp. | reverse complement strand
AAGGACGAGTCCTTCGGCGATCCGTTCGAGCTGCCGCCGGACCGCGCCTATGCGGAGAGCTGCGCCGCGATCGCGTCCTTCCAGTGGAACTGGCGCATGCTGCTCGCGTCGGGGCAATCCCGCCACGCCGATGCCATGGAGCGTGCCCTCTACAACGGCATCGCGTCCTCCACCGGGATCGACGGTGTGCGCTTCTTCTACTCCAACCCACTGCAACTGCGGACGGGGCACGACGGCTCCAGCGAGTATTCGCCGTCGGAGCGACTCGACTGGTTCGCGTGCGCGTGCTGCCCGCCCAACCTCGCGCGCCTGGTCGCGTCGCTCGGCGCGTATGTCGCGACCGGGACGGAGACCTCGGCGCGCGTGCACCTCTACGCCTCCGGCACCATCGCCCTTGGCCGCTCCACGCTGACGATCGACACCCAATACCCCTGGGACGGCACCATCACGATCGACGTCGCCGGTCCGCTCGAGGAGCTCGCTCTGCGCATCCCGGCCTGGGCGACTGAGCCGACGGTCGAGGTGAACGGGACCACCGCATCGGCCCGCAGCGATGCCGACGGCTACCTCCGCGTGCCGACCGACGACGGCGACCGCATCGTCCTCACCCTCCCCATGGCCGTCGAGATGCTCGATCCCCACCCGCGCGTCGACGCGGTGCGCGGCTGCGTCGCGCTGCGTCGCGGGCCGCTCGTGTACTGCATCGAGCAGTCCGACCTGCCGCCGGGCGTCGCGGTCGAGGACATCCGCCTCGACCCCGCTACGCCGGTGCGCACCGGGCCCGCCTTGACGTCCCTGCGGACCGAGGTCACGCTCCTCACGGAAGCGATCGTGCGATCGGCTGCGGGCGCGCCACTCGGCACCGCGGCACCGCGCCGGGCGCGTGGCGCCCACTCATCTGGCATGCTTCCAGGCAGAATCAACCTGAGGGCCATCCCGTATGCCCGATGGGCGAACCGCGGCGCGGGTGCGATGCGGGTATGGATCCCGCTCGACGAGGAGGCATCACGCGCGTGACTGACGTACCGGCGAAGACAACCGTCACCATGACGGACGTCGCACAGCGCGCGGGCGTCTCCGTCAAGACCGTCTCCAACGTGGTCAATGACTATCCGCACATCCGCCCCGCGACCCGCGAGAAGGTCCAGAAGGCCATCGACGAGCTCGGGTACCGGATGAACCTGGCGGCTCGGAACCTGCGCCAGGGCACGACAGGCATCATCGGGCTCGCTGTCCCCGAGCTGTCGCTCCCCTACTTCGCGGAGCTCGCGGACTCGGTCATGCGAGCGGCCGAGGCGCGGGGCCTGGTCGTGCTGATCGAGCAGACGGGCGCGAGTCGCCAGCACGAGCTCGACGTGCTGACCTCGGAGCGCCGCCAGCTCACCGACGGGCTGATCTTCTCACCGCTCGGACTCGGGCCCGACGACGCCGACGAACTCAAGGTGCCCTACCCGCTCGTCGTGCTCGGCGAACGCATCTTCGGCGGCGACTGGGACCACGTCACCATGAACAACGTCGACGGCGCCCGAGCAGCGACGCAGCACCTCATCGACCGGGGGCGGCGCCGGATCGCCGTCGCGGGTGCCCACGCGGGCGAGACCATGGGCTCGGCGGCCCTGCGCGTACTGGGATACCAGGCCGCTCTCGCCGCCAACGGCATCCCGTTCGACCCCGCCCTCGTGATCGAGGGCGGCCTGTGGCATCGCGCCACCGGCGCCGATTGCGTCTACCAGCTGCTCGACGCGGGCACGGAGTTCGACGCCGTGTTCGGCCTCAACGACGCTCTTGCGCTGGGTGCTCTGCACGCCCTGCACGCCCGGCGCGTGGACATCCCACGCAAGGTGGCCGTCGTGGGCTTCGACGACACGGAAGAGGCGGCCTACTCCGCGCCCACCCTGAGCTCGATCGCGCCGGGTCGCGAGCAGATCGCGGACACGGCCGTCGATCTGCTGATGCAGCGCATCGCGGGCTCGGCGGAGCCGTTCCGTCGGGTAGTCGCGGACTTCACGCTGGAAGCGCGCGAGTCCACCGCGGACTGACCTGTCGCCGGCTGTGCAAGTGGCGCGGCTCTGTCAGGCGGCGGTGGACGTGTCGTCGCCGTCCGAGGGCTCGTCCTCGCCGTCATGGCGCGCGTCCACCCTGTCGAGGAAGCGGTCGACGAGCAGTCCGGTGAGCAGCACCGGGATCGCGAGCCCGACGAGCACCAGCAGCAGCGGGAAGCGCAGCCCGATCACGAGCAGCGCGACACCGGTGACCATGCAGCCGAGCGCGGTGAGGGGCGACACGAGCGGCCCCACCAGCAGGAACCGGGCGGTCCTGAACGCTGGGTCGTCATAGCGACGCAGGACATGGGGGGCGTAGGACAGGTAGGCGATCGCGCACAGCCCCACGGCGGCCGATGCGCCCGTCAGGATCGCGGTGAGCGCTCCACTGCCGTAGGCCTGGAGCACGAGCAGCTCGTACCAGACCAGCGCGATCGCAAGAATGGCGGGCGCCGTCACGAGTGACGCACGGCGCCAATGGGCAAGGTACTCGGTCCAGAAGTCACGCCACAGCGCATCGGACGCATCGCCCGACCTCAGCCGCGCGAGCAGCGCACTGCCGGACGTGAGAGCCGGGCCCAGTCCCGCGACTACCAGCCCCAGCACGGTGCCCACGATCATCAGCACCTGGATGCCCACCAACTGAGCGACCACGCGCAGCCACACCATGATCCGGCCCGACCACCCGGGGATCTCCTGCGAGTCCGCCGGGGCGCCCTCGAGCGGCCCGACGCGCTCGGCGTCACCCCTCGGCTCGCGTTCCGTGGCCACGATGGTCATCATCCCACCCGGGTGCCGACGACGACGGTGCCCGCAGGGCCGCGAGCGGCGAAACTCAGCGTCGACCGGCCGCGCGCGGCGTCCCACGCAGGGAAGACCACCGCGTCGACGGGTCCTCCGTCCGCTGCACCGGTGTCCCGCGTGAAGCGTCCCCGGCCGTGCGGGACCAGCCCGGCCAGCGCATCGGCCGTCACCTCGATCTCGCGGGAGGCGGCGACCTGCTGCGTGGGACCCGACCAGTCGACGACCTCCCAGGTGCCCAGCAGTCCGGTGACGTCGGTGGGCCAGGTCGCCTCGTCGTCGTTCTCGGCGGCTCCCGCCCACGGCTGGATCGAGACGAGCGGCCACCCTCCCTGGCTCCACACGAGCCGTCGCACCTGGACCTCATGCTGGAGCGGGTCGTCCGGGAAGCGCGTGTGGTGCACCAGGAGCTGACGTCCGGGCTCAGTCAGCACCGACGCGTGGCCTGGGGCAAGCAGGCCCCGCGCACCCTCGAGGCGGTGGCTCGCGAGCACGGTGAGACCCGTAGCCTCCGGGTCGGCATCCAGGTCCGTCAGCTCGCGGCCCTCGTGGTCGCGGTAGGGGCCGTAGAGGTCATCCGCGACCGCGACGCGCACGTGATAGGTCGACGCGAGCGAATCGTACGAGACGATCAGCGCCCAGCCGCCGCCGGGACGGGGAATCACGTACGGCCCCTCGATCGCGGTGTCCACCGAGCGAGGCCGGCGGGCGATGAGCGTGCCGAGCGACACCGCCGGAGCG
>NZ_CAJXJX010000183.1 GCF_913055775.1 uncultured Demequina sp. | reverse complement strand
CGGATGAGGTCAGCGAGACCCTGACGTACCGCGCAGTCGCTGGCGAGTCCAACTCGACGCGCTCGTCGGCGAGAGAACCGGCGCCGGCGGCGAGCGTGGACCAGGCGGCGCCGTCGATCGAGCCCTCGATCACATATGCCCTCGCATAGGCGTTGTCCCACTCCGGCCTGGTCATCTCGACCGTGTCGAAAGACACTGCCTCACCTGCGTCCACCTGGAACCACATGTCGTCACGCTGGTCGCCGTCGCTCACCCACGACGTCGACTCATCGCCGTCGATCGCGAGCGCGGGGTCGAGCCACCAGCCCGACGTGCTGAGGGACCAGCCGCTGCGGTCGGCCGAGCGCGCACGGATCAGGTTGGCCTCTCCGATCGCCCAGCCGCCCTCTCCCGCACCGACCGAAGCCGTCAATGTGAGGCGCACGTAGCGCGCGGAAGTCGTCTCCTCGAGAATCACGAGCTGGTCCGCATAGGTACCCGTCTCCGTGGCCACGGCAGTCCACGCTGCAGCGTCGTCGGATACCTCCACTACGAAGGCACGCGGGTAAGCGTTGTCCCACTCGCCAGACTGCGCGAGCTCGATCGCGTCGAACGTCACCTGCTCACCGGCGTCGATCTGGAACCACATCCCTTCGTACTGATCCCCGTCGCCGAGCCACGACGTCGACGGGTCCCCGTCGATGGCATTACCCAGGGGGATCCATGCACCCGACGAGGACAGCGCCCACCCGGAGCGATCCAGGGCGGTGGCGGTGTCGGCCGCGCGGCCGGCCGGTGACGGCACGACGACAGCGACGAACGCGAGGAGCGCGGCGATCATGAGGGACAAGGGGCGGACGACAGTGTCCATGTGACTCTCCATTGAGTGCGGGGAACAGGGCAAGGGGCGAATCGGTCAGGGCACAGAAACAGCGAAGGAGGGAGGCCTATTCGTACTCGTCGAGGCTCCACTCGTCGCGCCAGTCGATCAGCACGCGGTCGCCATCAAAACGGATCGGCAGCCACACGTAGCGGGCCCGCGAGGTGTTCGGCACCGTCAGCTCACGCATGCCAGCGTCGGGCTCACCCTCCTCGATGCGCGCGAAGTATTCATCGAAGAGTTGATAGGCCTCGTCACCGTGAGCCTCGTAGTCCGGAAGCCACCGGTCGCCCAGCGCGATGTAGAGGTCCTTCTTGCCAGGCACCTTGAACACCGAACTGACCTGCGTGCGGTAGGACGTGCGCGACTCGTCCTCGGGATGCGGGTCACCCACCACGGTCCAGGGACCGTGCATCGACGGCGCTGCCGCGACCTCGGACCAGTTCGGGTAGTAGCCGGTCGTGCCTGACGTCACCAGGTAGTGCGTGCCGCGTCGGTAGAAATGCGACGGGGCCTCGCGCGTGAAGGGCGGGCGCCCGTGATGGAAGTGCGTCGAGTAGTAGCCGGTGACGTCAGTGAGGTCGTCCGTGAGGTCCGCCACGATCAGCTCGGTGTGGACTCGTTCGAAGACGTAGTAGCCCTTGCCGTCGTGCGGATCGCTCACGAGGTCGAAGTCGCCGGCGTTCATGCCTAGCGGCATGAAGTCGACGTTCGCCTTGCTGTACGGCCCCAGGATGTGATCCGCGACCAGCGTGGTCGACAGTTGCGTGGAGCCCTCCATCACCTTCACCCAGCACACGAACTTTCCGGTCCTGGCGTGGCGGATGATGTGTGGGCGGTCCATGCCGCGTGCCGGGTGAAGTGGCGACGTGGGGTCGTCCTCGTCGGGAGGGATGATGACGCCTTCGTCGGTCCAGTTGTACAGATCCGTCGACGAGTAGCAGCGCACGCCCCAGTGCCAGATGCCCGAGCCCGGCGTCGTGAACTCCTTGTTCTCGCCGTACCAGTAGTAGGTGCCGTCGATCTCCATGACCGAGCCGCCGTGCGCCTGGATGGGCGTGCCAGAGGTGTCGAGCCACTCCTCGCCCGGGTGGAAGCGGTCGTAGGTGGTCATGCGGGTGCTCCTGTGGTCGGTCGGTCGAGCGCGGGGTTCTTGCAGCGCAACGTGTGCCGTCCGGCGCCCACCTCGTGCCGTGAGTCGTCCGGCAGCGTCACGCGGGCGGTGGCCCCGGCCGGGACCTCGACGTCCAGATCGAACGTGTCCCCGACGATGCGCCACGCAACCTCGATCCGCCCGAACGGGCTGATGTGCTCGGCACGGGCCCACGTCAGTCCGCCTCCCGGCTGAGGGCGCACGTCGACGACCCGGTAGCCCGGCGCACCCGGCGCCAGGCCCGCGACCGTGCGGTGCAGGAAGTCGACCACGCCGCCCAGCGCGTAGTGGTTGAAGGACGTCATGTCGCCCGGGTTGACACTGCCGTCCGGCAGCATCGAGTCCCACCGCTCCCAGATGGTCGTCGCGCCCATCGTGACCGGGTACAGCCACGAGGGGCACTCCGTCTGCGTGAGCAGCGCATAGGCATCGTCGAGGTGGCCGGAGCGCGCGAGCGCGTCGCAGATGATCGGCGTGCCGACGAAGCCGGTCGCGATGCGGTGACCGCCCTGGCGCACCGATGCGGCGAGCAGAGCGCCCACGTCGCGACGCTGGTCCTCCGACGTCGCGAGGTCGAACTCGAGCACGAGCGCGAGGGCGGTCGGAGCGTGCGCGATTCCGCTCAGGTCGGTCAGCCAGCGGCGCTGGATGCCGGCGACGACACGCGCAGCGATCGCGGCGTAGCGATCCCGCGCCTTGGCGTCACCGAGCAGGGATGCCACCTCAGCGACGATGCGTGCGGACTTCACGACATATGCCGATGCGACGAGGTAGCGGTCCGTGCGTCCCCCACCGGGGTTCTCCGGCGGCGCTGCGGGGTCGAGCCAGTCGCCCAGCTCCATGGAGCCCTCGACTACGTCATCGGGCCCCACACGGAGCTCCAGGTGGTCCACCCAGGCGCGCATCGACTCGAACTGCGCGCCCAGGACCCCCACATCACCGCGTCGCTGGTACATCTGCCACGGCACGACAGCTGCCGCGTCGCCCCACGCGGCCGAAGCTCCGCGCGGGAAGCCGCACTCGACCCACGGCACGAAGTTCGGCACCCAACCGTCCTCACCCTGTTCGGCCGCAAGATCGCGCAGCCACGAGGCAAGGACGCCATCCGCGCCATAGAGAAACTCGGCGGCGGGCGCAAAGACCTGGATGTCGCCGGTCCAGCCCATCCGTTCGTCGCGCTGCGGGCAGTCGGTGGGCAGGTCCACGAAGTTGTCGCGCATGGACCACACGGTGTTCTCGTGGAGCTTGTTGAGCAGAGGATCCGAGCATTCGAACCAACCGCGGCGCTCCATGTCGGTGTGGATGACCAGAGCCTCGACATCGCCTGGCCGCAGGTCGCAGGGCCATCCCTCGATCTCCGCATACCGGAAGCCGTGGATGGTGAACCGTGGCGACCACGAAGTCGCGGCGCCGTCGCTCACGTAGGCATCCACGGAGGACGCGCGCCTCAGCGGCCTGGTGCCCAGCTCATCGTTCTCGAGTACCTCGGCGTGATGCAGGCGCACCAGGTGTCCCGCGGGCGCGTCGAGGTGCACGCGAAGCACGCCGGAGATGTTCTGCCCGAAGTCGAGGCGGAGACGACCATTCCCACGGCGCTCGACAGACACGGGCGCGAGGGACTCGACCGGGCGCACCGGCTCGTTGATGGCGGG
>NZ_CAJXJX010000182.1 GCF_913055775.1 uncultured Demequina sp. | reverse complement strand
GGGGGGGGGGCGGGGCGCCCCGCCGCTGCCGTCAGTCGCCGGTCACGGACGACGGAGGCTCGGCACCGTAGTCCGCCAGCCAGCCATCGACGAGGTTGTCGACGGTGACCTTCACCGGAGGTGACGCGACCAATGCGGGCGCCTCCTTGTCGAGAAGATCGTAGGCGGCGGCGATGGCGAGGCCGCGGCCGATGTCGAGTGAGCCGTTGCCCACGAGGCCCACCACGGGCCCGCCGGCGTTCATGTCCGCCGCGAGAGTCGTGTCGAGGTCGTTGGTGACGATCTTGACGTCGCTGCGCCCGGCCGCCTTCACCGCGGCGAGCACGCCCTGAGCGGCGGTCGCCCATGGCACGTAAACGCCGGTGAGGTCGGGATTCTGCAGTAGCAGTGCGGCGGCGATCTCCTCCGTGCGAGCCTCATCGGTGAAGCCCTGCTCAGCCACGATCTCGATCTCGGGATACGAGTAGGCAAGCCAGTCCTTGAAGGCCTCGTCACGCTGGTTGGTGAACCAGAAGTCGGCGTCGTGGAACAGGTACGCGACCTCGCCCTCGCCACCCAGTTCATCGCCCAGCAGCTCCGCGTTCGCGCGTCCGGCATCCGTCAGCGACTCGGTCACGATCGCCACGAACTCCTCTCCGGCGGTGTACCCGGCGGGGGGCGTGGTCATGATCACCAGGGTGGTGTCGGAGTCGACGATGGGCTGGAACGACTGCGCGGCGGAGGTCGGGTCCACCGCGATCGCGACGATGATGTCGGGTTCGAGAGCCATGACGGACTCAACGTTGTTGGCCTGCGTCGCGGCGTCGAACCCGGCCTCGGTGGAGGCCACGACCTCGATGCCGAGGTCCTCGAACTGCGCAACGGCGCCCTTCTCGACGGCCGACACGAACTCGGACGACGTGTGCCACACGAAGGCCGCGGTGTAGTCGCCGTCGGCGACGGCGGCGCTCTCGTCTTCGGTGAGAACCAGCTCGTCGAGGGTCCCGGGGACCTCTCCATTCGGGCCTGCGAACTCGAGGCTGGGGCTGGTGGCGTCGTCAGCGACGGCGTTGACGTCGTCACCAGCAGGCGACGCAGTGGAACTGTCGCCTTCCGGCTCGGCGTCCGAGCTGCAGCCCGCGAGGGCGAGACTCGCGGCGAGCGCGCCGGCGATCACAGCGCTGCGACGGCGGGTGATGGGCTTGTTCATGGGGGGACCTCTGCTCTCCTGGGCTGTCGTCGGCACCGACTGGGGTCGAAGCCGGATTTAGTTTGCGTTCATCACGCAAACAATGTCAAGCAGTTCCATGTAACGTTCTTGTTGCGGCCTCCGTGCCGCTTTCGCGTCGCGCCTCCATCGATCCCGTAGGCTTTGGACGCACAGTGAACGCAAATAGGGGGTGCCCGTGCGCGAAGCGACTCGTGGTCAGATCGTCGCCGCACTTCTGCGCGCCCGTCCGTCGAGCCGCAAGCAGCTCGCGAGCGCAACGGGGATCTCCCCCGCCACGGTCTCCCGTGCGGTCGACGGACTGATCGCCGATAGATTGGTCCACGAGGGATCCGCCCTTGTCGAGGAGCGGCGTGGGCGCCGCCAGGTGCTGCTCGACATCGAGTCGGGCGATCACCTGGCGCTCGGCATCGACGTGGGGGGATCGCGTACCCGAGCCGTCCTCGTCGATCTGACCGCTGCCCCGTTGGCGAGTGTCGATGTCGCGACTCAGGTGGGCGCGAGCGCGGAAGACCTTGCACTCTGGATCGCCGAGCTCGCGAAGAGCCTCGCGGGCGCTCGATGGGGCGATGTGCGCGCGGTCGCGCTCGGCCTTCCCGGCGCGGTGAGCCATCAGGGGCCGTCGGTCTCGAACGCTCCCAACCTGCCTCAGGTCGAGGACCCCACGTTCCTCGACGCGTGCGCGCGCGCGATCAACAAGCCCCTGCGGATCGACAACGATGCCAACTACGCCCTTCTGGGCGAGATGCGCTTCGGGGCCGCGAGCGGGCTGGCCAGCGCCGCGATGGTGACGCTGGGCGCCGGCCTGGGCGTGGGTCTCGCCGTCGACGGCCGTCTGCTGCAGGGTCGCCGCGGACTCGTCGGCGAGTTCGGACAGCTGCCGGCCGGCCCGGGGGGCACGCGACTCGAGGCGTCGGTGACGGGGCCGGGCATCGCGCGCATGGCGACCGCGGCCGGCATCGACGTGAGCGAACCGGCCGCACTCTTCCGCGCCGACCCGCCAGACGAGCTGCGCAACGTCCGTGACCGTTTCGACCAGGCCCTCGTGCTCACACTGTGCGCAGTCTCCGTTGCCTCGGATCCCGATGTCATCGTGCTCGGCGGCGGGATTGCCAAGTCGCTCGCGGCGGACCTGGAGTCCTACCAGAACGAGCTGACCAACGCGCTGCACGTCGCGCCCCGGCTCACGTCGACGGCACTGGGCGACTTCGCCGGGGCAGCGGGGGCCGCAGCGGGCGCGCTCCATGCGGTGTACGTCGAGCTCGGCGTTGACGTCGACGAACTCAATGACCTCCCGGCGGCGGGCACCCTCGACGCGGCAGCCGTTGCCGCAGTGGCACAGAGCTAGATCGCCTCGACCGCGGCGCGACCGACGGCGAGTCCCTTGCGGTAGCGCTCGAGGTATGCGGCATAGCCCGCGAGGTCCTCCGCGACCGGATCGACTACGGAGACGTCCGCGCCGGCGAACACCTTCTCGTCGAGGAAGGTCGTCACGTCCATGCCCAGCGGCGCCTGGCGGTAGGCCGCGAGCACGGCCATGCCCCACGCGCCGCCCTCGGAAGCGGTGTCGCCCACAGCGACCGGGGCGCCGATGGCCGCAGCGAGGAAGCGCTGCGCGACGCCCGCGGTGCGGAAGATGCCGCCATGCGCGAACATGCGATCGATCGCTACGCCCTCGCGCGCGAGCACCTCCATGCCGAGGCTCAGTGTGCCGAACACCCCATACACCTGCGCGCGCATGAAGTTCGCAAGCGTGAAGCCCGCGTCCGGGGTGCGGACCACCAGTGGACGGCCCTCGTCGAGTCCCGCGATGGGCTCGCCCGACAGGGTGTTGTAGGCGAGGACGCCACCGGCGTCCGCATCGGCCTCAAGCGCCCGGGTGAGGAGCGCACCGAAGACGGCGTCCGCATCGGCCGGGCTTCCCAGCGCCTCCGCGAACTCGCCGAACAGCCCTGCCCAGGCACCGAGCTCGGAGGCCCCGTTGTTGCAGTGGACCATCGCCACCAGATCGCCGGCGGGCGTGGTGACGAGGTCGATCTCCTCGTGGACGCTCGCGAGCGGGCCCTCGAGCACGACCATCGCGAAGATCGAGGTTCCAGCCGAGACATTGCCCGTGCGCGGTGCGACGGCGTTGGTCGCGATCATCCCGGTGCCGGCGTCGCCCTCAGGCGGGGCAAGCGGGATGCCGGCGCTCAGCGCGCCGGTGGGGTCCAGCAGGGCCGCGCCGGACTCGGTGAGCGAGCCCGCGTCGGCGCCGTTGACGAGCACCTGCGGCAGCATTGCGCGCAGGTCGATGCCACGGTCCTCGACCAGGCCGGCGTACGTGTCAAGCATCGCGGCGTCGTAGTCGCGCGTCGCGGGGTCGATGGGGAACATGCCGGAGGCGTCGCCCACGCCCAGGACACGCTCGCCCGTGAGCTTCCAGTGGACGTAGCCGGCGAGGGTCGTGAACGAGTCGATCGACGGCACGTGGGCCTCGTCGTCGAGGATCGCCTGGTGCAGGTGCGCGATCGACCACCGCA
>NZ_CAJXJX010000181.1 GCF_913055775.1 uncultured Demequina sp. | reverse complement strand
CCGCAGGTCACCGTGGTCGACAACCCGACCGGGCTCACGCCCGCCGGCCTGAATCGAGCGATCGCCGCGAGCCGCCACGACGTGATCGTGAGGATGGACGGTCACGCGCTCATGCCGTCCGGCTACATCGCACTCGCGGTCGACGCGCTGCGCAGGACAGGCGCCGCCAACGTCGGCGGCCGCATGGTGCCGACCGCCCGTCAGCCGTTCGCCCGCGCCGTGTCCGTGGCGATGTCGTCGGTGTTCGGGCTCGGGGGAGCAGGGCATCGTCAGGGTGGCAGCGAGGGGCCGGCGGCCTCCGTGTACCTCGGTGCGTTCCGACGCGCGGCGCTCGCTGTGGTCGACGGCTACGACGAGCACTTCGTCCGGGCCCAGGACTGGGAGCTCAATCACCGCCTGCGGAGCGCGGGCCTCGTGGTGTGGTTCGTGCCGGAGATGGCGGTGCCCTACACGCCGCGCGCCACGTGGTCGGCTCTGCGTCGGCAGTTCTACTCCTCGGGTCAATGGCGGCGCGAGGTGGTCCGCGTTCACCCCGAGAGCCGATCGCCTCGCTATCTCGCCGCGCCTGCTGCCACGGTGGCGGTGGCTGCCGGCCTGGTCGCCGGAACGGTCGGGCTGGTGCTCGGCTCGGCGCCGCTGACCGTCGCGCTGGTGGTTCCGGCGGGCTACGCGGCGGGGGTGCTCGGCGCATCGCTCCTGCTGTTGCCGCGAACGGGCGCCGCCGCAGGGCTGAGGACCCCCCTCGTGCTCGCCACCATGCACGTCGCGTGGGGTCTGGGATTCCTCAGGGGAGTGCGCTAGGCTCGGCTTGACGCGTAGGGATAACAACGGTGTAATTCCTACAGGCAGAAACATCTGCCTCAGCGATCGGAGGACGGCCTATGTGGGATATCTACGGCGGTGCAGTGCCCTCGGACGCAGGCAAGCCGGCGCCGACTCTGGCGGCGGTGGTGGACATCTTCGACGCTGTCGAGGATGACGGACCTCTCTCGTGGCAGGAGCGAGCGCTGTGCGCTCAGACGGATCCCGAGGCATTCTTCCCCGAGAAGGGAGGATCGACCCGCGAGGCGAAGAAGGTGTGCGCTTCGTGTGACGTCCGATCCGAGTGCCTCGACTACGCTCTCGCCAATGACGAGCGGTTCGGCATCTGGGGCGGCCTCTCGGAGCGCGAGCGGCGCAAGCTCAAGCGTCGCGCTGTCTAGTCGGCCCGCCTGCGTGGGGACAGCATGAGTCCCGCGCGCATCGTCGTGCGCGCGATCGTGGTGAGCGACGGCCGCTCTCCTCATCTCGCCGCAACCCTGGACGGCGTGCTCACCCAGGATCCGATCCCCGATCACGTCCACCTCGCCATCACCTCGCCGGTCGAGTCTCCTCCCGGAGGGTGGGATCCGCGGATCCTCGTCGAGCAGGTCGAGGCGGCGGACTTCGGCGCTGCGGTCTCCGCCATCCTCGATCGGCACGCGGGCCCAGGTTCGGAGCTGCTGTGGACGCTGCATGACGACACGGCGCCGATGCCCGGTGCGCTCGCGGCGCTCGCCGCCACTGCCCGCAAGCGCCAGCTCGCCGGCGTCGTGGGTGCGGCTCACGTCAGGTGGGACGCCCCCGACCGGCTGTTGAGCCTCGGCACCACGACCACGGCGGTGGGCGCGCGCCGCATGGCGATGGTCGAGCGCGACGACGTCGACCAGGGCCAGTACGCGGATCGCGACGACGTGCTGGCGGTGTCGGTCGGCGGATCGCTCGTGCGGCGCGAGCTGTGGGAGCTGCTGGGCGGGCTCGACACCGGCGCCGAGGGATGGGGGTCGAGCCTCGACTTCTGCAGGCGCGCCTGGCGCGCCGGCTTCGACGTGGTCGCCGTCCCGCGGGCACGCATCCGCCACAGCCAGGAGCGACTCGAAGGCCGGCGCGGCGGCTCCGGTGGCGGTCCCCGGGCGACCTACGGCGCTCGGCGCGCATCCGAGTGGTTCCACGCCCAGGCATTCGCGCCGTGGTGGGCGGTGCCGCTCCTCGGCCTGTGGGCTCTCGCGTCGTCCGCTGGACGCGCTCTCCTGCGTATCGCGCAGAACGAGCCGCGACTGCTGCTCGCGGACCTGCTGGTGCCATGGAGGCTGCTGGCGGCGGCGCCACGGCTCCCGCGTGCCCGCCGCGGCATCCGTCGCGCGGGCCGATCGACCGCGGCCGAGCGTCGGCTCCTCGCCACGCCGCGGCAGGTCGCTCGCCACGTGCGCTCCCTCGAGTGGGGCGTGCGGAGTCGACGCCAGGCCGATGACGCTCCCTCCGACGTCGTCCGCGCCGAACTCGCGGCGATCGGCCGCCGTCGACGGCTGCTGCTCACGGCGCTGGGCATCGCGCTGGCCGCGTTCAGCATCGCACTGCATCCGACCTGGCTCTCGGGTCTGCTGAGCGGGCGCATGCTGGCCGGGAGCGCGCTCGGCGTCTCCGACCTCGCACTCGGCGACCTGTGGGACCGCGCCCTGACGGGGTGGACCGACCAGGCGTTCGGGGCGCCCGCGATCGACGCCTCGCTCGCGTCGCTGCTCGTCCCCTTCGCCGCGGCACCCGGCGGCCTCGCGCTGTGGCTCGGCCTCGTGCTGCTGTTCGCCCCCCTGCTCGCGGGGCTGGCGGCATGGGCGGCGATCGGCGCCGTCACCCGGTCCCTCCCCGTGCGCGCGCTCGCCAGCGCCGCCTACGCCGTGTGGCCCATGGCCATTGAGTCGGCCGCCGCAGGCAGGGTCGCGGCCGTCATTGTCCACGTGGTGGCTCCGCTGGCCGTGCTCGCGCTCGTCCGTGCGGGCGGCTGGCAGCGTGGGGAGGTGCTCGCGGACGGCTCCGAGCACGGGACTGCGCCACGGCCCTCGCGGAGCGCCGCCGCGGGCGCCGGCGCGGCAATGGCCGTGATCGCGGCTGCCGTGCCGGTCCTGGCTGTCGTGGCCGTGCCGGTGCTGATCGTCGTCGGAGCCGGGGCTGGGCGCGCTCGATGGCGAATCTGGGGAGCGTCCGTGCCGATGCTCGTCGTCTCGGGCGCTGGCGCGCTCGCGGCGATCCGTTCCGGCTCGGTCGCCGACGCGTGGGCGATCCTCACGCGGGAGCCCGGGCCGTCGGCCGCCGCGCAGCCACTGTCGGCCGCGGAGCTGCTGCTCGGAGGGATCGGCGACGCCGGCAGCGTGCCCACGCTGCTCGATGCGGCCGTGCGCGCACTCCCTGTCGCGATCCTGGTCGCCGCAGGCGTCGCCGCCGTGGTCGGGCGCCGGCGCCTGCTGACGGGTCTCGCGCTCGTCACGGCGGCGGGCTCGCTCGTTCTCGGGGTCGCGGTCCAGTCCGTGTCGCTCTCTCCCGACGCCGGCGCCGGTGGGACGCAGGCGAACGGATGGTACGGCCCCGCGCTCTCCGCGGTGGTTCTCGTGCTCGTCGTGGTCGCCGGACTCGGCGCCATGGACAGGCGGGCCGAGGCGTCCGACGCCCGCACGTCGGAGGGCTACATCGAGCTCACCGCCGTCGACAACGATCTGATCGCCGCCTGCCAGGGTGCGATCGACAATGGCGAGACGGTGGTGATCGACCGCGAGATCCGCAATGTGAACCGCACGGTCGGCGCCATGCTGTCCGGGCGCATTGCCGAAAAGCACGGCCATGCCGGGCTCAAGCCCGATGCCATCCGGATCAACTTCACCGGCGTGGCCGGCCAGAGCTTCGGCGCATGGCTGGCACATGGCGTCACGGTGGACCTGGT
>NZ_CAJXJX010000180.1 GCF_913055775.1 uncultured Demequina sp. | reverse complement strand
GGACGCCGCACCCTGGCTGCGCGACGGCGACGTCCTCGTGGTGACCAGCAAGATCGTTTCGAAGGCCGAGGGCCGGCTGGTGGATCTGCCGGCCGACGAACCGGACCGCAGCCTGGTCCGCGACGAGGTGCTGGCCGCCGTGGGCATGACGGACGCGGCGAACCGGCGCGTGGGCGGCTATTCGCTGGGGATGCGCCAGCGCCTGGGGCTGGCGACCGCGCTGCTGGGCGATCCCAGCGTCCTGGTGCTCGACGAGTCCGCCAACGGCCTCGACCCTGCGGGGATCAAGTGGCTGCGCGCGTTCCTGCGGCGCTTCGCGGACGACGGCGGCACGGTGCTGCTCAGCTCGCATCTGCTGTCCGAGGTCGAGCAGACCGTGGATGACGTGGTCATCATCGCGCGGGGCTCGCTGCGCCATCAGTCATCGCTCGACGACCTTCGATCCCTCGCGCATCCCACCGTCACACTGCGAAGCCCCGACCACCCGGGGCTCGCGGACTTTGTGGAGGGTCGCTTCGCCTCCGCAGCCACCGTGACGGCTCCCGGCACGGCCGTCATCGCCGATGCGCGGGCGGCGGACGTGGGCGCCGCCGCTTTCGCGGACGGCCTCGAGGTCCACGGGCTGGCCGAGGGCGGGGAGAACCTCGAGGACGTGTTCCTGCGCCTGACCGGCGGGGAGGCGATCGCATGAGCGCCGCGCTGACCTCCGAGATCCGGAAGCTCCGTTCGACGCGCCTGTGGTGGGTCCTGCTGCTGTGCCAGCTGGGCGGCATCGCGTTCCTGTCAGGATCTCTGGCGTTCTCGATCGCGTTTGCCGACGAGTTCGCGGGCGGCGACACTCAGCCTGTCGCGACGGACCCGCTCACGACCGCCCTGACCATCTACTCGCTGCCGGTGTCCTTCGGCTACGTGTTCCCGGTGATCCTGGGCGCCCTGGTCGTGACTGCCGAGTTCCGCCACCGGACCATCGACACCACGGTGCTGCTCGAGCCCAGCCGCGCGCGCGTGATCGCCTCCAAGTTCATCGCGGTGATCCCGTTCGCGGCCGTCTACGCGGTCGTCGGCATCGCGACGGGCATCGCCGTCGGAGCCGGAGTGCTCGCGATCGCGGGCGAGCCCACGTTCCTCGACGACGGCGAGGTCTGGCGATCGATCGGACTGGGCATCGCCGCGATGATCGTGTGGGCCCTCGTGGGGGTGGGGTTCGGCTCCGCGCTCACGAACCAGGTGGTCGTGATCGTGGTGCTGCTGGGATGGACCCAGCTCGTCGAGCCGATCCTGCGCGTGGCGATCGCCTTCATCGAGCCACTGCAGCCCGTGGGGCGGTTCCTGCCGGGAGCGGCGGGCGAGGCGATGACCGGCGCGAGCTTCTACTCGACGCTCGGCGCCGGCGACCTGCTCAGTGCCGGGGCCGGCTTCGCGGTGCTGCTCGGATACGCCGTCGCAGCAGGGGCGATCGGCTGGCTCGTGACATTCCGGCGCGACATCGCATAACGATTGTCCCAAGAGCGGTGACAATGGTGGGGCCCAGCCCGATTAGGCTGGACAATGCACTTAGTACACCGTTGTCCTCCGACGCATGAGCGCCAAGAAAGCGAGCGGCCCCTCCGTGTCCCCCGACACCAGCGCGCCAGATACTGACCGCACGACCGTGACCCACGCCGCAGGCGCGCCCTCGGTCGCCTCTCTGATCCTGGGTGCGAGTGCAGCGAGCGCCCCGTCTCCCACCGGCCCCGCGTCGGCCGCTCCGGCTGAGGATCCCGCTCCTGCGGCCGCGCCCAGTGCGCCCGCTCCGCCAGCGCCCGCCGCACCCACGCCTGCCGCATCGGCCCCCACTCCCGCCGCTGCCGCATCGGCCGCCCCCGCATCGGCTCCGAGCGCGCCAGCCGCGTCGCCCGAGCCGACCGCTCAGGCCGAGCGACGCGACGTCCGGCCCGCGATCCAGCAGCCGGCGACGGAGGAGATGCCCGCGGCCACCGCGTCGCCCGACACCGGCGCCACCGCCGTGGGCGAACCCGCTCCGCAGGCCGACAGCGAGTCCACGGCCACGCAGCCGATCGCGACCACCCAGGCCCCGATCGCGACGTACCTGCAGAGCCACGACCACCAGGCGCTCGCCGCAAAGGACGTCAAGCACGGCGTGGAGCGGCTCCGCGGTCCCGCCGCGCGTGTGGTCTCCAACATGGAGGCGAGCCTCGAGGTCCCCACCGCGACGTCGGTGCGCACCATCCCCGCGAAGCTCCTGATGGACAACCGCACGGTCGTCAACAACCACCTCGGACGCACCCGCGGCGGCAAGGTCAGCTTCACGCATCTGATCGGCTTCGCGATCATCGAGGCGCTCACGGAGCAGCCGAGCATGAACGTGGCGTACACGCTCGACGACGGCAAGCCCGCGATCGCGACCCCCGAGCACGTGAACTTCGGTCTCGCGATCGACCTCGACAAGGGGGACGGCACACGTCAGTTGCTCGTGCCCAACGTCAAGGACGCCGACCGCATGGACTTCGCACGGTTCTGGAGCGCCTACGAGGACATCGTGCGCAAGGCGCGCACCGGCGCACTGCAGGCCTCCGACTTCCAGGGCACGACCGTCACGCTGACCAACCCGGGCACCATCGGCACCGTGCATTCGGTGCCGCGGCTCATGCAGGGGCAGGGCGCGATCATCGGCGTGGGCGCGATGGACTACCCCGCCGAGTACCAGGGCGCCTCCGAGGAGACCGTCGCGCGACTGGGCATCGCGAAGGTCCTCACCCTCACCTCGACGTACGACCACCGCGTGATCCAGGGCGCGCAGTCGGGCGAGTTCCTGTCCCTCGTGCACAAGAAGCTCCTGGGCCTCGACGGCTTCTGGGACCGGGTCTTCGTGGCGCTGCGCGTGCCGTACGAGCCCGTGCGGTGGGTGCAGGACTCGGCCACCAACGAAGCGGCCGAGGCGGCCAAGCCCGCCCGCATCGCCGAGCTCATCCACTCGTACCGTGCGCGCGGCCACCTCATGGCCGACGTCGATCCGCTCTCGACGCGGCTGCGCAAGCACCCCGACCTCGACGTCCAGACGCACGGCCTCACGCTGTGGGACCTGGACCGCCACTACGCGACCGGCGGCTTCGGCGGCACCAACGTGTGGAAGATGCGCGAGGTGCTCGGCCGCCTGCGCGATGCGTACTGCCGCACGGTGGGCGTCGAGTACATGCACATCGCCGACCGCACGCAGCGCGCGTGGCTGCAGGAGCGGCTCGAGACCGCGTACACCAAGCCCAGCCGCGAGGAGCACCTGCGGATCCTGCGCCGGCTCAACGCCGCGGAGGCCTTCGAGGCGTTCCTGCAGACCAAGTACGTGGGCCAGAAGCGCTTCTCGCTCGAGGGCGGAGAGTCGCTGATCCCGCTGCTCGACGCCGTCATGTCCTCCGCCGCCGTCGCGGGCGTGCAGGAGGTCTGCATCGGCATGGCGCACCGTGGCCGCCTCAACGTGCTCGCCAATCTCGCGGGCAAGTCGTACTCGCAGATCTTCTCCGAGTTCGACGGCACGGCGATCCCCGGCTCGGTGCAGGGCTCCGGCGACGTGAAGTACCACCTGGGCACCGAGGGCACCTTCACCGCCGAGACCGGCGAGACCACGAATGTGTACCTCGCGGCGAACCCGTCGCACCTCGAGGCCGTCAACCCGGTGCTCGAGGGCATCGTCCGCGCCAAGCTGGACCAGCTGGGCGCCGACCCGGCGTCGGACGGCTACCCGATCCTGC
>NZ_CAJXJX010000179.1 GCF_913055775.1 uncultured Demequina sp. | reverse complement strand
CCCGACCGTCATCCCAACAGTCCCCGGAACGCCTCCGCCGCACGCTCCGGCGCACCCTCGCCCAGCCCCAGGAACAGGCTTGGTCCATTGACGGACATGTAGGGTGCGGCACACCAGGAAGGCGGTGGGACGAGTGAGCCACGTAGCGAACGCGTCGCGCGACGTCCAATTGCTCATGCGTGGTCGCCACACCAAGAACGTCGTGTTCTTCATTGCCTCTCTCGCCGTGGCAACACCAGCCTTTCTGTTTGGCGCATGGGCCGGGCTCACGAAGCAGCGGTTCGCTCGGGCGTACATGCCGGATGGTTACCACGTCGCCGTAGGCGTCGGCTGCATACTGAGCCTCGCGTTCTTGTGGTACGCGCTCACGGTTCATCTCGCCCTTCTCCTCCGTTTCAGGCCCGTACTGTGCTTGCGCAACGGCGATGATGGCGTTGTGGTGATCGGGCCCGCCGGACGACGAAGGCTCATCGGCACGAAGGTGACGATGTCGACCGGCGGTGGTTTCGGACCTTTCGACAACCATTTCGTCCGGATCAAGGGCTCGCAAGGCGTCTACCATCTGCGCGTCTTCGGTCCCTTCGACCACGCGTCGCTGAGCAGTTGCGAGGGCTGGCTGGACTCTCTGCGTTCGGCGACACCGTAGACGGGTGGTCACCTCTCCGCACGCCTCGCTCGTCCAGCCGGACACGTATGCCCACGCCCGGTTGCCGCGGCCGCGCTACTGTCGCCAGCATGCTCGGTAGCAAGACGAAGGTGCGGCCGCTCTTCACCTTGAGCGCCGATGCGGACGCTGCCGCCACGACCCGGCGATCGCTTGGCGCGAGCCTCCTGTTCCTCGTTGTCGCCGTGGCCATGCTTCTGCTCGTAGGCACGTGGGGCATCAATCGCGGTCCGGTGGTCGACGTGGTCGCGTGGGGCGTAGGCGGCGGTGCCGTCGTGCTGGGTGTCCTCGGGTGTGCAGGTGGTTTGGCCGCGCGCTCGCGATTCCTCGGGAGGTGGCCTGTCGTCTGGATGGCAACTGGCCCGAGGGGCGCAGTGGTCGGACCACGTCTGTGGGTGACAGCCGGCCGCGGCATCGCCATCGGCGTGCGGCGTGAACAGCACTGGAGTGTCGAGCGGTTCGCGGGACCGACTGATGCGCCTGTCGAGAAGTGGCTGGTCGAAGGCGATGGCACGCCGTTCGTCGTCGTGGGTATCGAGGGCCAGATGGACGACTTCATTGCCGCGATCGAGAGCGCGGAACCTGGTGTGGGCACGGAGTCGCGATGAACGGCTTTGCTCGCCGATTGCTGGGGCAACACAGTGCATCCGATCGGAGCCAGTCGGCGGGCGCTGGTCTCAGGCTAACGGTGGGGTCCGACACGGGGTACAGGCTCGGTCACGTGATGGGCGTGTAGGGTGCGGCGCACGAGAGAAGCGAGGTACCGCGTGGACCACGAGGACCAACCACCGCGCGAAGTGCACGTGTACATGCGGCACGGACAGTTCCGCAGTGTCGCGGCTCTGATCGGCGTCGTTCTCGTTGCAGTGCCGTTGTTCGCCTATGGAGCTTGGGCCGGGTTGACGTTGCAGCGCAACGCGCGTGCGTACATGCCAGACGGGTACCACCTCGCAATGGGGAACCTGTCAATCGCAGCAGCGCTCGTCACGCTCTGGTGGGCCACCGTCCATGTCGTCATCCTTCTTCGGGTTCGGCCGGCCTTACGTATTGCCGAGGCCGGGGGTGATGTCGCGGTAGTTGGACCAGGTGGTCGACGCAAGAGAGTCGGACGTGATGTCGCGATGTCGGTCCGACATGAGGCCGGTCCCATGAACAGGCACACCGTGGTGTTGAGAGGCTCAAGGAGTGCTTACCGACTTCGTGTCCTCGGCGCTCTTGACGACGAGTCGCTGCGCGCTTGCGAGGACTGGCTGGCCTCTCGGCGTTCCGCGACTCGCTAACTACAGCGCTTTCGCGAGCCTCAGCCCAGCAGTCCCCGGAACGCCTCCGCCGCACGCTCCGGCGCACCCTCGCCCAGCCCCAGGAACAGGCTCGGCTCCGTGAGTTCCAGCTCCAACAGGACGGGGCCGTCGTCGCCCGGGAGCAGGTCCACGCGCGCGTAGGCCAGGTCCGGCACGCCGGCCAGCACGAAGTCCGCCAGCTCGCGCTCGGCGTCCGTCGCCTCGGTTGCCATGACCTTCTCGTCGGCATACAGCCCCGTGGACCAGGACATGCCCTGCGAGAGGATCGCGGCCTTGCGCGCCGCGTGGGAGAACTCGCCGCCCACGTAGATCAGCGCGGTCTCGCCCGCGGTGTCGACGGCAGACTGGTACGGCTGCACCATCGCGGTGCGGCCGTCCGCATGCAGCGACGTCACATGCGCCGCGGCGCCAGCCGCGTCGTCCTTCAGCATCTTCGCCCCCGCTGACCCGGCCCCGACGGAAGGCTTCACCACGATGTGCCCCGCCAGCGCATCGGCGTCGATGGACCCCCCGGGAGCCACGAACGTCGTCGGCACCGTCGGCACGCCGCGCCCCGCGAGGTCGAGCAGGTAGCGCTTGTCCGTGTTCCACCGGATGGTCTCGAGCGGGTTGTGCAGGCGCGAGACCTGCGACACGCGCTCGGCCCACGCGAGGAACGCGTCCAGGTGCTCGGTGTAGTTCCACGGCGAGCGCAGCAGGACTACCTCGTACGCCGCCCAGTCCACGGCGGGGTCGTCCCAGGCCGCCAGCTCGGCCTCGGGCAGGTGGGGAAGCAGCAGCTCCTCGTCGGCATCGGGGACGGGCATCTCGACGGTGGTCACGATGGCGATACGAGCGGTCATGACTCGAGGCTAGCGACTCCTCACACTGGCCCAACACACGCCTCCGTAGCGTCGTCAGTGGCGGGGCAGAGCAGCGTCGCCGGAGAGGACCACATGAGGACCACGACCATGAGCAGGACCCTCGCGGTGACGGCGGTGACACTGGGCGGGCTCGGGCTGTTCGCCGGGACGGCAGTCGCCGCGGCCACGACGGATGCCGGCAGCGAGGACGACAGCGACACCCGCGGGTGGCACGGCCACATGGGAGCCGATGCGGAGGAGACCCAGGCGCAGCTGGAGCAGTTCGCGCAGTGCCTCAGGGACAACGGCATCGACGTGCCGGAGATCGACGAGGACGACGAGCGCCCACTGCGCGGGGCGCGGTGGGGACTGCGCGGCGAGCTCCGCGCGGAGGCGCTCGCGAACCCCGAGGACTTCGCCGATGCGCGCGAGGCGTGCGGCGACTTGGCCCCCGAGGGCCCACTCCGCGGTCACCGACCGCTGCTGGACCGCGACGAGGCACAGGGACTGATGATCGAGTGCCTGCGCGAGGAGGGCATCTCCTCGACGGACGCGACCGAGCTCTGGGAGGAGGCCTTCGACACCTGCCACGAGGAGGTGCGCGACGAGTGGAGAAACGCCGCTCGGGACGCTCTCGACACGGAGACGGACTCGGCATCGGCTGACAGCACCGCGTAGCCCGGTAGTTTCGAGCAGGAGAGGGCCGATGCGGGAGAGGAGCCTCGCGTGCGCGTGCTAGTCGTGGAGGACCACGCGGCGCTCGCGCGCGAGGTGGCGCACGGGCTGCGCGCCGCCGGGCACGCGGTGGACGTCGCGGGCGACGGCGGCACGGCGCTGGAGAAGGCCGCCGTGCACGACTATGACGTGATGGTGCTCGACCGCGACCTGCCCGGCGTGCACGGCGACGAGGTGTGCCGGCGCGTGGTCGCCGCCGAGAACGCACCGCGCGTGCTGATGCTCACCGCCGCCGGACAGCTCGAGGACCTGGT
>NZ_CAJXJX010000178.1 GCF_913055775.1 uncultured Demequina sp. | reverse complement strand
CCTGCCGGTGCTGGTCCACGGCGACGCGGCCTTCGCCGGCCAGGGCGTGGTCATGGAGACGCTCAACATGGCGGGGCTGCGCGGCTACGCCACCGGCGGCACCGTGCACGTGATCATCAACAACCAGGTGGGCTTCACGACCGGCCCTGGGGACTCCCGCTCGACGCGCTACTGCACGGACATCGCCAAGGGCTACCAGATCCCGATCTTCCACGTGAACGGCGACGATCCCGAGGCGTGCGTGCGCGCCGCGAGGCTCGCCTTCGAATACCGCGAGGCGTTCGGCCGCGACGTCATCATCGACATGGTGTGCTACCGCCGCCGCGGCCACAACGAGGGCGACGATCCCTCGATGACGCAGCCGCGCATGTACGACCTGATCGAGGCCAAGCGCTCGGTCCGCCACCTCTACACCGAGGCGCTGATCCGCCGCGGCGACATCACCGAGGACGAGGCGGAGGCCGTGTCGCAGGACTACCTCGCACAGCTCGAGCGCGTCTTCATCGAGACCCGCGACGGCTTCCAGGGGACCGACACCGAGTCGATCTCTGGCCTCGAGCTGCCGGCCAGCCAGTCGTCGGACGCCGGCATGATGGTGGGCTGGCAGACCGCCGCCACCACGGCTCAGGTCGAGCGGATCGGCCGCGCCCACACCCGTCCTCCTCAGGGGTTTGCGGTGCACCCGAAGCTCGGCAAGCTGCTCGAGCGCCGCGAGGCGATGAGCCGCGAGGGCGGCATCGACTGGGGCTACGGCGAGCTGCTCGCCTTCGGCTCGCTGCTGCAGGAAGGCGTGCCGGTGCGCATGTCCGGCCAGGACTCGCGCCGCGGCACGTTCGTGCAGCGCCACGCCGTCTTCCACGACCGCGCCACGGGCGCCGAGTGGGCGCCGCTGCGCTACCTGAGCGCGGACCAGGCGCCGCTGCACATCTACGACTCGTCCCTGTCCGAGTACGCGATCGTGGGCTTCGAGTACGGGTACTCCGTCGAGCGGCCCGATGCGCTGACGCTGTGGGAGGCGCAGTTCGGCGACTTCGTCAACGGCGCGCAGACCGTGATCGACGAGTTCATCTCGTCCGCCGAGCAGAAGTGGGGCCAGTCCTCGTCCGTGGTGCTGCTGCTTCCCCACGGCTACGAGGGCCAGGGCCCCGACCACTCGTCGGCCCGCGTCGAGCGCTTCCTCCAGCTGTGCGCTGAGGACAACATGATCGCGGCGATGCCGTCGACCCCCGCGAGCTACTTCCACCTGCTCCGCCGTCAGGCCTATGACCGGCCGCGGCGCCCGCTCATCGTCTTCACGCCCAAGTCGATGCTGCGCCTGCGCGCCGCACAGTCGGACGTCGAGGACTTCACCACCGGCACGTTCCAGCCTGCTGTCGGCGACGACACCGTCGACCCGGCGAGCGTCGAACGCGTGATCCTGTGCGCGGGCAAGGTCTACTACGACCTCGCCGCCGAGCGAGACAAGTCGGGCGACGAGGCCACCGCGATCGTGCGCCTCGAGCAGCTGTACCCGCTCGACCACGACTCGATCCACGCGGCGCTCGCACCCTACGGCGACGTGCCCCTGACGTGGGTGCAGGAGGAGCCGCGCAACCAGGGTGCCTGGACGTACCTCGCGCACGCGCTGCCCAAGGTCGTGGGCCGCGAGGTCGTGGGCGTGACGCGGCCCGCATCCGCGTCGCCGGCCTCGGGCTTGTCCTCCCGCCACAAGGAGGAGCAGGCAGATCTCGTCTCGAGGGCGCTGTCGCGATGAGGAACGTCTTCTTCGTCGGCGACGAGCTGGTCGCTGGTCAGGGAGACCCCAAGGCGCTGGGCTGGGCCGGTCGCGTGGTCGCGCGCACCATTCCGCTCGCACTCGACCTGCGGTTCCACACGCTGGCAGTGCCGGGCGAGCCCACCGGGGACCTCGCGAGCCGCTGGGATGACGAGGCGCTGCGGCGCCGCGGGCCCGCCGAGCTGTCGACCGGAGCGGACCACGTGGTCTTCGCCATCGGTCGCCACGACGTGGCCCGTGAGGTCTCCCCGACCATGACCCGGCTGCACCTGGCGAACACGCTCGACCGCGCATCGGCCCTCGGCATGAAGGCGATGGTCGTGGGCCCGCCGCCCCTCGCGGTACAGGACCGCCGGGCCCTCGCCGAGTACGCGGCCCTGTGCGAGGAGGCCGCAGCGCGGCGCGACGTTCCCTACGTCGACATGTTCGGACCGCTGGCGCGGCACGACCAATGGGCCACGGACATGGACACGTCCGGCGGCGAGGTCCCGCTGCAGGCCGGCTACGGCCTCATGGCCTGGCTCGTGCTGCACTCCCCATGGCACGAGTGGCTGGGAATCGACCCCAGCGCCGCGATCCGCGACTGAGCCGCTCCCCCGGCCGGCGCTCACCGCCCTCTATCGCCGCTCGCGGCGCGTTGTCCGGCACCCGCTCACGCGTCGTGCCGGAGAGGAAGCTCAGCCGCAGCGTAGGGGGCCGTGAGTGCCGGATGCCACGGCTCGGATCCGGACGGCTGGAGAACGCTCTACGAGATCACGCCGGCGTTGCGCAGGCTGACGGTGAGGTCGTGCGGACGCGACGCGATCGCGAGGGCGTCGTCCAGCGACACGGTCTCGTCCTCGACCAGCTGGAACAGGTGCTGATCGAAGGTCTGCATCTTGTAGTAGGTGCCGTCCGCGATCAGGTCGAGGATGGGCGGCTGGCTCGACGGGTCGACGATCGCCTCCGCGATGCGGCCATGGTTGACCATGACCTCGGCCGCGAGCGTACGGCCCGAGCCGTCGCCCTTGCGGACCAGGCGCTGGGAGATGATGCCGCGCAGGGTCTGCGACAGCGTCGCGCGCACCTGGCTCTGCTCGTGCGGGGTGAAGAAGTCGATGATGCGGTTGATCGTGTCCTGCGCGTCGACCGTGTGCAGGGTCGCGAGCACCAGGTGGCCCGTCTCCGCCGCCGTCAGCGCCGCGCGCACGGTCTCGATGTCGCGCATCTCGCCGATGAGGATGACGTCCGGGTCCTGACGCATCGCGCCGCGCAGCGCCGCGGTGAAGTCGAGGGTGTCGGAGCGCACCTCGCGCTGCGAGATGATCGCCTTCTTGTCCGTGTGGAGGACCTCGATGGGGTCCTCGATCGTGATGATGTTCACCTCGCGGTACGTGTTGATGAGGTCGATCATCGACGCGAGCGTGGTGGTCTTTCCCGAACCAGTGGGGCCCGTGACCAGGACCAGTCCGCGAGGCTCGAGGGCGAGGTCCGCGATCACGGCCGGCAGCCCCAGGTCCTCCATCGGCGTCGCTCCCACCGCGACGCGACGGAACACCAGGCAGTCGGTGCCGCGCGCGACATACGCGTTGACACGGAAGCGCCCCACGCCCGAGAGCGAGAACGCGAAGTCCGCCTCGTGGGTGTCGCGGAACTTGCCGACCAGGTCCTCGGGGAGCACCTGCGCGACCATGTTGCGCGTGTCCGCGGGGGTCAGCGGGGGCACCTGGAGCTTGCGCAGGCGCCCGTCGACGCGCACGCGCGGCGCGGACCCCACCTTGCAGTGAAGGTCGGAGCCGCCCGTGGACGCGAGTGCGTGCAGGAACGGGATGACTGAGACTGGCTGATCGCTCACGGGAACTCCATCGGCACGTAGGGGCGGAACCTTGAAGGGAGGCTAGCCGCCCGCGGGCCTCGACAGAAGACGAGTGTGGGAAGATAGATAGTCGAGTTTTCCAGCACCGGCGTGAGAAAGGGGGATCCCGATGAGCAAGCGAGGCCGCAAGCGCAAGGCGCGTGCCAAGGGCGGAGCCAACCACGGCAAGCGACCCAACGCCTGAGATCAGACGTTCAGAAGCCCGCATCGGGGTGTCCCGATGCGGGCTTCGTCATGTCTGAGGGGGCGTCCGCTACGGCGGG
>NZ_CAJXJX010000177.1 GCF_913055775.1 uncultured Demequina sp. | reverse complement strand
CCACCAGGATCGCGAGCGACGCTGCAGAGCACTTCTGTCCCGCGTGGCCGAAGGCGGATGCGGCGAGGTCCTTGGCGGCGAGGTCGAGGTCGGCGCTGGGGGTCACGATCATCGCGTTCTTGCCCGACGTCTCCGCCGAGAGCCGCAGCTCGGGACGGAAGCCCAGGAACATCTCGGCCGTCTCGAACGCCCCTGTGAGGATCACCTGATCGATGCGGGGGTCGCTGATCAGCTGCCGGCCGTAGGTGCGCGTGCTGATCGACAGCAGCGTGAGGACATCGCGCGGCACCCCCGCCTCCCACATGATCTCGGCGAGCACCGCGCCACACCTGGCCGACTCCCCTGCCGGCTTCAGGATGACCGCGGACCCCGCTGCCAGTGCCGCGAGCGTCGAGCCCGCAGGGATCGCCACCGGGAAGTTCCACGGCGGGATCACCGCGGTGAGCGGTCGAGGACGCGCCAGCGCGCCCTCGACGCTGGACAGTGCACGCGCGGAGTGTGCGTAGTAGCGCGCGAAGTCGATCGCCTCGGACACCTCCGGATCCGCCTGATCGATCGTCTTCCCCGCCTCGGCCGCCATCACCTCGATCAGGTCCGCGCGGCGAGCCTCGAGCCGCTCGGCCACCCGCTCGAGCACCGCGGCCCGCTCGCGCGGCGGGACGGCTCCCCACCCGAGCCCTGCCGCGTGGGCAGAGCCGAGCACGCCGTCGAGCGCATCGGCGCTGTCGACGCGTGCCTGTGCCAATGCGCGGAGCCCCAGGGTCGATGACGAGGCCCGACCCAGGATCGCTGTGCCCCAGTCGCGCGTGGATCGCCTCGCCGGGTCGGAATCCGCGGCGTTGCGGAAGCCCGTCGAGGGCTCATGTGCCTCGGGGTGGTCCCGGTGGCTGTCCGTGGAGGCAGGACGGGACGCGAGCTCGAGCGCGTCGCGAAAGGCTCCCTCCTCGCGCGCGAAGTCCTCCTCCGACGAGGCGATCGTCGTGAGCCGGGAGAGGAAGTTCTGCGGGTTCGCGACCTCTTCGAGCCGGCGCACCAGATACGCGAGAGCGACATCGAAGTCGCGCGGGTCCACCACGGGCGTGTAGAGGCGCAGGCGGCCCACGTCAGCGCTGACCGCGCTGGCGACATGCTCGCCCATGCCGAGGAGCATCTCGAAGTGCACGTCCTCCTCGACTGCGCGCGCACACGCGAGCTGCCACGCGTGCGCGATGTCGAACAGGTTGTGGCCGGCGATGCCAACCTTGAGCGAGCGCGTCCTGTTGGGCACCAGCGCCTCGTCGAGCACGCGCTTGTACTGGGCGTCCGACTCGGCCTTCGAGTGCCACGTCGCGAGCGGCCAGTCCCGGAGCTCGGCCTCGACGCGCTCCATGGACAGGTTCGCGCCCTTGACCACGCGCACGCGCAGCGGTGCGCCGCCGGCATCGACGCGGTCCGCTGCGAGCCGCTGGATCTGCGCCAGGGCACGCGACGACTCGGGCAGGTAGGTCTGGAGCACGATGCCCGCGCCCAGGCTGCTCAGGTCGGGGCGGCGCATCAGCGCCTCGAACACCGCGATGGTCAGATCGAGGTCGCGGTACTCCTCCATGTCGAGGTTGATGAAGACGCCCCCGTGATCGCGGGCGTCCTCGTACAGGGGCGCCAGTGTCGCGACGATCTCCTCGACCGCGCCGTCGAAGTCCCACGGGGAGTGCGGCGCGACCGCGGCCGAGACCTTGATCGAGACGTAGTCGACCTCGGGATGCGTGATCAGGGCACGGGTGGACTCGACGCGCCGGCGAGCCTCGTCGCCGCCGAGAACCGCTTCGCCCAGCAGGTTGACGTTGAGGTCGACGCCGGTGGCGCGCAGATGCCTGAGGGCCTTCGCGAGCCTCCGGGGCCGCGCATCGACCACGAGGTGGTTCACCATCGCCCGGATCACGCGTCGCGCCACGGTGACCGTGAAGCGCGGTGCGAGGCGTGCACCGAGGCCTCCCAACTGCGCGAGGCGCGCGAGGGTGGCCGGGAGATGGTCGGGAGCCGCCTGAGCGGCCCGTCGGAGTTCGTGAGCGGCGACGTGCGCATCCTCGGGCCGCACCACCCCGTCCACGACTTCGGTCAAGTACCGCAGGCCCCCGGGGCGCGTGAGCACATGCGCCATGAGGCGCGCGCCCGAGCTGGGCCTGACGGAGGATGACTGCTGGAGCCATGTGCGGACCTGAGACACGGCGCGGTCGGCGGAAGGGGCCGTGCGCTCGTCAACGGCATGCGGGGACATGCGGCCAGTGTGCGGCGCACCGTGAATTCATGTCCATTTCCGATAACTGGGGCTTACCATGTAGGTCTGCTTAACTATTGGCATGCTCGACCTCCACCGTCTTCGCACCTTGAGGGAGTTCGCGCTGCGCGGCACCGTGACCGAGGTCGCCGCGGTCCTGGGCTACTCGCCCTCGGCCGTGTCCCAGCAGCTCGGCGCGCTCGAGCGTGAGGCCGGCGCGGTGCTCGTGCGCCGATCAGGACGGCGGCTGCTGCTCACGCCTGCCGGTCAGCAGCTCGCTGACGCGGCGGGCCGAATCCTCGGTCTCGTCGAGGAGGCGGAGACCGGGCTTCGATCGGCCCAGCACGATCCCGGTGGCACCGTGCGCCTCGCGGTCTTCCAGTCCGCGGCGCTCGCCCTCTTGCCGACCGCGCTCCCACAGCTCTCGGCATCGGCGCCCCGGCTTCGCGTCGAGGTCACGCAGAGCGAACCGGCGCAAGCGCTCGAGGACACCTGGTCGCGAGACTTCGACCTCGTGGTCGCGGAGGAGTACCCGTACCACTCGGCGCCCCACTACGACGGCCTCACGCGCGTCACTCTGGTCCGCGACCCCATCGCGTTGGCGACGCCGAGCGGGTCCGCAGCGACGGTCGTGGGCCATCGCGACAGTGCGTGGGTCATGGAGCCGCCGGGGACGGCGTCACGCCACTTCGCGGAGCAGCTGTGCCGGGTCGCGGGCTTCGAGCCTGACGTGCGCTACGAGACTGCGGACCTGCAGGCCCACCTCGCGCTGGTCGAGGCGGGTCTGGCGGTGGCGCTCATTCCCGGACTGATGTGGCCGTCGGCCCCCGGCGGGATCGCCCGGGTCGAGCTCGATGCGACCATGAGCCGCACCGTATTCGCGGCGTTTCGCGACACGTCGAGCCAGGATCCGGCGATACGCGCGACCCTGGCGGCGCTCACGATGGCGGCGCTGGAGGTGGCCGCCGGCTGAGGTCCTCTGGCGGCCCGAGCCTCTCGACCAGCAGCGTCGCGCCCGCGACGGCGGCAGGCATGAACGCGACAGCTCCCAGAGGAATCAGGAAGGCGAGGAAGCACGCGGCGCCGAAGCCCACCGCTCGAGAGCGATGACGGCCGAGCAGGGCACGCCTGGCGCGCAGGGCGACCACGCCGCGACGCCCCAGTGGTGACGTCGTGAGCTCGAGAGCCAGGAACCAGCCGCCGAATCCCACACCGGCGACGAACGCCGCGACGCCCCCGACGACCGGGATCAGGCCGAGGAGGAACAGGGCGGCGGACAGCGGCACTGTCAGGGCAGCGAGGCGCAGCGCCTCTCCTGTTTCACGCAGGAACGATCGCCATCCGCTCTCCTCCGGATCGGCGCCGGTGAACCCCCGCTCCGCGTCGACCTCGCGGGAGAGCGCTTCGAAGAACGGCTGGCCCACCAGGAGCGTCACCGCAGTGAACGCGTAGATCCCGACCAGTGCCGAGGCGCCGAGGATGGCGAGCGCCGCCACCACCTGCACGGCGGTGGCCAGCCAGCCATCGCCGGCGGTCAGGGCCCCGGCGATGCCCGCGCTCCACGACTCGAGCTGGACCAGGACGACGACCGCGGCGGCCGCGAAGACCGCAGCCGTGATTACCCCGGGCACCAGACCGATCGCCATGAGG
>NZ_CAJXJX010000176.1 GCF_913055775.1 uncultured Demequina sp. | reverse complement strand
GGTTGCCGCGGAATCCGACGTGCCCGTTCGCGAGGGCGAAGACCGACTCCGACTGGGCCAGGATGTCGAAGTCGAGCCGGGTCTCCCGCACATGCCATGGCTCCACCGGGTAGGCCCGCTCCCGGATCACCGTTCGGCTCCGACCAGCAACTCCCCCAGATCGCTCACCACGATGTCGGCACCGTTGGCGAGCAGTTCGTCACCGATGCCGACCCGGTCGACACCGATGACGCAGCCGAACTCCCCCGCTCGCGCCGCCGTCACGCCGGCCAGCGGAGGGCGTGCTGCCGCGCCTTCTGAGGAGGCGCGCGTGCCTCCCGTCGCCTCGCGCACGTGTGTCACGCGATCCCTCCTCCCGGTCTCGGCCAGCCTAACCGGGAGGTCGTTTCGTGCAGGTTGCCCCGGGCTCTCGGATGCGCCGCGCCGCAGGTGAGGACGGCGGGTGCCGAGCGATCAGCGCTCGCGATCCCCGCCATCCAGCTCGTCGTAGAGCTCGTGGTAGATCATCTGGTGCACCTTCTCGACCTCGGGGATGTTCGTGAACTCGAGGGGGTCGTCGGAGGCCGACTCGACGATCAGCGTGCCGGTGCGGAAGATACGGTCGATGAGACCGTGCCGGAACTGCACCGAGGCGATCCGGCGCACCGGGATGTCGATGCCGGTGCGCGTGATGATGCCCGTGCGGAACAGGATGCGGCGGTCGGTGATGACGAAGTGCGTGGTCGCCCAGCGGATCACGGGCGTGATCGTGAGCCACGACAGCAGAGCTATCGCCGCGACCACGACGGCGCCGGTCGCGATGGTGCCGCCCAGGCCCTCGAGTCCGGAGGACCACACCAGACCGAAGGTGGCGGCGACGACGATGACGATGAACCACAGGCTCGCGCCGATCAGCACCTTCCAGTGCTCGTGACGGTGAAGCAGCAGCTCCTCGTCGGCGGCGAGCAGATCCTCGGGGTATCCCATGTCTGGACTCTAGCGCCACGGGCGCGCACGCGCGGGTTGCCGCATGGTCGATCCGGGCGACGCAACGCCCGGGACCCCTGGATGACACGCACAGGCAAACTTCGCCCGTTAACGTGGGGCTATGACTGAGGAACAGGACGCCACCCCCTGGGCTGGATATGCTCCCAGCGCCGCGTGGGACGAGGCCGTCGACGTCGAGGGCAGCGTCCGCGAGCCCTACTCGCGTGTCTATGCGGAGATCGACCGCATGTCCGGCGACGACCTCTACTCGCGCGCCGAGTCGCTCGCGAGCACGTACCTCGCTCAGGGCGTCACGTTCGACCATGCAGGCGAGGAGCGACCGTTCCCGCTCGACATCGTGCCGCGCGTGATCGGCGCGGACGAGTGGGAGATCATCGAGCCGGGGGTGTCGCAGCGCGTCAAGGCGCTCGAGGCGTTCCTCGCCGATGCCTACGGGTCGCAGCACTGCGTGACCGAGGGCATCGTGCCACGCAAGCTGATCGCCACGTCGCAGTACTTCTATCGCTCGGTCTCCGGGGTCGAGCCCGCCAACGGCGTGCGGGTTCACGTGTCCGGCATCGACCTGGTGCGCGACCAGCACGGCATCTGGCGCGTCCTCGAGGACAACGTGCGCGTGCCCTCGGGCGTCAGCTACGTGCTGTCGAACCGGCGCGCCATGTCGCAGATGTTCCCCGAGATGTTCGGTGCGATGGGAATCCGGCCCGTCCTCGAGTACTCGCGCCGCCTGCGAGCGGCGCTCGCGAAGTCCGCGCCCGAGGGCGTCGACGACCCCACGATCGTGGTGCTCACTCCGGGCGTCTACAACTCCGCGTACTACGAGCATTCACTGCTCGCCCGCACCATGGGCGTCGAGCTCGTCGAGGGGCGCGACCTCGAGACCGTGAACGGCCGCGTGTACATGCGGACCACCGCCGGACGCCGCCGCGTCGACGTCATCTACCGCCGCGTCGACGACGAGTACCTGGACCCGGTCGTGTTCCGTCCCGACAGCGCGCTGGGAGCCCCCGGGCTCATCAACGCGGCGCGGCTGGGCAATGTCACGATCGCCAACGCGGTGGGCAACGGCGTCGCGGATGACAAGCTCATGTACACCTACATGCCCGAACTGATCCGCTACTACCTCAACGAGGAGCCGATCCTGCCCAACGTCGACACGTGGCGGCTCGAGGAGCCCGACGCGCGCGAGGAGGTGCTCGACCGTCTGGATGAGCTGGTCGTGAAGCCCGTCGACGGCGCGGGAGGCAAGGGCGTCACCATCGGGCCCGACGCCTCGGCCGAGGAGCTCGACCGCGTGCGCGCCCAGATCCTCCGCGACCCCCGCGGGTGGATCGCGCAGCCGGTCGTGCAGCTCTCGACGGTCCCGACCCTCACGGAGGACGGGCTCGAGCCGCGTCACGTGGACCTGCGCCCGTTCGCCGTCCACGACGGCGATGACGTCTGGGTGCTTCCCGGCGGGCTGACCCGTGTGGCCCTGGCTCGCGGCCAGCTCATCGTCAACTCGTCGCAGGGTGGAGGGTCCAAGGACACGTGGGTGCTGGGCGGGGTGCGTCACCGCGCCAGCTCGCCGCCGCCGGAGTCCCGGGTCGAGCTCAGCGGCATGAGCCCGGTGCCGCAGTCGGCGCACCCGGAAGACTATGTGGCGGGACAGCAGCAACAGCAGCAGCAGCAACAGCAGGGAGGCGCGTCATGCTGAGTCGCATCGCCGAGTCCCTGTTCTGGATCGGACGCTACGTCGAGCGCGCTGACAACACGGCCCGCCTGCTCGACGTCCACCTCAACGTGCTGCTCGAGGATCCCTGGGTCGACGAGCCGAGCGCGAACGCCTCGCTGCTCGCGGTCATGAGCTGCCCGGTCGAGGGCACCGCGACTCGGGGCACCGTGCTGCGCCAGCTCGCGTTCGAGGACGACAGCGCGACCTCGATCGCCGGAACGCTCGCCGCGGCTCGGGAGAACGCTCGCCGCGCTCGCGAGGTGATCTCCACCGAGGTGTGGGAATCGCTCAACATGACCCGCATGGACCTGCGCCGCTGGACCCGCGCGTCCCGGCCGCACGAGTACTTCGTGTGGGTGCGCGAGCGCGCCGCCGTGGTGTGGGGACTGTCGAGCGCGACCACCTCGCGCGACGACGCCTGGCACTTCATGGAGCTGGGACGTTCTCTCGAGCGCGCGGACATGATCGCGCGCCTGCTCATGACCCGGCAGCTCGAGGGCACCACCGGGCCCAACTGGACCACGCTGCTCAGGAGTTGCTCCGCGCACGAGGCCTACCTGCGCACGGTGCGCGCGCTCGTGACCGAGGAGCGTGCGGCGGAGTTCCTGCTGATCGACCGGCTGTTTCCGCGCTCGATCGCCTACAACCTCGACCGCGCGGAGACCATCCTCACGCAGATCGACGGCTCGGAGGGCAATCGGGCGCTGTCGGGGCGGGCCCGGCTCGCGCTGGGGCGTGCGCGCACGAATCTCGAGTACAGCCCGGTGCGCGACATCCTCGACGACCTCACCGGTCAGATGCAGGAGGTGCAGCGTGCGTGCGCCACGGCCTCGGACCTGATCCGCGATCGGTACTTCCTGCCCGCGGCGACCGTCACGTGGAACCAGGAGGCGCTGTGAGCACCCTCAAGATCGAGCACCGGACCGAGTTCCGCTACGAGGCGGAGATCCACTCGTCGTACAACGAGGCTCGCCTCATGCCGGCGTGGCTGACGCGCCAGCGCGTGCTGGACAGCCGCATCGATGTGAGCCCGCTGTCGTGGAGCACCAGCTACCGCGACTACTGGGAGTGTGACGTGCTCGCCTTCGAGGTGCTGCAGCCGCACCAGTCGCTGACCGTGGTCGGATCCTCGCTGGTCGAGATCATGCCGCAGCCGGCGCGCACCGAGCGCGCGTCATGGGACACGCTCCACGGCCCCCGGTTCCAGGACCTGCTCTGCGAGTACCTCGACACCAGCGACGTCACCGATCCTCCGGAGGAGCTGGCGGACTTCGCGCGCGAGACCGCGAGCAAGCTCTCGCCGGACGCGAC
>NZ_CAJXJX010000175.1 GCF_913055775.1 uncultured Demequina sp. | reverse complement strand
TGATCGAGCTGTCCGACGGGATCATGGTCGCGCGCGGCGATCTCGGGGTCGAGCTGATCGGTGGCCCCGGCCGCGACGTCGCCGAGCGAGCCGGCCGCGAGGCCACGAACGGTGGTGATGTTGTCGCCGCCGGTATTGCCGACGGGCACCGTGACCCGGATGTCCGCGCTGGTGCCTGCGGCCGTCACCGCGTCCCTGACGCCGTCGTCGATGGTCGCGAGCACGAGCTGCGGTCCCGCGTACGCGATCAGCGTCGCGATCGCGGCGATCGCGGCCGAGCCGATCAGCAGCGTGCGGTCGCGCCACAGGCGCCGGCGCACGAGCAGCCACAATGCGCCGGTGGCGGCCGCGGCACCGGCCCCTGAAGGGCGCGGGCGATCCCCGAGCGCGGCGGTGTCGATCACGGTGCTCATGCGTCCGCCGTCCTCAGTGTTCCGGCCGGGTCGATGCGTCGCAGGAGCGCGCCGACGATCACGGTCGCGACGACCACGACGGCGACCGCCTCGATCGCCAGCAGCGCGACCGTCGCCCACGGTATCTCGACGGTCACCGCGGGCAGCGGGGGCTTGCCGTCGGCGCCCACCGCCACCAGCGGAGCGACCAGGTACGACAGGGCGACGCCGAGCCCGAGCCCGAACGCCAGGCCCAGGCTCGTCAGCAGGACGCTCTCGCCGCCGACCACGCGCAGCAGCTGGCCCCGGCTGATGCCGACTGCTCGGAGCTGCGCGAATTCGAGAGTGCGCGCGCGCACCGTCACCACGGCGTGCACGGCGAAGCCCACCGCGGCGAGCACCACGGCGGCTGCCGTGACGAGCCAGAGCGCCGCCTGGGTCGCCACGCGGAGGGGGTCCTCCTTGAGAGCGGTGGCGACGCCCGCGCGCGAGCTGATGGCAGCCTCCTCAGGGAGGGTCGCGGCGTAGGCGCCGATGTCCTCGTCGTCGATGTCGACCCACCACTGATCCGGCTGCGCGGTCGCGGCTCCGGCCTGGACGAGCGCGAGCTGCAGGGCGTCGAGGCCCGCGACGATGGCCTCCTGGCGCGGTGCCTCGCTGGGCAGCAGCCCGACGACGTCAGCGACGCTCACGGTGATGGAGGCGCCGTCGACGCCGATGCGAGCGAGATCGCCTGCGTCCAGCGACAGACGCGTCGCGAGCGAGCTCGTGAGCACCACGGGCAGAGCGTCGGCGACGGGCCAGGCGGTCTGCACGAGCGACGCCGGGCGGAACCGCAGCGCGGTCGCGCTCGTGATCATCTCGACGTGGAGCTGGTCCTCGTCGGGCTCGAGAGACCGCACCTGGACGTTGCGCTCGACGGCGAACCAGGGTGCGTCCAGTGCCGTGTCGACCGGCGACGAGGAGTACACGGGCTCGACGCCGTCGACGGGAGTGGCGCTCACGAACTCCAGCGCCTCGACGTCATCGACGGACAGTTCCAGCGTCAGCGCGCCCTCGGCGGAGATCGCGGCGGCATCGGCGGTGTCGCCGGCGGTCGACAGCCACACCGACTGAACGCCGGCGAGGGCGGCGACGTCCGCGAAGGCCGTCTCGAGGCGGTGAGGCTGGCCGTCGACGGGAAGGATCCCGAGGTCGAGCGTCGCGAGATCGCCGTCGCCCGTGGTGACCACCGCGCGCAGCGACACGTAGATGTCCGTTAGCGCCGTCTCCGACGTCGATGGCGTCACGGTCATCGCGAGCCCGTCCGCTGACTGAGGCAGCGCGATCGACTCCCGTGCCTGGACGTCCGCGGGGACCAGCGCCGCCGGGATGGCGGCGGCGCCTTCGGCTCCCGAGCGCCCCTCGGCGTAGACCGCGAGGCCATGTGCGGTGGACGCCACCAGTCGTACGTCTCGACCCTGGAGTTCGTCCTCGCCGAAGCCCTCGTCCAGCTGCGTGGTGATGACCGCGGTGCGATGGAGTGCCGGCGCCGCGGCCTGGCCCGCGGCGGCGGCCTGTGCCGTCGTGTCGCCCGTGAGGCCGGTGACCACCGCATCGGCCGGATGCCGGTACCGCGCCTGGTCCTCCTGCGACAGCGTCCAGGAGGCGAGGTAGGACAGCGAGAACGCGCCGATCGAGATCGCGAGCGTCAGCAGCAGCACGGCGGAGACCGCGCGGGCGGGCCGCCGGCCCACCTCCCACGCGGCGAGGGGCATGCCCGCCCGCCGGCCTCGCGCCGCGACGCCCTCGAGTGCCCGCGAGGCCGCCGGGATGAGCCTCACCGCGACGAGGGCGCCCGCGAGAAGAGCGAGCGCCGGGCCGGCCGCCAGCAGCGGGTCCACGCGCGCTACGCCGCCCTCGGCGATCACGGGCGACTCGTACGACTGCAGCTGCCAGTACGCGAGCCCGGCGAGCGCCAGTAGGGCAATGTCGATGCCGCCGCGCTGCATCGCCGATGCGCGCTTGGGTCGCGCCTGTGCCGACTCCGCCTCGATGAAGCTCGCGCTGCGACGCAGCAGGGGGGCCACCATCACAGCGATCGCCACCACGGCGACGATCCCGGACACCAGCCAGGTGGCGGCCGGGATGCCGGGATCCTGGTCCATGCCGGCGCGAGCCATCGCGGGCTGGCGGGCGATGAGGCCGTACGCGGCCGATGCGAGGGGCGGCGCGGCGGCGGCCGTGATCGCGCCCACGACGCACGCCTCGATGAGAGCGAGACCCAGGAGCTGGCGGCCCGACGCGCCTCGCGCGACCATGAGGGCCTGCTCCGCGTGGCGGCGCTCGCTCATGAGGCGTGCGGTCTGCGCGAGCGCCGCCACCGCGAGCACGAGCAGCAGCAGCCCGGTGACGAGCACGCTCGAGCGCGTCACGGCGAGAGAGCCGACGACGCCGCCCAGCGTGACGTCGAGCCGCGTGGTGACGCGCAAATCGTCCCCGGCGGTGGCGACGCCCGCGATCAGCGAGCGCTCGAGCGTCTCAGTGCGGTCGATCAGGGCCTGGGCCTGCGCGGTGGATACGGCGGAGAAGTCCGGCAGATAGGTGAGGGAGGCGGTGCCGACCGGGTAGCGCGCGATCGTGGCCTGGTCCGTCAGGAGCGGCCCGTAGCCGTCGACCACGATGCGGCCTCCGGAGAACGGCAGCGGCGTGGCCGGGTTGTACGCGGCGCCCTGGAAGCGGTCGAGCCGCCAGAAGTCGGTGCCCGGCTCGCTCACGGCGTACGTGCCGGCGACGACGACCGACGGCTGCTCCTCGATCCCGAACACGCCCGCGATCTGAAGCTCGTCGCCCACGTCGAGCCCGAGGCTCTCCGCGACGGCGTGCGGCACGAGCGCCTCGCCGCCGGAGGGGAGCGCCCCCGCCGTGAGGACGATGTGATCCGCCACGCCGTCCATCGACGCCAGGTACGTGAGCGTGCGCTCGTCTGTGGCCGCGGGAAGGGACAGTACGTCGGTCTCCGCGTGGACCGCCCTGACGAAGGGAACGTCGCCCAAGTAGGCGGCGACAGGCGCGGACGGCGCGTCGACCACGGTCTCGAGGTCGTCATCGGGTGCGATCCTCACCACCAGGCGCACGTCCGCGGGATCGGCCTCCGTGAGGGTGGTGCGCGCGGCGAACGTCTCGGTGGCATCCGCGAGCAGGAACAGCGTCGCCATCAGCGTCGACGCCAGCAGCGCCACGAGCAGCACCACCGACAGCAGCGCCCACTGCACGCGCGACCGGCGCAGGGCCAGGCGAGTTCTCCAGGGACGCACGCGGTGGGGCTCCTTCGATGTGGGCGGCAATGCCGTTCCCATCCTGGCCCGTCGAGCGACCCGCGCCGCACGAGGGGCGACGGCGTTATCGAATCGTTATGACCGCGATCGTTCAGGTGCCTACGCGACGATCCAGGACCAGGCGAGGAAGCCCGCGAATGCGCTGCCGAGCCCGACGCCGGCGGTGGCGCCGAGGTAGACCCAGAACTCTCGCGGACGACGTTCGTTCAGAAGGATGACCGCATCGACCGCGAGCGTGGAGAACGTCGACAGCCCGCCCGCGAACCCGGCTCCCACGATGATGCCGGCAGAGGCGGGGGCCCCC
>NZ_CAJXJX010000174.1 GCF_913055775.1 uncultured Demequina sp. | reverse complement strand
GGCCAGAATACGCCGGAAGACCATGAAGTCGTAGATTTCCGACAGCGCGATGAGGGCCGTGGTGGTCAGGGCGAGGGCGAGGCTGTAGTAGTAGCCCGCGAGCGCGAGGATCGCGGGCACAACCGCTGCGAAACCAGCCCCGGCGCCGAACGTGAACGAGACGATCTGGTCGATCGAGAGGCCCCAGACCCACACCGCCGCACCCACGACGATGGGGATCATCATGATCCACAGGGTCGGCCACGTCAGCACGATCGACAGGATGAGCCGGGCGACCGGCACCTCGTAGACGGGGCGCTCGGGCACGGCCTCGTGCTCGGCGACTCCGGACGGCATCGCGACCACATCTCGCAGCGAGCCGCGGCCGGCGTAGGCGGAGTCCTTGCCCTCGCCTGCCCCCGCGTAGGCGGCGTCCCCGCCGTCCCGTGCCACCGCATCGGCCGCCGTTACGCCCGTCCCGGCCGTCGCATCAGCCCCCGCTACGGGCGCCGCGAGGCGCTCGGCCACCGCGTCCACGGACGCCTCGGTCCCGGCGGCCTTGGCACGCTTGACGCCGGCGGACAGCGCGAGGAGCTCGTTGCGGATGGCCTCGGCGTCGCCCAGGCGCAGGTACGCGAGCTGGATGCCGGAGTTCTCGCCGCCGGCGACCTCGATCTTGATGGCCGCGAACCCGAAGATGCGGGCCAGCAGCGGCTGCACCAGGTCCACCGCCTGCAGACGGTCCAGGCGCGCCTGCCGCTGCTGCTTGAACAGCACGCCCTTGCGCTGGTGGACGGCCTCGTCGCCCAGCCGGAACTCGTTGAAGCGCCACTGGACGTAGCCGAGCATCAGTGCGATCGCGAGGATCGCGACGAGCGCGAGCGCGAAGCCCACGAGCGAGCGTGTGAGGATGTGCGCGATCTCCTGGAGATCGGGATCGACGCCGGTCCAACTGGGCGCGACGTTGTACGCGAGGACGGCCAAGGCGACACCCATGACCGCCCAGCCGCCCAGCAGCGGGGAGATCGGGTGCATGCGCGTCCACTCGCGCGGCGCGCGGTAGACCACTCGCGGGCCGCGGGCGGGCAGCGAAGGGATGGGGTCGTTCACTGGCGCTCGCTCACAGACCTGCCAGCTGGGACTCGCCGCGGGAGGTGAGGCGGTCGCGCAGGCGGTCGGCCTCGGCGGCGGGAACGCCCGCGATGCTCGCATCGGTCCCCGGCGACGCGGTGTGAAGCTGCACCTTGGCGATGCCGAAGTGGCGCGCCAGCGGGCCCGACTCGACCTCGACGTACTGCATGCGGCCGTAGGGCACCACCGTGACCGCGCGCCACATGCGGCCGCGCTTGATCACGAGGTCGTCCTCCCGCTCGGCCCAGGCGTGGGCCGTGACCTGACGGCGCACGATCCACGAGCCCCACAGGCCCACGACCAGCCCGGCGCCGAAGACCGCGCCGGCCAGGGACCAGACGCCCAGGATGACCCCGAGCGCCGTCACGCCCACGATCGGGATCGCGATCCAGATCCACAGGGTGATCACGCGGGCTGGGATGAGCTTGCGGGACACGTACTGCCACGTCACGTCGTCGGGCTGGAACTCCGTCATGGGATCAGTCTGCCAGGCGCGTGCGGGGGCGTGGCTCGCGGGCGGGCGGAACGGAGCTGTGGCGCGTACCGGTTCTGCACACGGCTGTGACGCGTGTGATCCCCGTGGCTGGCGTGATGTCACACGAGCCACCTGCGACACACTCGTAGCGCCCGTGTGCGGAACCGGTAGCGGCAACAGCGGGGCACGCGCACGGTAGCGACGCCGAGGCGGGGATGGCGGGCCGGACGGGCGGGCCGGCGGCCGGCTTGCCTCGGGCCGCCTGAGTCAGACCGTCTGGGTCGAGGTGTCGGAGCCGGCCTCGCCGTCGTCTCCGTGGCGGCACCACCGCTCGGCCACGATGCCGGCGATGAGCATCACGGCTGCGGCGCCGGCCGCGAGCAGCGCGGAGTAGATGACCTCGCGGCGCGGGCCGTGCGACCAGTCCTCGAGCAGGCCGAGCGCATACCCGCCGCACATGCCCACGACGATCACCCCCACGTACGCGGTCGCCTGCGCGAACACGACCGTGCGCGCCGCGCGCAGGCCATCCAACGACGGCCGGTCGCCGTTCAGATACTGGCGCACCTGCCAGCCGAACCACAGCGCGGCCACCCCGGCCACCAGGCACACCACCACGACTGTCCAGGGCACCGCCAGCGGGGTCGCGCCCGAGCCGGTCAGCATCATCGTGACGACCCAGCCGAGGATTGCCGCGGCGACGCCCACCACCGTGAGCCGGAGCCAGGTGAGCTGCTGCACGGCCTACGACGCAGCGTCGTCGTCGCTCTCCGGGGCGGGCGGCGGGGTCTGGCGCGCGACCCCGAACGAGGCGCGCGTGGGCGTGGTCCCCGTCTGCGGGGCGCTGGGAGCCGCAGGCGCGGAGCCCGTGGTGGGGGCCGATGCGGCAGAGGCCTGGTCGGAGACGCGCGCCCAGGTCTGGGGTGCGGGAGGCGCGGACGACTGGGGCTCGGCGAGGACGTCGTCGAACGAGGGCGGCGCGGCGGCCGCGGGCGCGGACCCGGCATACGGAGAGACCGGGCCGTCGTAGGGCGAGGTGGGGGCCGCAGCCTGGGGTGCGCTCGGGGCCTCGGGAGCGCTCGGCGCGGGCGGCGCAGAGTACGTCTGCGGCGCGGAGTAGGACTGGGGTGCGGAGTACGTCTGCGGCGCGCTTGCCGGCTCCGGGGCCGAGGCCGCGGGCGTCGGCTCCGCAGGCGCAGGCTGGAACGCCGCCGAGGGCGCGGACACCGGCGCGGGGGCAGACGTCGCTTCGGGAGCCGAGTACACCGGCGGCGCGGACGGCTGCTCCGGCGCCGAATACGCCGGGGCGGCGGGCGCCTCCGGGACGCTCGCGGCGGCAGGCTCCTCGGGTGCCATCTCCGGCACGTCGGCGACAGCCGCGCCCGCCTCGCTCACGCTCTCCTGCACGGCCTCGCCCGACTCGGCGCCCCCATCGGCCTCCGGGGCATCCGGAAGCGCGTCCGGCGCCGGCACCTGCGGCCACTGGGCGCTCACCAGGGACACCCCCTGGAACTGCGCGGCGCGCGCGATGTCCGCGACCGAGCCGTGCGGCTCGAGCACCGCATCGTTCTCCATCGCGACCCAGGGCAGCAGCACGAAGCCGCGCTGGTGCGCGCGCGGGTGCGGCAGCACGAGGTCGTCGGCCTCGCCGGTGACGCCGTCGAACGCGACGATGTCCAGGTCCAGCGTGCGCGCGGCACCGGGCACGGACCGGTCGCGACCGTGCACCATCTCGATGCCCTGGCACGCGGCGAGCAGCTCGCGCGGCGACAGCGACGTCTCGATGCGGACCACGGCGTTGAGGTAGTCGGGCTGATCCACCCCACCCTCGGGAACGGAGCGCACCAGGGGCGAGACCGTGCCGACCGTCACGCCGCCCACACGGCCCAGCTCGGCGAGCGCCTCGCGGAAGGTCGGCTCGACGTCGCCCAGGTTGCCGCCGAGCGCGATGACCGCGCCCACGGGCTGCGCGGGGCGCTCGTCCATGATGTCGCGGGGCGCGTGCGAGCCTTCGGGCGACCGCGGGTCATCGGAGTAGCCCGCGGACGAGCCGATGCGCTTGTCCGCCCACAGCCCCCCGTCGCGCATGTCGCGGCGGATGGAGATGGTGACGTCCTTGAACTCGACGTGCAGGGGCGCCTGCGGCTTGTGGACGGTGACGTCGACGCACTCGACGCCGTCGAAGTCGAGGACCTCGCGCGCGATGTGGTCGGCGACGGCCTCGATCAGCTGGAAGGGCGAGCCCGCGAGGACCTCCGCCGCGCGATCGGCGAGGTCGGAGTAGTTGACGGTCTTGGAGAGGTCGTCGCCCGCGCCGGCGTCGACGTAGTTGTTGCCCTCCCCAGCATCGACGTCGTCATCCCCGCCACCCGCGCGGATGAAGTCGCCGTTCTCGCCGCCCTGGACGATCTCACGCTCGCCCGTCCCCCAGATCT
>NZ_CAJXJX010000173.1 GCF_913055775.1 uncultured Demequina sp. | reverse complement strand
GAGGGCGGCTTCACCCCGAGCCCGAGCCGCGCGCGGCTGTTCGACCCGTTCCAGTGGCGCCAGCGCGGGGTGCGGGCCACCGAGCGCGCGCTGATGATCCGCCGCGGCCGCCTGGTCCGCGAGATGTTCGTGGTCCCGCACGAGCGCACGCAGTCCCTCGCGATCCAGCAGGGCCCCCTGCAGCGTCGCCGGCGCCTGGCGTCCTTCACCGTGCACTCGACGCGCGGGCCGGTGCGCCCCGTCGCGGAGAACCTCGACGTGGACGATGCCGTCGCGCTGCTCGACAGCCAGACCGCCCGCGCGCGCGAGTCACGCGCCACCCAGACCCCCGAGCAGTGGATGACGGCGGTGGGCATCCGTGGCTAGGCCGGGCAGGCTCCGCGTCGGCGTGATCGGCGCGGGACGGGTGGGCGCCGTGCTGGGCGCCGCGCTCGCTCGGGCCGACCACGAGGTCGTGGCCGCCTCCGGCATCTCCGAGGAGTCCCGCACCCGCATCGAGGCGCTCCTGCCCCAGGCGCAGCACGTCGAGCCGCAGCAGGTCGTGGAGGCGGCGGAGCTGGTGCTCGTGACCGTCCCTGACGACTCGATCTACGCCGTGGTCGCCGGGCTCGCGTCGCTGGGGTCGTGGCGCTCGGGCCAGATCGTGGTCCACGCGTCCGGCCGGTACGGCACAGAGGCGCTCGCGGACGCCGCGGCGGCGGGCGCAATGCCGCTCGCGATCCACCCGGCGATGACCTTCACGGGCACGTCGCTCGACCTCGACCGGCTCGTGGACGCGCGCTTCGCGGTGTCCGCTCCCGCCCCGGTGCTGCCCATCGCTCACGCGCTGGTGGTCGAGATGGGCGGCGAGCCGGTCGACATCGCCGATGCGGACAGGCCCGCGTACCACGCGGCACTCGTGCACGGCGCGAACCACGTCGTCACGGCGGTCGCGCAGGCGAGCGCGACTCTTGCGCGCATCGGCGTGGAGGAGCCGGGACGGCTCCTCGGGCCCTTGGTGCACGCGTCCGTGGACGGCGCGATCTCGGAGGCGCCGGGCGCCGTCACCACGCTCACGGGGCCCGTGGTGCGCGGCGACGCCGGAACGGTCGCGGCCCATCTGGCCGCGCTCCAGTCGCAGCCCGAGACTCTCCAGGCGTACCGCGCCATGGCGCGAGCGACCGCGGACCTCGCGCTGTCGGGCGGGCGGATCGGCCCGGCGGCCTACGCTGACATCATCGCCACCCTGGGAGTCGACCCATGATCATCGCCCGCAATGCCGCGGAGCTGCCCGCCCGCGAGCAGGGCGCGCACCGGGCCGTCGTGATGACGATGGGAGCCCTGCACGACGGGCACCTCGCGCTCGTGCGGCGCGCGCGCGAACTCGCCGACCAGGTGGTCGTCACGATCTTCGTCAACCCGCTCCAGTTCAACGAGGCCGCGGATCTCGACCGCTACCCGCGCACGCTCGACGCCGATTGCGCGCTGCTCGAGCCGCTGGGCGTGGACGCGGTCTTCGCGCCGAGCGTCGACGAGATGTACCCCGGCGGCGCTCCGACCGTGACGGTGAGCGCGGGGGCGATCGGCGACGTGCTCGAGGGCGCGCACCGTCCTGGCCACTTCGACGGCGTGCTCACCGTGGTGCTCAAGCTGCTGCATCTCACGAGTCCCAATGTCGCGCTGTTCGGCGCGAAGGACGCGCAGCAGGTGATCGCCGTGCGCGCGATGGTCCGCGACCTCGCGGTGCCCGTGGAGATCGAGGCGGTCGGTACGGTCCGCGATCCCGACGGGCTGGCGCTGTCCTCGCGCAACGTGCACCTGTCCGCACGGGAGCGGGGCGAGGCCCTGATTCTGTCGCGTGCGCTGCTCGCGGCGGCCGAGGCCGCGAGGAATGGCGGGGCCGCGCCCGACGTTCTCGCGACGGGGCGAGCGGTGCTCGCCCAGCGGCCCCCCGCATCGGCCGTCCGGGTCGACTATCTCGAGGCGATCGATCCGCTGACGGCGATGGCCGTCGCGGAGGACTATCGTGGCGAGGCAGTGATCGCCGTGGCGGCCCGCGTGGGTGCGACGCGACTGATCGACAACGTGACCGTGACGATAGGCGAGGAGGAGTGATGACCAGCCTCCAGCGACCCATGATGATCTCCAAGATCCACCGGGCGACCGTGACCCAGGCGGACCTGCACTACGTGGGCTCGATCACCATCGACGCGGAGCTCATGGAGCACGCGGATCTGATCCCCGGGCAGCAGGTGGACGTGGTCGACGTCACCAATGGGGCGCGGCTGACCACGTACGCCATCCCCGGCGAGCCGGGCAGCGGGCAGCTGTGCATCAACGGCGCGGCGGCGCACCTGGTGAACCCGGGGGATCTGGTGATCATCATCGGCTACGGCATGCTCGCGGACGCGGAGGCGCGGACGTTCGAGCCGCATGTGGTGTTCGTGGATGGGGACAACCGCATCCTCCAGGAGTGCGACGATCCCGGAGCCGTCCCCGACGGGTATGGGCTCGAGCGCTCCGGGGTGCCGGTCCACGAGTTCCACACGCAGGGCTGGGACGCGTTCCGCCCGTCCTCTTGACCGGTGCAGCACTTTCGATAACGGCGCGCCATTATCGAAAATGGCAGGGATCGGCTCCGAGGGCTTGACCGGACAGCGCTCTCCGATATCGTTTTCTCCACAGGGGTGCGCGCAGCGTGGCGCGTGCCCCGTCCCGGACGATGGCGAGGCCCCGCCAGTGGCGACGAGATGCAACGAGACCGCAGTCGCGCCGCTGACTTGTGCCCCGATCCACCGTCACCTCTCCACGCACTCACGTCGAGTCGGAGCGTCGTGCGTCGCTCCGGCTCGCGGGCGGCACTCCCGTCAGTCCTCACCGAGGCGTTCCGACCTGCTGGTGGCACCGGCACACGGACGTGTCCGCTCCGGCTGCAATCGCGCCTCAGGCGTGTTCGCGGTGGGCCGGACGCCTCTTCCGGACTGACCTCCGCCCCGGCGCCCACCACCCCCAGGCTGGGCGCCGAGCGGCCCCGGCGCTCGTGGCGCGCCGGGGCCGCCCCATCGTCCGCGGGGACTGCGGGTCGCGCCGGTGCTGCGGAACCGGGCCCGCGCATCGGCCCCCGCCCCGCGCATCGGCCCGCTGCCCCGGCTATCGCGCCGCCCAGCGCCCTTCGTGACAGTTCTGAACCAACCCGGACGCGACACGCCGAGGTGTCCCCCGCATCGGCCCTGTCTCACCGGCGCGTCGCCGCCGGATGGGTTCAAACTGTCACGGAAGCAGGGCGGTAGGTTGACCCCATGACCCGATTCGCCCGGACTCTTGCCGCGCCCGATCCGGGGTGGACCATCGACGCGGACGTCATCGTGGTGGGCTCGGGCATCGCGGGGCTGACCGCCGCGCTCGAACTGCGCACCAAGGTCGATCGTGTGCTCGTGGTGACCAAGGGCGTGCTCAGCTCGGGCTCGACCGTGTGGGCCCAGGGCGGGATCGCCGCCGCGCTGCACCCGGAGGACACGCCCGACGAGCACCTCGAGGACACCCTCACCGCCGGAGCGGGCCTGTGCTCCGAGCGGGCGGTGCGGGCGCTCGTCACCGAGGGGCCGGCCCGGGTGCACGAGCTCGTCGCGCGCGGCGCGAACTTCGACACCGGCCCCGACGGCGGGATCACGCTCACGCGCGAGGGCGGCCATCACCGCGACCGGATCGCGCACGCGGGGGGCGACGCCACCGGGGCGGAGATCTCGCGGGCGCTCGTCGCGCAGCTCGAGGCCGTCAAGAACGACCCCGGCATCGAGGTCATCGAGCACGCGATGGTCGTTGACATCCTCACGGCCGCCCCTGGGGCCGATGGCGTTCCCGGGCCCGTGTGCGGGGTGACCCTCCACATCATCGGCGAGGGGTCGCGCGACGGCGTGGGCGCGGCGCTCGCGAAGTCGGTGATCGCCGCGACCGGCGGGATCGGCCAGGTGTTCCGGTCCTCGACAAACCCGTCCTCCGCCACCGGCGACGGGCTGGCCGCCGCGCTGCGCGCCGGCCGGCCCTCAGTGATCTGCCCGTTCATCCTGGACCAGTTCTTCTGGGGTCGGCGAGTGGCGGCGCTCGGCGCGGGCAGCGCCGCGGTCGCCCAGCAGGAGGT
>NZ_CAJXJX010000172.1 GCF_913055775.1 uncultured Demequina sp. | reverse complement strand
ATCGCCGTTCCACGCCGTGTACTCGGGCGAGATCCCGCACGCCCGCGCCAGTTCGGCAAGTGCGGTCGAGGGCGGCGCTACGTCGTTCACACATCCATCCTGCCAGGCGGCGGCTCCCGCACGCATCTGCGACTCTCCCGCACGGCCAGAGCCGAGCGCTCTTGACTGGGGGCATCAGTGGTTACCCTGGGAGGCGTGCTGCCCATGACTTCCACGACCGAACCCGAACCCACGACGTCCCCCGGCCCGCCCGAACTCGACACGGACGCCATCGCGGACTGGCTCGACAACGTCTCCCACAACACGGTCGGCTTCCTCGTCGTCGTCGTCTTCGCCATCATCCTGTGGTTCGTCGGCAGGGCGGTCATCAACGTCATCACGCGCAGCATCGAGCGTGGCGCGCCGATCAAGGACGTGCGCACGCGCCGCGCGCTCGCCAAAGCGAAGATCAAGCTCCCCGACATCGACACCCTCGATGCACGACTCGAGGACGAGCGCCGGCGCCAGCGCGCTGGCACCCTGCGCAGGGTTCTCAATTCCGCCCTCGCCATCCTGCTGCTCGCGCTCGTCACCATCACGGGACTCGCAACCCTGGGAGTGCCGGTAGGGCCCATGCTCGCGTCGGCGGGAATCCTGGGCGTCGCGCTGGGCTTCGGCGCCCAGACACTGGTGAAGGACATCCTGTCGGGAATCTTCATGCTCATGGAGGACCAGTACGGCGTGGGCGACGTGGTGGATCTGGGCGAGGCCACCGGCTCCGTCGAGGAGGTTGGGCTGCGGTGCACGCGGCTGCGGTCGCTCGACGGCACGGTCTGGTACGTGCCGAACGGTCAGGTGATCCGCGTGGGCAACATGACGCGCATGTGGAGCCGCGTCATGGTGGAGGTGCGCTTCGCCTACGACACCGACGTCGAGGCCGCACGCCAGGCGATGATCGATGCGGTGTTCGCCGCCAAGGACGACAGTGAGGACATCGCCGCAGCGCTCCTGGGCGAGCCCGAGGTCGCCGGCATCGAGTCACTCGAGTACAACGCCATCATGCTGCGGCTCCTGTGCCAGGTGAATCCCTCCGCGCAGTGGGATGTCCAGCGCGAGGTGCGCCGCCAGATGCGCACGATCTTCGCGGAGCGCGACATCTCGCTGGCCGTGCCCGGCGAGGCGATGGTCTTCGACACGAAGGCTCCCGCCCCCAAGGTTGCGCTGCACGACTCTCCGCGGTCCGATGAGTACCACCCGTCGACGGACGAGATCGGCCGCCCCCTGCCTCCCGCGAACGACGCGGACGGAGACTGAGGTGTCCACACCCGGGATGAACGTGGGTGCCGAGGCTCCCCAGGACCCAGGCCAGAGCTTCTTCGAGGCGGTGGGCGGTCACGCGACCTTCGACCGCATCGTCCGTCGCTTCTATGCCGGCGTCGCCGAGGACCCGGTGCTGCGTCCCATGTACCCCGAGTCCGACCTCGAGGGCGCCATCGAGCGTTTGACGCTGTTCCTCGAGCAGTACTGGGGCGGACCGACCACGTACTCCGACCACCGTGGGCACCCGCGGCTGCGGATGCGCCACCAGCCCTTCCGGGTCAACCCGGATGCCCGCGATCGCTGGGTCGAGCACATGCGCGACGCCGTTGCCGCCGCCGACCTCGCGCCGATCCACGCGGTCACCCTCATGGACTACCTCGAGCGCGCGGCGCACTCGATGATCAACACCTTCGAACCGACCCCCGAGCACTAGGAGAACGCGTGGACCACGTCGAGGACATCTGGGCCGAGCAGTCGGTGGCGTCGGGCCTCGCGGTGCTGACCCTGCGCCGGCTCGGCGACGACACGTTCGAGGGCGACTCGCTCCCCATGCCCAACGGGCGCGCGTACGGCGGACAGGTGCTTGCGCAGGCGCTGCTGGCCGCAGGCGCGACCATCCCCGAGGACCGCCACGTGCACTCGCTCCACGGCTACTTCCTGCGCCCCGGCGATGCGGGCCGCCCCATCCGCTTCGAGGTGGAGGAGCTGCGCGACGGCCGGTCGTTCTCCGCCCGTCGCACCCACGCGATCCAGGACGAGAAGCCGATCCTGTCCATGGTGACGTCCTTCCAGCTCGACCAGGACGGCCCCGAGCACTCCGTGACCATGCCGGAGGTGCCGGGTCCCGAGGACGTGGTCTCGGCGATCGACCACATGGCGCCCCTGAAGGGCCACCCGACCGCCGACTACTGGCTCGAGCGCACCCCGTTCGACGTTCGCCACGTGGAGGGGGCCGTGTTCACGCAGCCGGACCCTCGCCCCAAGCAGTACCAGACCGCGTGGATGCGGACCCGCACGCCCATCGAGGGTTCGGATCTGCTGCACCGCGCTCTGCTCGCATTCGGATGCGACTCGATGATGCTCGAGCCGCTGCTGCGCCAGCACGGGCTGGCGTGGCGATCCCCCGGCTTCTCCTATGCGAGCCTCGACCACGCAATGTGGTGGCACCGTCCGGCGCGCGCCGACGAGTGGCTCCTGTACGTGCAGGACGCCCCCACCGCCCAGGGCGGCCGCGGCCTGGGCGGCGCGTGGATCTTCTCCGAGGACGGCCGCCTGGTCGCGTCGGCTGCGCAGGAAGGCATGTTCCGCCTGTCGCGCTAGCGACGCCGACCGTGTGGTCCGCGCACCACTGACGAGGATTGCGCGCTGAGGCCGGCCCCGACCGTCTCTTTACCGAATCGTGACACGACGACGCTAGATAGCCCTCCTACCAGGCATTTCTTTTGAGGCTTCTGCGGCGAATTAGCCGCGAAAGGCCCCGAGCCGTTTGTCACCGACCACCCTGGTTGATAGCGTCACAGGGCCGTTTCGGGGTCCGCGTCAGTCACGACCGAAGCGCCAATGACCAGCCCAGGCCTTGGCAGCACCCTCCGGGTGTGCGCCCTGCAGGCGAGCGCTGGTGGCGGCTCCGAGTCGTTGCCACGTGGGCACGTGACTGTCGCTCGATGGCCGCGTGCCTCCTCGTCTGAACGAGGCCGTGAGACAACCCCCGTGTGACGCGCGGGGAGCTGAGGACACGAGTGAACGACAGCATCGCCATGCGGGCGGAAGGCCTGTACAAGGTGTTCGGCAAGAACCCGGACAACGCGGTCAAGAAGCTGCGGGACGGCGCCGGCCGCGACGACCTGGACGGCGCGACCGCCGCGGTTATCGACGCCTCCTTCGAGGTGGCGCGCGGCGAGATCTTCGTGGTCATGGGCCTGTCCGGCTCCGGCAAGTCGACCCTGATCCGCGCGCTCAACGGCCTGCAGCCCGCGACCGCCGGGACCGTGACGGTGGGCGACGACTCCATCACCGAGGCCACGCCCGCACAGCTGCGCGAGATCCGGCGCCACCAGGTGTCGATGGTCTTCCAGCACTTCGCTCTCCTGCCCCACCGCACGGTCATCGACAACGTCGCGTACGGCCTCGAGATTCAGGGCATCGACAAGGACGAGCGCATCCAGCGCGCCCTCAAGGTCACCCAGGTCGTGGGGCTGAAGGGCTGGGAGGAGAAGTACCCGTCCGAGCTGTCCGGCGGCATGCAGCAGCGCGTGGGCCTGGCCCGCGCCCTCGCCGCGGATTCCGAGGTGCTCCTCATGGACGAGGCCTTCTCCGCGCTCGACCCTCTCATCCGCCGCGAGATGCAGGACCAGCTCCTGGAGCTGCAGTCCGAGCTGGGCAAGACCATCATCTTCATCACGCACGACCTCAACGAGGCCATGTACATCGGCGACCGTATTGCCGTGATGCGCGACGGGCGCATCGTCCAGATCGGCACGCCGGAGGACATCCTCACGAACCCGGCCAACGACTACGTCGAGCAGTTCGTCCAGGACGTCGACCGCTCCAAGGTGCTCACGGCGGAGTCCGTCATGCGGGCGCCGCGCGCGGTGATCCACGAGAACGCCGGCCCGCACGCTGCGCTGACGGCGATGCGCGACAACGAGCTGTCCGCCCTGTACATCACCAAGCGTGACCGCACGATCGTGGGCTGGGTGCGCGATCGCGACGTGCTCGACCTAGTGCGCCAGGGCGCCAAGGACCTCGCACCCGCGATCCAGACCGACCACGGCGCCGTGTCGAAGGACACCGCGCTGGCAGACCTCTTCATCCCGTCGCTCGAGGCGGCGCTGGCGCTTGCCGTGACCGACGAGCGCGACCGGCTCGTCGGGGTGATCCCCCGCG
>NZ_CAJXJX010000171.1 GCF_913055775.1 uncultured Demequina sp. | reverse complement strand
GGCGGCTAGGTGAGCGGGAACGCACCGCCAGGCGGGCCGATGCGCGGGGCGAGTTCACGGCGGCGTCACCGCCGCATCGTAGGCTCGGACCATGACGCCAGCCGCTGACGAGATGCGACCTCCCCTCGACAACGACGCGTGGCGCCTCCTGGGGCTCGACATCGACGGCACGCTCATGCACTGGGGCGGCGAGATCTCGGACCGCGTGGTGCAGGCGATCGAGCAGGTGCGCATGTGCCGCAACCACGTGATCCTCGCGACTGGCCGCAACATCGTGGCCACCATGCCGGTGGCCGAGCAGCTGGGGATTCGGCGCGGCTACGCGGTCACGTCCAACGGCGCGGTCACGCTGCGGCTCAATCCCGCGAGCCCCGGCGGCTACGACATCATCGAGACCGCGACCTTCGACCCCACTGCGGCGCTCGAGCTCATCCGCCAGGAGATGCCGGATGCGTTCTTCGCGGTCGAGGACCTGGGCGTGGGGTTCCGCGTGAGCCGGGAGTTCCCGATGGGCGAGCTGGTGGGCCGCCAGCGCGTGGTCGACAGCTTCGACGAGCTCGCTCAGGGCGAGGCCACGCGCGTCGTGATCCGCGCCCCCGGCGTCGACGTCGACCACTTCGACGACCTGGTCCACCGCATCGGCCTCAACGACGTCACCTACGCCGTCGGCTACTCCGCGTGGCTGGACCTCACCCCGCCCAACGTGACCAAGGCATCGGCCCTCGAGGCGCTGCGGCGCAAGCTGGGGGTGTATCCCGCGCACACCGTCGCGGTGGGCGACGGCAACAACGACCTCGCGATGCTCGAGTGGGCGGGCGAGTCCGCCGCGATGGGCAACGCCCCGCTGCACGTGCGGGAGACCGCGGACGAGGTCCTGGGAACGGTCGAGGACGAGGGGCTCTTGCCGCTGCTCGAGCGACTCATCGACCCCGACCGCCTTGCGGTCCTGTAGCGGCGAATCCGTCGCGCGCACACCGGCTCGCGCCCTAGGCTCGAGCCATGACCTGGCTCACCACCCCCGCCCATCACCGCTGGCTCGAGTCGGAGACGGACCGCCTGCTGGCCTTCGGCGCCGCGAGCCGTGACGCTCGCGGCGGCTTCGGCTGGCTGGACGAGGCCGGCGCGCTCGACCCCGACCACGACGTCGAGCTGTGGATCACGTGTCGCATGACCCACTGCTTCGCGCTCGCCGCCCTCATGGGCCGGCCGGGTGCCGCGGCGCTCGTGGACCACGGTCTCGACGCCCTGGCCGGGCGCCTGCGCGACGCCGAGCATGGCGGCTGGTTCGCGGCGGTGGGCGCTGACGGCCCCACCAAGGACGTCAAGGAGGCCTACGGGCACGCGTTCGTGATCCTCGCGGCGTCCTCCGCGCTCGCGGCGGGCCGGCCGGGTGCGGCGGACCTGCTCGCCGATGCGCTCGCTGTGCACACCGAGCGGTTCTGGGATGAGGAAGTCGGGATGAGCCGCGAGGCGTTCGCGCGCGACTGGTCCGAGATCGAGGACTACCGCGGCATCAACGCCAACATGCACACGGTCGAGGCCTACATGGCCGCCGCGGACGTGCTGGGAGACAAGGACCTGCTCCACCGGGCGCTGCGCATCGCCGAGAAGGCGGTGCACGGCTTCGCGGCCGGCAACGACTGGCGCCTCCCCGAGCACTTCGACGCCGACTGGCACCCCCTCATGGCCTACAACGAGGACGAGCCGGCCCACCCCTTCCGTCCGTTCGGCGCGACCATCGGGCACCTGTTCGAGTGGTCGCGGCTCACGCTGCAGCTGGCGCACTCCCTCGAGCAGTCCGGCCTGGCGTGCCCGGAGTGGATGCTGCCCGACGCCCGCGAGCTCTACGCGGCGGCGGTCCGCGAGGGCTGGAACGTCGACGGAGCGGTCGGCTTCGTGTACACGGTCGACTGGGAGGGCCGGCCCGTGGTGCGCGAGCGGATGCACTGGGTGAGCGCCGAGGCGATCGCCGCCGCCGCCGTGCTGTGGCAGGCGACCCGTGCCGCCGAGTACGCGGAGGACTACCAGCGCTGGTGGGACTACGCGGGCGAGCATCACCTCGACCTCGACGGCGGTTCGTGGTGGCACGAGCTCGGCACGGCCAACGAGGTCTCGCGCACCGTCTGGGAGGGCAAGGCGGACATCTATCACGCGGTGCAGGCCACGCTCATCCCGCGCCTGCCGGTGTCACCGGCGCTCGCGGCCTCGCTCGCGGCGGCTTTTCGCGCCGCCACCTGCCTGATCGCATCCGCGATCGTCTCGGGGTCCTGAGCCCCCATCACCGCATATTTGTTTTCCAGGATGAAACACGGTACGCCGGTCACGCCCATTTGCTGTGCGAGCGCGATTTCCTGCGTGATCGCCTCCGGGTCTGCGTCGCTCGCCAGCAGGCTTTCGACGATTGCCGTATCCATGCCGGCTTCCCGCGCCACGTCGAGCAGCACGGCTTGGTCGCCGATATTCCCGCCTTTCAGGAAATAGAGCTCGAACAGCGCCTCGACGACGCGGGTCTGCACGCCCTCGCCCGCGGTCTGCGCCCAGCGGATCAGCCGATGCGCATCGAGCGTGTTCGGCGATACGGCGATGGCCTCGAAGCGGAAAGGAATCCCCTCGCCTGCGCCGGCATTCTCGACATTGCGGTAGAGTTCGCGCGCCCGTTCGATGCTGCCGAACTTCTCCGCGAGATACTGGTCGCGATCCTTGCCCTCCTGCGGCAAAGTCGGGTCAAGCTGGAAGGGACGCCAGTTCACCTCGACGGCGACATCCTCGCCGATCGCGCCAAGCGCCTTTTCGAAGCGTTTCTTGCCGATGAAGCACCAGGGGCACATCACGTCGGATACGATGTCTATGTGAACCGTCTCGGTCATTCTTCAATCCACCATACGGGTAGCTGGTATCCATAGAGCGGCGTGTCGTCGGGATATTTGACCCGCGCCCACATCGCCACCCAGTCCTTTGCAATATGATAGAGCGGTATCGCGTAATGACCAGAGATCAGGATCCGGTCGAGCGCCCGCACGGCCGCCGCAAAATCCTCGCGGCTGCGCGCATTGAGCTCCGGTATGTGCATCGTCATCGCTGGTGTGACGTCATCGCGGTTGTGGCGTCTTCGCTGTTGTGAACGGGTTCGCGTCGTCAAATCGATCCGCACAGTGTCGCCGCCGGCATTGTCGACAGGGTCGTCCAGGAACCGCGAGACCTGGGTGACCATCTCTTCGAGGGTGAGGACGTCGGAGCAGCGCACGAACTGCGCGTGGCTCTGGGGAGAGGTGAAGATGCTGATCGACATGTTCGCGCGCTTTCGAATATCGGTTGCGAACTCGTACCCAACGACGTTCCGGAAAGAATGCCCGAAAAAAATATCCTGCGCCCCGGAAGGCCGGGGCGCAGGGTCAGACTACATCGTCAGTCCATCGCTTTGAAAGCGAATTCTCCGCCTTCCTTGATGCCCGAGAACCAGCGCTCGGTCACGGTCTTGGTCCGGGTGTAGAAGCGGAACGCATCGGGGCCGTACTGGTTGAGGTCGCCGAAGGCCGACTTCTTCCAGCCGCCGAACGTGAAGTAGGACAGCGGCACCGGGATCGGGAAGTTGATGCCCACCATGCCCACGTTCACGCGGCTGGCGAAGTCGCGCGCCGTGTCGCCGTCGGAGGTGAAGATCGCCGTGCCGTTGCCGTACTGGTTCTTCATGACGAGCTCGAGCGCGTCCTCGTAGCTGTCCTTGCGCACGGTCGAGAGCACCGGGCCGAAGATCTCTTCCTGGTAGATGTCCATGTCTTCGGTCACGTTGTCGAAGAGCGTCGGGCCCACGTAGAAGCCGTCCTCGTAGCCCTGGAGCGAGAAGCCGCGGCCGTCCGTGACGAGCGTCGCGCCCTGTTTCTCGCCCGAGGAGATCAGCCCCTCGATCCGCTCCTTGGCCTGCGCGGTTATGACGGGGCCATAGTCCACGTCCTCTTCCGAAGTGTAGGGACCGACCTTCAGCGCCTCGACCTTCGGCGTGAGCTTTTCGATCAGACGGTCGGCGGTTTCCTTGCCCACCGGCACCGCGACCGAGATCGCCATGCAGCGTTCGCCGGCCGCGCCGAAGCCCGCACCGACCAGCGCGTCGGCGGCCTTGTCGAGGTCCGCGTCGGGCATGACGATCATGTGGTTCTTGGCGCCGCCGAAGCACTGGGCGCGCTTGCCGTTGGTGGCCGCGCGGCCATAGATGTACTGCGCGATCGGGGTGGAGCCCACGAAGCCCACGCCCTGGATCGTCTCGTTGTCCAGGATCGCGTCGACCACTTCCTTGTCG
>NZ_CAJXJX010000170.1 GCF_913055775.1 uncultured Demequina sp. | reverse complement strand
ACCCGCGCTTCGAGCTCGCGCACCGCCGCATCGAGAGGCGCTCCCGCGGCCTGCGGCAACTGGGCGACGCCCACGAAGGTTTCCGGGAACAGGTCCACCACTCGTCCGATGAGGTCGTTGCAGGCGGCGGTCCACGCGATCGAAGTGTCGAGGTCACCCAGGTGGTGACCCATCGCGGAGGCACGCGGCGAGAAGATGGTGACGTCGGCGCCGCGCTCGCGGATGAGCCGCAGCTGGTTTGACTCGATGGTCTCGCGGATCTCGTCGTCGGTGATGTGCGGGTACTCGGGTGCGGCCGTGCCTGCAGCCCACGCCGCGAGCTGAGCTTCTCGCCACTGCGTGTGCGCGGCTGGTGCGGTCGTGTAGTGCCCGTGGCAGTCGATGATCATGGTCCATCCTTCCGGTCCAGGCCCGCGGCGCTGCGCACCGCGTCCACCAGCGTCGAGGTGCTCTCCTGTGGCAGCACCTCGCCGTACTGCGCCGCCCACCGCTGACGCTCCACGGTGGCGGACGCCATCCACGCGTCCACGCCCGCATCGGCCACTGTGGCGGCCGCCTCTTCCATCTCTTCCGCACGGCGCACGCCGTGCTGGAGCGAGCGGGACATGAAGTAGCCGGCGATCGCGTCCCAGTCCGCCTCGGGCAGGATGTTCGACAGCGAGGCGATCACCTCGCGATCGACCCCGTAGTGGCGCGCAGAGAGCAACGACTCCGACAGCAGTGCTTCGAGACCCTTCACGACCACGGAGCGGCACAGCTTGGTGGCGGCGGCCACTCCGATCTCCTCCGACCCGACGAGTGCCTGGTCGAGTCCGAACGTGCCGGCCGCGCCGCCGAACTTGACGGCGTGAGGCCCGCCGAGGATGAAGGGCGAGGCGAGGCGGCGTGGTTCGATGGGCGACATGAGCGCCGCCTCGACGTAGCGGCCGCCCGCCGCGTGGATCACGGCGGCCGCCTCCTGCTTGTGCGCCGGGGAGCTCGAGTTGAGGTCGAAGAACCAGGCGTCCGTCTCGAGGCCCGGAGCTACTGACGATGCGGCGGGCACGCAGTTCATCGCCGTCACCGCGCTCACCACGAGCGTGGCGCTGCGGACGGCCTCCGCGGGCGAGGTCGCGGTAGCGACATCGAGCTCGCGAGCGGCGCGGGCGGCGCGTGACTGAGCGTCCTCGAACGCCACATCCCACGCAACGAGGTCGGTGATCCCGAGCGCGCGAAGGTCCTCCACGAAGACGCGGCCCACCTCGCCTAGGCCGATCAGCGCGACGCGGGGCATCATGAGGACTCCTTCTGGGGTGATCGGGGGTGGACCCGGCCGTCCATGATCATGCGGGCGGTACGCAGGAGCCGGGTCTCTCCGGTGGGGTCGACCATGAGGTCGAGGAAGCCCGTCGGGTGCTCGACCCGGATGCGACCGTCGGCGCGCGGTGCCGGAGCGAGGCCATCCGCCACGCTCCCCTGAAGGCTGACACCCGCGGCGACCGACGCCGCGCCCAGCACCCCGATCGCCTCATGGACACGGAACGGGATGAAGCTGCGCGTGCTGATGGCGCCGCCCGCACCGGGCTCCGACAGCAGGACGATCTTGGGCGTGGTCGTGGTCTCCGGGGTACCGGCGATGCCCATGAGCGGGAATGCTGCGGCCCGGATCTCCGCCACTCGTGCGACCAGGTCGGCGTCTGCCTCGAGCTCTGCCGGACCCTCATCACCGTTGATCCCCAGGTCCGCGGCGCGCACCAGCACGGACGCCATGCCGTTGTTGATGAGCGTGGCGTCGACGCCGGCGAGACGGTCGACGGGATTTCCCGTGGGGAGCAGCGCTCCGCACGGCTGCTCGACGGCGACCTCGACCGGAGCGGCTGTGCCCGGCACACCCGAGATCTCCGCGTCGCCGTCGTACGTCACCTCGCCGCCCGGCGTGCGGACGGTGAGCGCGGCAACGGTCCCGGTGTTGACCATGCGCACGCGGACCACGGTGCTCCAGTCGTGCGCCGGGACCAGGCCCCGCTCGATCGCGAACGGCGCCACTGCCGCCAGAATGTTGCCGCACGTCTGCGAGGTCGATACCACGGGCTTGTCGACCGCGACCTGGAGGAACAGGTAGTCGATGTCAGCCGCGTCATCCTCGGACACGCTCACCACGCCCACCTTCGAGGTGAGAGGGTGAGCCCCTCCCAGCCCGTCGATCTGCCGCACGTCGGGGCTGCCCATGATCCGCAGCAGGAGGTCGTCGCGCGCCTTGACGTCGGCTGGCAGGTCGCCTGCGAGGAACAGCGCCCCTTTCGAGGTGCCGCCCCGCATCAGCGCGCAGGAGATGCCGGACATGTCAGGGCGCCTCCGGGTGGCGACGGTACGTCACGCCCAGGTCGGCGAGCACCGGCCGCATTCCATATCGGTCGAGCCCCAGCTCGCCGTCGAGGAACGATGCCCGGGTCGCCTCCTCCTTGGCGAGGCGCGCCTGGGACTTGGCGAGCGCATCGTCCGCCTGCCCGCGCGGCACGACGACGATCCCGTCGTCGTCGCACACCAGGATGTCGCCCGCGTCGATGAACTGGCCATTGATGACCACGGGCACGTTGACGGCGCCGGGGGTGTTCTTCACGGTGCCCATGACGTTGATATGGCGAGCCCACACCGGGAAGCCCATGTCGCGGAGTTCCTGGGTGTCCCGCACGCCGGCGTCGATGATCGCGCCGGCGACGCCGCGGTGCTGGAGCCCTGTCGCGAACAGCTCGCCGAACATGCCGTGCTGCGACGGCGAGCGGGTGACCACCACGAGGATGTCGCCCGGTCCGCACTGCTCGATCGCGGCGTGGATCATGAGGTTGTCGCCGGGCCAGGACAGCACGGTGACTGCCGTGCCGACGATTCGCGCGCCGGTCTGGATGGGGCGAAGGTCCGAGCCGAGGTCGCCGGTGCGGCCGAGCGCCTCGCCCACGGTCGCCGCGCCGATCCCGGCGAACCCTTCGACGGTCTCCCTCGGGGGCTTGGGCGGGTCAGTCAGAATGACAGTCTCCACGTCAGGCCTCCTGGCTCTCGTCGGGACGGTGCCCGGCCTTGGCCTTCTGGATGAGTGAGTAGACGTGGCCGCGCAGCTCGCCGAATCGTGGGTCGGATCGAGTCGTGAGCTGATCGCGCTCTGCTGGCAGGTCCACGTCGACGTCCTCCATGAGGACGGTCGGGCGATTCGACAGCACGATGACGCGCTCGCCCAGGTACACCGCCTCGTCGATGTCGTGCGTGACGAAGAGCACGGTGACGCCCAGGTGCTGCCACAGCGAGCGGACCAGGTCCTCGAGCTCGGCGCGCGTCTGCGCATCGACAGCCGCGAAGGGCTCGTCCATGAGCAGGACCGTCGGCTCGTAGGCGACGGCACGCGCGATCGCGACGCGCTGCTGCATGCCGCCGGAGAGCTGCCACGGGTGCTGGTCGGCGGCCTCGGTCAGGCTCACCTCAGCGAGTGCACGCTCCACCTTCGCCTTGCGTTCGGACTTGGGGACACCCTTCTCCTTGAGCGGGAGCTCGATGTTCTGGCGGACGGTCATCCACGGGAACAGCGAGCGCCCATACTCCTGGAACACCACGGCCATGCCCTCCGGCGGCCCGGTCACGGCGGTGCCGTCGAGCACCACCTCGCCCGCGGTGAGGTCGAGCAGGCCAGCGATCGAGCGCAGCAGGGTGGTCTTGCCGGCGCCCGACGGACCCACCACGCAGACGAGCTCGCCGCGGTTGATGCGGAAGTCGAGGTTGCGGATCGCCTCGACCTCGGGACGGCCGGGGGTGTCGTAGGTCTTCTGGACGTTGCGCAGGTCGAGGGCGATGTCCGTGGCGGGCGCTTCGGGGGCCTTCGCTGTGCGGCCCGAAAGCAGGGTGGTGATGGTCATGGTCACGCTCCTCGTTCGATCTGACGCTGCCCGACGTACCAGGCGAGCATGCGGTTCTCGACCAGCTTGAACAGCGTGGCGAGCAGGACTCCGATGAGGCCGAGCACGATCACGCCGGTCCACATCTGGGGGATGGCGAAGGTCCTCTGGAACTGCACGATCGCGGCGCCGAGGCCGCGGTTGGCCCCGAACAGCTCCGAGATCACCATGAGGATCACGCCGATGGACAGGGACTGACGCGCGCCGGTGAAGATGCGCGGGCTGGCGCCCGGGAGGATCACGAAGACCAGCCGGCGCCACGGGCTGAGCCGGTAGCTCTTCGCCGTGTCGGTGAGGGTGGGCTCGAGCCCGCGGACTCCCTCGACGGTATTGAGCAGGATGGGCCAGAGGCAGCCGAGTGCGATCGTGACGATCTTGCCGAGCCAGCCGGTGTACCCGGCGAACA
>NZ_CAJXJX010000169.1 GCF_913055775.1 uncultured Demequina sp. | reverse complement strand
GCCCGTCGCGGCTCGCGGAGACCATGACCTCCGCGAGCACCTTCTCCGCCTCGATGTCGGTCGCCGGCGGGCGACCGCCCAGGTGGCCCGACAGCTCCGCGTAGCGCGAGCCGTCGAGGTCCGCTCCGGTGGTGCCCAGCAGGTAGAGCAGCTGGCCGCCCTTGCGCCAGCCGCTGGGCGTCGCGCGCTCGACGGTGTCGAGGATGCCCAGCATGCCCACGATTGCGGTGGGGTTGATCGAGCTGTCGGTGCGGCCGGGCTCGCCGGTGCCGTTGTAGAGCGAGACGTTGCCGCCGGTGACCGGTACGCCCAGCTCCTGGCAGACGTCCGCGAGTCCGCGGATCGCCTCGACGAACTGCCACATGGCATCCGGGTCCTCGGGTGAGCCGAAGTTGAGGCCATCGGTGATCGCGGTGGGGACCGCTCCGGCGATCGCGACCGCACGGTAGGCGGCGACCACGGACTGGCGCGCGCCCTCGTACGGGTCGAGCTTGGTGTAGCGGTCGTTCGAGCGCGTGGCGATCGCGACGCCGCGGCCGGTGGCCTCGTCGACGCGGATCACGCCCACGGTGTCGGGGCGCGCCAGCGCCGTGTTGCCCTGAACATAGCGATCGTACTGACTCGTGATCCACGAGCGGTCCGCGAGGTTGGGCGAGGACATCAGTGCGAGGACCGAGCCGCGCAGTGCGGAACCGTCGCCGGGAAGCTCAGCCGAGAACGCATCGGCCTGCAGTCCGTCCATCCACGCGGGGCGCGCGTACGGGCGGTCATACGTGGGGCCTTCGTGGGCGACCGTGCGCGGGTCCACGTCCACGATGCGCACACCGTGGTGGTCGATCGTGAGGCGGCCGGAGTCGTTGACCTCGCCCACCACGGAGGACTCGACGTCCCACTTGGCGGCGATCTCCATGAACTGGTCGAGCTTGTCCGGCGTGACCACGGCCATCATGCGCTCCTGCGACTCCGACATGAGGATCTCGCCGGCGTTCAACGTCGGGTCGCGCAGCAGGACGTCGTCGAGCCACACGTGCATGCCGCCCGAGCCGTTGGACGCCAGCTCCGAGGTCGCGCACGAGATGCCCGCGGCGCCCAGGTCCTGGATGCCCTGCACCACGTCCGCGCGGAACAGCTCGAGGCAGCACTCGATGAGCACCTTCTCCATGAAGGGGTCGCCCACCTGGACGCTCGGGCGCTTGGCGGGCACGCCGTCCTCGAAGGTCTCGGACGCCAGGATGGACGCGCCGCCGATCCCGTCGCCGCCGGTGCGCGCGCCGAACAGCACCACCTTGTTGCCCACGCCCTCGGCGGACGCGAGGTGGATGTCCTCGTGCTTCATGACGCCCACGCACAGCGCGTTGACGAGCGGATTGCCCTGGAAGCTGGAGTCGAACAGGCTGCCGCCGCCAATATTGGGAAGCCCCAACGAGTTCCCGTAGGAGCCCACGCCGTCCACGACGCCGTGCACCACACGGGCGGTGTCGGGGTGGTCGATCGCGCCGAAGCGCAGCTCGTCCATGCCGGCCACCGGGCGCGCGCCCATCGCGAGGATGTCACGCACGATGCCGCCCACGCCCGTGGCCGCGCCCTGCATGGGCTCCACGTAGGACGGGTGGTTGTGCGACTCGACCTTGAAGGTCACGGCCCAGCCGTCGCCGATGTCCACGACGCCGGCGTTCTCGCCCATGCCCACCATGAGCCGCGTCTTCATCTCCGGAGTAGTCTTCTCGCCGAACTGCTTGAGGTGGATCTTCGACGACTTGTACGAGCAGTGCTCGGACCACATGACGGAGTACATCGCGAGCTCCGCGGCGGTGGGGCGGCGCTCGAGCAAGTCGACGATGCGCTGGTACTCGTCGGGCTTGAGGCCCAGCTCCGCGAACGGCATCTCCTGGTCGGGAGTCGCGGCGGCGTTGTCCACCGTGTCGAGGTGCTGATCGGCGGGCGCGGCGGCGTCGGTCATGTCATCCCTTGTGTCACGTGAGAGCGGGCGCGGCCGGTGGCCGCGCGTCTGCGCTCAAGCCTACCCGCGCGGCAGGAGGGCCGATGCGGTGGCCGGCCCGCGCATCGTCCCTCCCCTTTCGGCGGGTCCGTGCCGGACGCACGGCCGATCCGCCGGCGCAGTCGGGGCTCCTGCTGTCCCTGCGTTCGCGCCGAGATGCGGCGCCCCATCCTGCACGCATGTCCGAATTGTCATAGATTCGAAGTCCGGTGGCAACGGAGCACGACTTGGGGGGAAGGGTGGGGCCCGAGCGCCTGACTATCCAGTTGCTGGGAACGCCGAGGGTCGCGGTCGGCGCGCGTCCGCTTGCACTCTCGCCCGGCGCCTCCCTGCTGTGCGCGTATCTCGCCCTGGCACCTCGTGAGGGCCGGTCGCGCGCCATCGCCGCGTCTCAGTTGTTCGACGACTGCCCCGAGTCCACTGCGCGGCGTCGGCTGTCGACGGCACTGTGGCGCCTCAGGACCGAGGTGCGCGCTCTCGCGGGGGTGGACATCGTCGAGGCGCACGGGAACCAAAGCGTGGGACTGAGCCGAGACGCGGCACTGTCGGTCGACACCGACGAGTTCGAGGCGCTGGTGGGTCCCGTGGTCGCTCAGCCCGCGTCGGAGTTGAGCAAGGCGGATGCCGAGCGCCTTGCGCGGGCCGTCACGCTGCACCGCGGCCAGCTGGTGGAACCGTGCCACGACGCGTGGGTTCTCACTGAGCGCCAGCGCATCGAGGACCTCTATCTCACTGCCCTCGACTACCTGGTGCAGTACTACGGGGCCCGGGCGGAGGCGGGAGCCGCGGCAAAGTTCGGCGACCTCGCGCTGGGCCTCGAACCGCTGCGCGAGGATGTCCACCGCCATCTCATGGCAGCCTTCGCGACGGCCGAACGCCCCGACCTCGTCGACGCCCAGTTCGAGCGTTGCCGTCGGGTGCTGCTGGACGAGCTGGGCGCGGAGCCAATGCCGGAGACCGTCGCGCTCTATGCCCGCCTGACGCGCGGGGACCGGCACGCGCCATCGAGCGCGGACGCTCTGGTGAAGGACCTGGAGCAGGCCAGGCGGGAGATCTCGCGCCTGAGCAGCATCGTGGATCGCGCTTTGGAGAGGCTCGGCCGCATGTCGTGACATCCCGGTGACGGCCCCGTGAGAGGACCGTGACGCCCACCGACCACCGTGGGAGCGAGCAGAAGGGTCGCTTCAGTGGCGGTGAGAGCGTGGAAGCACAGGTTTCTCCTGGATGTGTGGGCCGAGCCCCGCGAGATTCCGCACCTGCCCGCGATCGTGAGAGCGCGGGTGCGTGACATGGGTGACGACACCGAGACCTACGTGGGTTCGCTCGCCGAGATCGAGCAGCTGGTCGAGACCCGGCTCGACGAGGCCGGCATCGAGCCGCGCGTGTGGGAGCGCGAGCAATGATTCGCGCGGTGTCCGACGCCCTCGTGGGGCTCATCACGCAGGAGACGCCCGACCTCGCCGACTGGGTGGTGCTGAGCTCCCTGTCCAAGGCCGACGTGGACCCGCCCAAGAACCGCCTCGCGGTCGCCCTGTACGCCGTGGAGGAGCACCCGCACCTCGTGAACCGCCCGCTCGTGCGCGGCAGCGCCGGCTACGTGCGGGCGCCGCTATCGCTGCGGCTCAAGTACCTCATGAGCTACACGGGCGACCACGACGAGGCCCAGCAGCGGCTCGCGCGCGTCATCGAGGTGCTGCACACCACGCCGATCCTGCGCTCGGCCGAGCTCGGCCCCGACCTCGCCGCCAAGGTGGACTCCGTGACGCTGCGCCTGACCACGACCACGGCCGACGAGCGTCACCAGATCTGGGGCGCGCTCGGGCGGAATGCGCGGCTGTCGCTGTACTACGACGCCGACGTCGCCCCCGTCGAGATCCTCGAGCGGGACGGCGCGGGCGAGGTGCTGGCCCACCAGATCGACTACGTGGGCACGTCATGACCGTGACCTACGGCCAGACGACGGTGCGCCTGGCGCACCGCGTCCGCCTGCGCCACGCTGTCACCGGCGCCACGATCACCGCGGTCGACGCCGCGCTGCCGGCGAGGCCCGAGGGCTGGACCTGCCGAGTTCGCGACGGCGAAGCCATCGTCACGGTCCGCGACCACTCGCCCACTCCCGACGCCCCCGTCGAGGTTCTGCTCACCGTCACCGACGGCCGACTCAAGGACCTGCTCACACTGCCCGCGCCCGCGCCCGGAGATCCGCCGATGACCGTGCGGGTGGCGCTCGCGGCGGAGGTCGCGGCGGTGGACGTCCCACCCGCGCCGCTCACCCTCGTGGTCGACCTCGTCGAGCGCCCGTCGGGCGACCCCGCGACAGGCCGCACTCTCGGGGTGCGCGCATCCTCCGGGCCCGACCCCAAGCCCACCATCGCCCTCACGGAGTCCGCTCC
>NZ_CAJXJX010000168.1 GCF_913055775.1 uncultured Demequina sp. | reverse complement strand
GGAGGGCGCGCGCGTGATCCACGCCGATGCGCACGATGCTCAGGCCCTCCGCGAGGCCGTGGCGGCCGATGTCGCCGCGCACGGCGAGTACGACGCCGTGGTCCAGTGGATCTGCTTCACCCCCGACCACGTGGCCGCAGACATCGAGACGTTTGACGGCCTCACCCGGCAGTACGTGTTCATCTCCTCGGCGAGCGCGTACGAGACCCCGCCCTCGCACTACGTGGTCCGCGAGGACACGACGCCGCTGTCGAACCCGTACTGGCAGTACAGCCGGGACAAGGCCGCCTGCGAGCAGGTGCTGCGCGACGCCGGCGCCGCGACCGGCTTCCCGTTCACCATCGTGCGGCCGTCGCACACCTACGGCTACTCGGACATCATCTTCGGGATCACGTCGTGGTCGCACCCGTGGACCATCGTCGAGCGGCTCAGGCGCGGCGGCAAGGTGCTCGTGCACGGCGACCGTCACCGATCACCGCGACTTTGCGGTCGGGCTCGTCGGACTCCTCGGCAACCCGGCTGCGATCGGCGAGGATTTCCACATCACGGGCGACGACGTCCTGTCGTGGAACCAGATCCACGGCTATGTCGCCGACGCCGCGGGAGTGTCGCGCGACGCGCTCGAGGCGCAGACCGTATACGTGCCCACCGAGGTCCTGATCCGCTTCGACCGCGACGCCTTCGAGGGGCCGATCAAGGGCGACAAGATGAACGCGGGCGTGTTCGACACATCGAAGCTGCGCAGCGCGGTCCCCGACTTCGACACACGTCACTGGTTCCGCGACACCATCCACGAGTCCGTGGCGTGGTTCGAGGCCGACGAGGCGCGCCGCAGCATCGACGCGGACGCCGAGGCCCTGTGGGACTCGATCACCGACCGGTACACGCGCGCGATCGACGGCATCGTCCCGTGAGGCTGCGCCGCCGCTCCGTGACCGTGGTCCCCAGCGACGCGGCGATCCTCAACGCCGCCGTGGACGTCCTGGGCGCGGACCCTCACGCCAGTCTCGAGCGCGTGGCGACGGCGGCGCGCACCGACGCACGCACCGTGCGGTCGCGCTACCCGACCCGGGACTCGCTGATCCAGGCGGTCGTGCTGCGCGGAGCTCGCAGGATCGCCGATGCGGCGGTGCTCGAGGACGGGACTCCGCCCGAGCAGGTCGGCCTGCTCGTCGGCCGCCTGTGGGACGACCAGGCGCCGGTCGCCCCGTTCACGGCCATGTGGATGCGCTCGGACATGCGCCCCGAGGTCGAGCGCGCGCTGGATCCGGTGCGGTTGCTGCTTGCCGATGCCGTCGCCCGAGGCGCGGCGACCCACGGCATGCGGCTCGACGTCCCCGAGACCACCGTGGCGTGGCTGGTCGAGCACGCCGTCCTGACGTGCCTCGCCGGTGTCGCGGACGGCGCGGTCGCACGCGACGCCGGCCGTCGCCTCGCGGTCACCCATGCGCTCACCGCCACGGGCCTCGCGTGGGAGGTTGCCGCGCACACCGCCGACGCGATCGAGGCTCGCCTGGGCCCCGGGTAGGCGCCCGCCCCACCGCCGACCACACCGGACATCGAAGGAGATCCCATGCACGCCATCGCCGCATTCGAGCCGCTGCCCATCGACGACCCGGCGTCCCTGCAGGACGTCGACCTGCCCGACCCCACGCCCCGGCCCGCCGACCTGCTGATCCGCGTCGACGCCGTGTCCGTCAACCCGGTGGACGTCAAGAAGCGGCGCGGGGGCTACGGCCGCGGCGTGCCCGCGGGTGAGCCCCGGGTGCTGGGATACGACGGTTCCGGCACCATCGTGGGCCTCGGCGACGAGGTCGAGGGCTTCGAGGTCGGCGACGAGGTCTGGTGGGCTGGCGATGCGACGCGCGACGGGTCGAACGCGGACCTGCAGGCCGTCGACCATCGGATCGTGGCCCGCCGGCCCGCCTCGGTGAGCGCCACCGAGGCGGCGTCGCTGCCGCTCACGGCCCTGACGGCGTGGGAGGGGCTGTTCGACCACCTGCGGCTCAACCGCGAGGACGCGGGGACCCTGCTGATCGTGGGCGGCGCGGGCGGCGTGGGCTCGATCCTCACCCAGATCGCCAAGCGCCTCACCGGCCTGCGGGTGATCGCCACGGCGTCGCGAGAGGAGTCGGCGTCCTGGTGCCGCCGGCTGGGGGCCGATGCGGTCGTGGACCACGCGGACCTCGTGGAGGCGGTCACGGCGCTGGCTCCCGCGGGCATCGAGTACGTGTTCTCGTCGTACACCCCGGGCAACATCCGCGCCTACGCGAAGCTGCTCAAGCCTTTCGGCCACGTGGTGTCGATCGACGGCACCGGCGAGGACCTGCAGCCGCTGTTCGCCAAGTCCGCATCGATGCACTGGGAGTACATGTTCGCGCGGGCCCGCTGGGGCGCCTGGGACATCGCGGAGCAGGGGCGCATCCTGGCGACTGTCGCCGACATGGTCGACGCGGGGGACATCGTGCCGACGACAAGCCAGCGGATCGGCGACTTCTCGGCCGCCGGCCTGCGCGAGGCACACCGGCTCGTCGAGGGCGGCACCATGATCGGCAAGGTCGTCGTCCACCGCTGAGCCGACGAGCGAGCGACCCGCCGGCGCCCGGCACTTGGGCCGCGCGCGGGTCTATGGAACACTCCGGGGCATGACGCCCCGACTCACGATTCCCGTGCTCTGCCTGGCCTTTCTCGTCGCGGGGTGTCGCGATAGCGCCAGTGGCGAGCCCGCGGAGGAGGGCTCGCAGCCGGCGGCCGAGAGCGCCTCCCCCGCTGCGGATGCCGGCACGTCTGATGAGGACGCGACCGCCGACGGGGACGCGACCGCCGACGGGGACGCGACTGGTGACGGGGATGCGACCGCGGGCGGGGGCCTGTTCTGCGCCAGCGCGGAGTCGGGAGCGCAAGCCGTCCGCGCGCTGCTGGACGCCACGGACCTCAAGAGCGCCGAGACGGGCAAGGAGGACGACTCGGGCGACGTGGCCGTCATGAACGCCCAGGGCGCGATCATGGTCGAGTCGATCGCCGCGTCCGTGGAGCACTGGCACGACGCCCAGGCGGCCCTCGACGCTGGCACATGGAACGACGCGGGTGCGGCCGTCACGACGGCGGTGATGGACGCGGCCATCGACGACTACGCCGCGTACCTCGAGGGCTTCGCCTCCGCCGAGGCGGAGCTGGCCGCGAGCGCCGGATCGATCGCCGAGTACGACGCCGGCATGGTCGCCGTGCTCGGTGACGCCGCGGCGCTCGAGTCCGCAGTGACGGGCGCCGCCGCGCTCGGCGAGATCCTGCTGTACACCCAGGACCGATGCGGCGTGCTGGCCGCGTTCTCGTGACGCGTGCCGCGCGGAGCGGCGAGGAGCGCTAGGACGCGCGCTCGCCCTCGCCGCCACCAGCGACGTCGCCGGATGCCTCGAAGCTCTCGTGCTCGGCGGCGAGCGACCTCGGGATGGTCCGCAGATAGGCCAGCGCGGCGACCGCGAACAGCGCGATCCCAGCGAGGGCCCCGCGCAGCGCGGTGAGCTGTGCGCGCTCGTAGGCCTCGACCACGGCCGCCGCCTCGGACGCGGGGATGCCGGCCTCGGCCGCAGCCGCCTCGACCTGAGCCGAGGACACGAAATTCGCGTTCTGCGCCAGCGCATCCTGAGCCGCGACCCGCACCTCGTCCGAGATGCCGTCGAGGTCGCCCATGGTGACCGAGAACTGCCGGACCAGCACCCCGATGAGGACCGAGCCCACGAGCGCCGTGCCCAACGACGCCCCCAGGTTTTGCGCCGTGCCCTGGAGCCCACCTGCCTCGCCGCCCTTCCCGCGCGGAGCGCTCGACATGATGACGTTGCCCAGCTGCGACGCGAGCAGGCCCAGGCCAGCCCCCACCAGCGCCAAGCCGGTCGCGAACCCGACAGACTGAAGATCCGGCCCGATGAACGCGAGCATCACGAGCTCCCCGAGCAGCATGGCGATCACGCCGAGCCGCACGATGAGGCGCGGCCGGATGCGTTTGACCAGCGCGGCGCCGAGCAGGGCGCACACGAGCAGAGCGATCGACAGCGGGAGGATCGTGACTCCGGTCGTGAAGGCGTCGAAGCCCAGCACCGTCTGCAGGTACATGGGGATGATGAAGAACGTGCCCATCACCATGAACTGCTGGGCCGCGAACATGATGAGCCCGGCGCGCAGCGGCGTGACGGTCAGCAGGTCCATGTCGATCAGGGGCTCTCCGCCGGCGGCCTTGAGCCGGCGCTCGTGCCGGGCGAGCGCCAGCAGCAGGAAGACGCTCACGATCAGCAGCCACAGGGTCGGGGATAGACCCAGCGGGGCGACCTCGGTGTCGCCCACGCTGGGCACGTTCGGCCCGGGCAGCACCCACCCCCACTGGCTCGAGCGCAGCACCGCGAATACCCCGAGCCCGAGGCCGGTGATCGACAGCAGCACGCCGCGCCCGTCGAGGCTGGCGTTCCTGCGGGCGGTGGCCGGGATGAGTCCCACGAACAGCAGCAGGATCACGACCACGACGGCTTCGCCCGCGAACACCCATCGCCACGATGCCACCGTGCCGACCCACCCGCCGATG
>NZ_CAJXJX010000167.1 GCF_913055775.1 uncultured Demequina sp. | reverse complement strand
AGCACGGCACCCACGGTGTCGATCTTCACGCTCGGGTCGCCGCGGTCGGCGCGCAGCCAGAAGCTCAGGATGAACACGGTGACCGCGAGCGCGAGCACGATGAGGAAGATGGGCCGCCACCCGATGGCTGTGCCGAGCGCGCCGCCGATGAAGAACGCGCTCACGCCCGAAATCGCACGAGCCGAGCCAAGCGACCCGATGGCCTGGGCCTGCTGCTCGCCGCGGTAGTTCTCCGCGATCAGGGCGACCAGCGCCGGCACGATCACCGCAGCCGAGGCACCGGCGACCGCCTGTCCGGCGATGGCCCACCCGACGTTGGGCGACAGGAACATCATGATCGCGGATCCCGCGAACATCGCCACGACCACCCGGAAGATGACCAGCCAGCCGATGCGTTGGCCGAGCTTTGCACCCACCATGACCAGACCGGCGACGGCGAGGCCGTAGACGACGATCGTGCTGCTGGCGACGGTGGGGGCGACGTCGAAGTCCTCGACGATGCCTCCGAGCGACACTGGCAGCGCGGATACGTTGAAGGACATGAGTACCTGCGCGCAGAACAGGCCGATCATGGGCGTCCACGACGCGCGGACGACAGCGTCGGCTTCCTGCGATGGCCTAGTCGCGCTCATGTCCAACTCCTCTTCACTGTGCTGCCGACGTCGTGTGCGGCAAACATGTTGAGACCCAGGGTGCGAGATAGGTAGGCCACCGCTCGCTGACCCCGGACGCTGTTGCCAGCACGGTCCAGCCTCGGTGAGTAGGCGCCGACGGCGCCCTTGCCCGGCGCCACCGCGACGATGCCCCCCGACACGCCAGACTTCGCCGGTAGGCCTATCTCGAACAGCCACTCGCCTGACCGCTCGTACATGCCGGCCGATGCCATGATGGCGAGCACATCGCGGCACACCTGTTCGGAGACCACACGCTCGCGCGTCACCGGGTTGACGCCCCCGTCCGCGAGGGTCGCGCCCATCACCGCGAGATCGTGAGCGTCCACGACGAGTGAGCACTGCCTGGTGTAGACGTCGACGGCCTCGAGCGGGTCCTCCTCCATACGGCCGTAGCTCTCGAGAAGTCGCGCGAGTGCTTGGTTGCGCTGGTTGGTAGCTGCTTCAGAGTGATAGACGGACGCGTCGAGCTCCAGTGGATGCCCAGCGAATGCTGACAGCCCGCGGCGGATGATCTCCCACCGCTCGGTCGCAGATCCAGCCGGCACCATGGCGGTGGTGGCGATGGCGCCGGCATTCACCATGGGGTTCATGGGGTGGCCGTCGTTGAGCTCGACCGCCATGACCGAGTTGAACGGCAGGCCGGTGTTGTTCACCCCCACGGCTTCTCGGACGGCGTAGTGGCCGCGCGTCTCACACACCAGCGCGTAGACGAACGCCTTCGAGATCGACTGGATCGAGAACGCCGCGTCGGCGTCGCCTACGGCGTAGTGGTCACCATCCGTGCCGACGACGCTGATGCCGAAGAGACGTGGGTCCGCATCGGCGAGCTCCGGGATATACGTGGCCACCTCGCCGTCGTCCAGACCGATGGTGCGCGCGTGTGCCTCGTCGATCACGCCCGTGACGTCGTCGCGCTCCGGCATCGCGCCCGTGTGAACGAGCTGCGCGACCTCGTCGACGCCCAAGTCTCCTAACGGTTCCATCGTCGCCCGCCCTCCGCCGCATCGGCCCTGACCGAGCTGTGTGGTGGCGTCACCCGCGCTCCCCGCGCCACTCCCGGTCGTCCTCGTCCCACGCGTCGGTGCGCTCCTGCGCGGTCTCGAGCGCGCGAGCGGCGGCCTCGTACGAGTCGTAGGGACCCATGAGGTTCTCCCACGAGCTCTGACGCCCCTGCTCGACCATGCGCGTGCGCGTATTGAAGAAGTACTCGACCTTGGGGACCCCGTCGGGTGACATCAGCATCGCCTCCATGAATAGACTGCCAGGCATGAGTGCGGTCCGCGAGAGCATCACCAAGGGCGTCGTCTCACCGTGGCGAGACGTGCCCGCCTCGATCGCCCGTCCCGAGTACGTGGGACGCAAGCGGGCGGCGGCGTGGAGCGGCGGAGACATCCACAGCGACGAGCTCGTCGAGCGCATCCGGTCCTCCGCGACAATCGCCGCGCAGGCGCTCGCGGAGGTCGGCCGCCACGTGAAGCCCGGCGTCACCACGGACGAGCTCGACCGCATCGGCCACGAGTTTGTCCTGGACCACGGCGCGTACCCCTCGACGCTCGGCTACCCGGGCGCGGCGGGCCGCCCGCCGTTCCCCAAGGCCCTGTGCACCTCCGTCAACGAGGTCATCTGCCACGGGATCCCGGACTCGACCGTGGTGCGCGAGGGCGACATCGTGAAGGTCGACATCACGGCCTTCAAGGACGGCGCGCACGGCGACAACTGCGGATCGTTCATCGCGGGTGAGGGCTCGGACCAGGCGAAGGCGCTGGTCGAGGTCACGCACGAGGCGATGATGCGCGGCATCAAGGCCGCCCGGCCCGGACGCGAGGTCAACGTGATCGGCCGCGTGATCGAGAAGTACGCGGCCCGCCACGGCTTCGAGTCGGTCCGCAGCTACACCGGACACGGCGTGGGACCCGCGTTCCACACGGGCCTCGTGATTCCTCACTACGACGCGGCGCCGCACCACGCGGACGTCATCGAGCCCGGCATGGTCTTCACCGTGGAGCCGATGCTGTGCGCGGGCTCCGAGGACAACCACGAATGGGACGACGGCTGGACGGTCGTCACCAACGACGGATCGTGGGTCGCGCAGTTCGAGCACACGATCCTCATCACCGACGATGGCCCGGAGGTCCTGACGCTGCCATGAGCAAGAACACCGCGGTCGGAGTCGACATCGGAGGATCGGGCATCAAGGCCGCGCCCGTGAACCTCAAGACCGGCGAGTTTCTCGAGGAGCGCTACCGGATCCCCACCCCGGATCCCTCGACTCCGGACGCCGTCGCGCGGACCGTCGCGAAGTGCATCGCGCGCTTCTCCCCCGGCCGCAAGACCGCGATCGGCGTGGCGTTTCCCGGCGTGGTCCAGCACGGCGTGGTCAAGACCGCCGCCAACGTGGACGACGCGTGGATCGGCACCAACATGCGCGAGCTGATCCGTGACTACGCGGGCCACGACGTGTACGTGATGAACGACGCGGACGCCGCCGGCTACGGCGAGTACAAGTACGGCGCCGCACACGCGCGCGACGGCGTGATCCTCATGACGACCCTCGGCACGGGGATCGGCACCGCGATGATCGTCGACGGGCAGCTGGTTCCGAACCTCGAGATGGGCCACATCGAGATCGACGGCCAGGATGCGGAGATCGCGGCCGCGGAGTCGGCGCGCGACCGGCTCGGACTCGACTGGGACGGCTGGATCAAGAACCTGCAGCGCTACTACTCCGAGATGGAGAAGCTGCTGTGGCCGGACCTCATCATCGGGGGCGGCGGCGTCTCGAAGTCCCACCACATGTTCCTGCCGCACCTCACTCTGCGCGCACCGATCATCCCCGCGGAGCTGCTCAACGGCGCGGGCATCGTGGGCGCTGCCGCGTGGGCGGCCTCCGAGCACAAGAAGGCGGAGAAGGCCCGCAAGGACGGCGAGAAGAAGGCCGCGCGCACCACCCAGGGCGACTGAGCTGGCGCGGCCGGGTCTGCCGGCCGCGGCTAGGCCTGCTGGAACTCGAGCAGGTTGCCGAACACGTCCCGCGTGTGGAAGCGGCGGATGCCCGGCAGCGAGCCGTCGGAGCGCTCGCACGTGTGGCCCGCCTGCGTGAGCGCGGACTCCACCGCCTTGAGGTCCTCGACGACGATCGCCGGATGCCCGGTCCTCACCGGAACGAACTCCGGGTCCACTCCCAGGTGCAGCACCACGTCGCCGGCCTCGAACCAGCAGCCCTCGGGGTGGCGGATCGTGTCGGGGCGCGGGACCTCGACCATCCCCAGCACGCCGCCGTAGAAGCTCCGCGCGTCCGCCTCCCCGCCCACGGGAATGGTGAGCAGGACGTGGTCGATGCCGGTGAACTCGGTCACGGTGCCGGAGATGCGCCTGTCCTTGCGACGCACGCCGGTATGGACCATCTCCGGATCGACGATCGTCAGCCTGAAGACCGGCGGTCCGAGGCAGTACAGCGCGACGAACAGGAACCAGCCGCCCTCGACCAGCAGCCGCGACTCCGTCAGCGCCTGGAGCGTCAGGAACACCGTCAAGAGCACCCACCCCAGCGGCATGAAGGTGTCGCCCGGTCCGGCACGCTCGACGAGTCGCCACGTCGAACCGAAGAGCAGCACGACCATGGCCAGCAGCAGCACCAGGCCGATCAGCCCGAGCTGCAGCCACACGTCGAGGAATGCGTTGTGCGCGTGCGTGGGTCGCACCCACTCGACCTCGGTACCGATCTCCGAGTAAGGATGCGACCAGATGGGCCAGTAGCCCACGAAGCCCCATCCCTCGGGCCTCGCCTGCGCGTAGTCGACGACGTCCTGCCAGATCAGGGTGCGGCTGGTGATGTCGGAGTCACGGCCGAGCAGCGAGAAGATCTCCGCCCGGTACTTGAGCGTCAGGACTCCTGCCAC
>NZ_CAJXJX010000166.1 GCF_913055775.1 uncultured Demequina sp. | reverse complement strand
TGGGGCAGCTACTACCCCACGCAACCCCGCGTGATGGCCGGTTACATCCCCGAAGGCTTCAACCAGCTGCAGCGCCGCGGTCTGTTCGAGCGCATGCGCTACCAACCCGATTACCTGCAAACCGGCCCGGAGATTGCCCATGATTGCGCCTGAGACGCTCTGGCACAGCCTTGAACGCCACGCTGCCGAGCGCCCCAACAAATCTGCGCTGAGCGACGAGCAGGGCAGCATCAGCTACGCCGATTTGCCGGCCGAGATCCAGCGCCGGGCCGAGCACCTGCGCGCGGTCGAGCGTCGCGGTCTCTGCGGGGGCCAGGTCGTGGGCCACCAGGATGCACTCCTGAGTCAGGGGCGGGACGCCGGGCAGGGGAGCGCCGAGCACCAGCGCGATCGCACGGTCGCCCACGTCCCTGAGGTCGGCGGCGCGCTCCGCGAAGTACCCGCCCAGCGCGGCGAACTGGTCCATGAACTCGCGCGTGGCTCCGTCGATCGCGGTCGCGGGCCCGGCACCCGACGCCGCGCGAGCGATCGCGCCGTCGATGGGGCTCGGGTCGCGGGCGAGCATTGCCGTCGCGGACAGGATCGCGGCGGCAGGATCGCCCGCGCGGGCGGCGCGCGCGTCCAGGTCATCGGCGACCGCGTCGAACGCCGTCCTGATGCGCTCTTCCGCGTCCGCGGCAGGTGCCTCGTCGTCGGGCGGGCGCACCGCGGCGCCCACGCGCACGACCGGCCCGAACGCGATCCCGGCCGAGACCCCGATGCCGTGGACGACGGTCACGACGCGGGCTCGGCGTCGAGGTCCGTCGCGAGCAGCGTCGCCAGCTCGTCGAGCGCGCCCTCGGCTCCGTCGCCCTCGGCCGCGAGGGTCACCTCGTCCCCGTGCTTGGCTCCCAGCGCCATGATCGCGATCATGCTGTTCGCCGGGACGGGGCTGCCCCCGGCCTTCGCAATGGTCACGGGCACGGGTGCCTCGCCGGCGGCCTTGACGAAGATCGCGGCGGGCCGGGCGTGCAGGCCGACGGTGGAGCCGATGGCGACAGTTCGAGTGGGCATGTCATCTCCTTCGATGAGGGCTGGCGCGGGTGCGTCAGTCGGTGGTCATGGTGAGGCTGGGTGCAGGTGAGGGCGAGACGTCGACGACGATGCGGTCGACGTCCGCGGGGCCCGGCACCTGAGAGCCAGGCAGCGCCACGGCCGCGCTGCCCCATCGGACGGCGGTGGCGAGCGCAGCGTCACGCGTGGCGCCGGATTCGACGGCGTGGAGCCATCCCGCGAGGAGGCAGTCGCCCGCGGCCACGGTCGAGCGCGGGGTGGCGACGTGCGCGACCGCGTGCGACGCGCCGGCACGGTCCACGGCGATCGCTCCGCGCTCGCCCAGGCTCACCAGCACCGTTCCCACGCCCGCGTCGAGGACCTCGTGCGCGGCGGCGAGCACGTCCTCGAGTCGTGGCAGGTCGCGGCCCGCGTGCTCAGCGAGCTCGTGGTGGTTGGGCTTGACGAGGTCGGGGCGGGCCGCGATGGCGGTGGACAGCGGGGCTCCCGACGTGTCGATCGCCGCGCGCACGCCGCGGCGGTGCGCGCGCTCGATGAGCTCGGCGTAGAGCTGGCCGTCGAGCCCTGGCGGCAGCGAGCCGCAACCGACCGCCCACGTGGCGCCCTCCAGCCGGGCCTCGACCGCGTCCAGCATCGACTCAGCGTCGGCAGGTGTCGAGGCGCGGCCGGGTTCGTTGATCTTGGTGGTCGTGCCGTCGGGCTCCGCGATCGTGATGTTCGTGCGGACGGCGCCGGCGAGCTCGACGAAGACGTGGTCGACGGCGGCGGCGTCGAGCATCGTGGAGAACGCGGCCGCGGCCTCGGCGCCGACAGGCACGACCGCGCACGTCGGATCGCCGTTCGCCGCGAGCGCGCGCGACACGTTGACGCCCTTGCCGCCGGGGTCGTCCCTGAGGCTCGTGGTGCGGTGCACCCGGCCCCTGACCAGGCCATCGACGGTGACCGTGCGATCCAGGCTGGGGTTGGGGGTGAGCGTGACGATCATGTGCGCGCGACCTCCACGCCCTGGTCCTCGAGGTCCTGCACGGTGTCGTCGTCGAGGCGGTCGTCGCTGATCAGCAGCGCGAGGTCGTCGATAGCGGCGAAGCGATGGGTGTGGACCTGCCCCGCCTTGGACGCGTCCGAGACGCACACGGCGCGGCGCGCCGCGGCGGCCATGGCTCTCTTGGCGGCGGCCTCCGCCTGGTCCGGGGTGGTGAGGCCGTGCTCGACGGTGAAGCCGTTGGTGCCGAGGAACGCGACGTCCACCGTCACGTCCGCGAGCGCCGCGACGAGCCACTCGCCCACCGCGGCTCCCGTGCGGCGCCGGACGCGGCCGCCCAGCACCATGAGCTCGGTGCGCTCGCGGTCGGCGAGCCGGGCCGCGACGTCGACGGAGTTGGTCACGACGGTCAGGTGGAGCTCGGGAGGAAGCGCATCCGCGACGGCGAGCGTTGTCGTGCCGGAGTCGAGCAGCACCGCGTCGCCGTCGTGGACCTCCATCGCCGCGCGCGTGCCGATGCGGCGCTTGGCGTCCGCGTACTGGCTCTGCCGCGACTCAAGTGAGGGTTCGAGCGTCAGCCGCTCCACCGGGAGCGCCCCGCCATGCACGCGGCGCAGCACGCCGAGCCGCTCGAGCGCGGTCAGGTCGCGCCTGACCGTCTCGACCGTGACGCCCAGCTCATCGGCCAGCGAGCCCACCTCGACCCGCCCGCGCTGGCGCGCGGTCGCGAGGATGGATTGCTGGCGTTCCTGGGCGTACATGGCGGGGGTCTCCTCAGATGGTGGCGGCGGGACAGTGGATCACGGCTCGACGGTGACCTTGATGGCCTCGCCGCGCTTGACGATACCGAAGGCGTCGAGCACGTCGGCGAGGGGGATTCGCGCGGTGATCAGGTCCTTCACGGGCACCTCGCCCGAGGCGATGCGCTCAAGGGCCTGCTTGTTGTGGTGAGGCGCGGAGCCATTCGCACCGAAGATCCGCAGCTGGCGGTAGTGCACCAGGTTGGAGTCGCACGTGATCGTCGGGTCCGTCTTGGGAAGGCCGCCGAAGAACGAGATGCGGCCGTTGCGGGCCGCCATCGCGATCGCGTGCTCCTGGGCGATGTTCGCCGCGGTCGCCGTGATGATGCAGTCGGCGCCACGGCCGTCCGTCAGCTCCTTGACCTTCTCCACGACGTCCACCTGGGAGCCATCGATGACCTCTTCGGGGTGCACCGCATCGGCCGTCATCTTCAGGCGCTCGGCGTTCACGTCGATGAGGAACACCCGTGCCGCGCCATTGGCGCGCGCCAGGCGGATGTGCATAGCGCCGATAGGTCCGGCTCCGAAGACCACGACGGTGTCGCCCTCCTCGATGCCGAGGATGCCCTGCGCGTTGATCGCGCACGCGAGCGGCTCGGCTGCGGAGGCCTCGTCGAAGCCCACGCCCTCAGGGATGCGGTTGAGGCCGTCGACCTTCATGACCTCGCGGGGCACGATCATGTACTCGGCGAACCCGCCGGAGTACTGGTAGCCCATGGACGTCTGGTTCTGGCAGACCTCCATCCAGCCTCGCGAGCACTCGTAGCAGTCGCCGCACGGCACCGCGGCGATGACCTGCACGCGGTCTCCTGCGGACCAGCTCTCGACGCCGTCGCCGATGTCGACGATCTCGCCGGCGATCTCGTGGCCGATGATGCGGGGCGGGGACAGGTTCTGGTGGCCGTTGTGGAAGATCTTCACATCGGTGCCGCAGGTGGAGCAGTTGCGGACGCGGATCTTGACCTCGCCGGGTCCGACCTCCGGCTCCGGCACATCTTCGATGCGCACGTCCTCGGGGGCGTAGAAGACCAGGGCTTTCATCGGGTTCACTCCTTGGGGGTGTTCAGGGGGACAGCAGTGCGAGGACGTCCTGGGCGGACGTGGCCTCACGGAGGCGGGCGGCGCGCTCGGGGTCCATCAGGACCTGGGCGAGCGCGGCCAGGATGTCGACGTGCTCCTCGGACTTGGAGGCGATCGCGACGCACACGGTCACGGTCTCCCCGTCCCAGTCGATGCCGTCGGGGAACTGCAGGTAGGCGAGGGCGGCGCGCTCGATGTGCGCGCGGGACTCGTTGGTGCCGTGCGGAATGGCGACTCCCTCGCCCACGTAGGTGGACACCGACTTCTCGCGCTCGTGGAGCGCCGCGGCGTAGTCCTCCGTGGCGGCGCCGATCTCGACGAGCACCGCGCCGCACTGGCGCAGCGCGTCCGCCTTGTCCTCGGCCGCGAGGCCCAGGCGGATCGCGCTGGCGTCCAGCAGCGGGGGTGCCGCGGGAGTCGACGACTCAGGACTCAAGGGTCGTTCCCTTGACGATCGCGTCCTCGACCTTGGTGAAGGCGGGGTCGCCGATGAAGATCGTGAAGGGCACGATCACGGCGTCGGGCACGGTCGACTGCGCCCGGGAGGCGAGGCCCTGGTGGCACAGGACCACGGAGGCGTCGGCTGGGATCTCGTTGACGGGGGTGTGGACCACCTCGACGCCCCTCGCCTGCAGCTTCGAGCGCAGGTTGCTGGCGACCATCACCGAGCTGCCCATGCCGGCGTCGCATGCGACGACCACCTTCGTGACGTCTGATCCGTTGACGGTTGGCATCTCAATCTCCTTTGATCTCGGTAGTTTCAGTGTCTCGCTCGGGGCTCCGCC
>NZ_CAJXJX010000165.1 GCF_913055775.1 uncultured Demequina sp. | reverse complement strand
AAGCGCCGCCCCGCCAAGGGCGCGTACCCGACCGAGGCGGAGTGGTCGCCCGAGGACTTGGGCGAACGGGCCGTGAGCGACAAGAAGGTGCGCCGCGTCCGTCGCGACGCCGAGCGCACCCGAGCGATCGAGACCGGCGAGACCGCCGGGGAGGGAGAGGGCTCCTGATGGTGTCGGACGGACAGGACCGCATCGCCGCGCTGCATGCGCGCAACGCGGAGCTGCAGCGTCTGCTCGAGACGGCTCGCGAGTCGCTCGGCGAGATGCGGGAGAAGCTCGCGCAGGCGCAGGAGCCTCCGCAGACCTTCGCGACGTTCCTGCAGCGCGTGGGGGCGCACGCCGACGTGGTCCACAACGGCCGCCGGATGCGCGTCGCCGTGCTGCCGTCGGTGGAGGATGAGCTCGAGCCCGGCGACGAGGTGCTGCTGAACCCCATGAGCGTACTCGTGGGCGTGGCGCAGGCCGAGCGCGCGGGGCAGGGGGCCATCGTCCGCGAGGTGATCGACGAGGACCGTGTGCTCGTGGTCGCGCGAGGCGAGGATGAGCGCGTCGTGGTGCTCGTTGGCGGCGACGCCCGTCACCGCGTCTCCGAGGGCGACACCGTCATCATCGACCCGCGTACCGGCTTCGCGACGGAGCGCATCGATCGCACCGGCGTCGAGGCGCTGCTGCTCGAGGAGGTGCCGGACGTCGACTACGACGCGATCGGCGGCCTCACTCCCCAGATCGAGCGCATCCGCGACGCGATCGAGCTGCCACTGCGCCACCCCGACCTCTACCGCGAGCACGCGCTCACGCCGCCGCGCGGCCTCCTGCTGTACGGGCCTCCCGGGTGCGGCAAGACGCTCATCGCGAAGGCGGTCGCGCACAGCCTGGCCGATGCGGTGGGCGCCGACCGCTCGTACTTCCTGTCCGTGAAGGGGCCGGAGCTGCTCAACAAGTACGTGGGCGAGACGGAGCGCTACATCCGCACGATCTTCGAGCGCGCGCGGGCGAAGGCGTCCGCCGGCAGTCCCGTCGTGGTCTTCTTCGACGAGATGGAGGCGCTGTTCCGCTCGCGGGGCACCGGCGTGAGCTCGGACATGGAGACCACGATCGTGCCGCAGCTGCTCACCGAGCTCGACGGCGTCGAGCAGCTGGGCAACGTCATCGTCATCGGCGCCTCGAACCGCGAGGACATGCTCGACCCGGCCATCCTGCGCCCGGGCCGCCTCGACGTGAAGATCGAGATCTCGCGCCCCGACGCCCGCTCCGCGCGTGACATCTTCTCGAAGTACCTCACCTCCCAGCTGCCGCTGGCCGCATCGGCCGTCGAGGCGGCCGACGGCGACCGCCAGGCGACCGCCGCTGCGCTCGCGGAGCGCGCGGTCGACCGGCTCTACGCCGACCCGTCGAACGCCGCGTACATGTCGGGAGCGCTGATCCGCAACGTGGTCGATCGGGCCAAGACCCGCGCGATCAAGTCGGTGATCGCGGGAGGCGAGCGGGGCATCGGCGGCGAGCACCTCGACGCAGCGTGCGACGACGAGCTGCGCGAGGCCAAGGCCGTCGCCGCGAGCTCGCTGCGCGAGGGCTGAGCGTGCGCGTCGCCGGCATCGAGACCGAGTACGGGATCGTCGACCCCGCCGCACCACAGGCCAACCCCATCCTGATGTCCTCGCGGCTGGTCTCGGCGTGCCGGCTGTGGTCCCAGGGCCGGACGGCGCCGTGGGACTACGGGGGAGAGGATCCCCTGCAGGATCAGCGCGGCATGCGCCGGGACCGTGCCACGGCCGGAGCGGACATGCTGACGGACGTGCACGAGTGGGACCCCGCGCACGGTCGCATCTCGCTGCGGCGCCGGCGTGGATCGTGGGAGGACCCCGCGCACCTCAACGCCGTTCTGGCCAACGGCGCGCGCTTCTACGTCGACCACGCACATCCGGAGTACTCGGGTCCCGAGGTCGCCACCGCGCGGGAGGCCGTCCTGTGGGACCGTGCCGGCGACCAGATCGCGCTCGGCGCGGCGGAGCGCTACGCCGAGGAGGAGGGATCGCGCGTCGAGCTGTACAAGAACAACGTCGACGGCAAGGGCGCGAGCTACGGCACGCACGAGAACTTCCTGGTCAGGCGCGACCTCGACTTCGACACGCTCGCGCGGCTCATCACCAGTCATCTCGTCACCCGGCAGGTGGTCGTGGGCGCCGGGCGTGTGGGCCTGGGCCAGCGCGGCGAGCGCGAGGGCTTCCAGATCTCGCAGCGCGCGGACTACATGGAGGCCGAGATCGGTCTCGAGACCACGCTGCGACGCCCCATCGTCAACACCCGCGATGAGCCGCACGCCGACCGCAAGCGGTGGCGCCGCCTGCACGTGATCATCGGCGACGCGAACTGCATGGACGTGCCCACCTACCTCAAGATCGGGGCGACGTCGCTGGTGCTGTCCGCGATCGAGGCGGAGGACGATCGCCTCGAGGCGCTGGTGCTGGCCGATCCCGTCGCGGCCGTCTCCGCGGTCTCGCACGATCTCGCGCTCCGCGCGGAGTTGACGCTCGCGTCCGGGGAGACCGCCACGGCCCTCGAGATCCAGCGCGCGCTGCTCGAGATCGCGCGGACCTACGCCGAGGACGTCGAAGACGCGCTGGTCCTCGAGCGGTGGGAGCAGGTGTTGGATGCGCTCGGACGGGACATCTTCGCCGCCGCGAAGGACGTCGAGTGGGTCGCGAAGCTGCAGCTGCTGGGACGGCTGCGGGACAAGAACGCGACCGTCGACTCCGAGGGCGTCGCGCGACCGCTGGCGTGGTCAGACCCGCGGCTGGCGGCTCTCGACCTGCAGTGGAGCCGGCTGGGCGACGGGTGGGCGACCCGACTGCGGGCCGCCGGTGCGGTCACGGCTCTGGTGACGGACGAGGAGGTCGCTCGCGCTGTGGCGGCCCCGCCCGCGTCCACGCGTGCTCACGTCCGCGGCGCGTTTGTGTCGCGTCATCCGGACATGGTCGACGCCGCGGGGTGGTCGACCGTGGTGCTCGATCGCGAGACGCGCCACGGCAAGCTCGAGGTGCTGCATCTGGACGATCCGCTCCAGACCGGGCACCCGGTGCTCGACGAGCTCGACGCGGCTACCTGAGTCGACTCCTGGCCCAGCCACCGCATCGGCCCTCGTCCTTGTCCCGCACGCCCGCCGAATCCGTGTCCGGCACTCACGGACCTCTATGGAAGGTGCGCGTCTCCTGTCCGGCATCGGCTGGCGACGAGCGCCGGACACCACCCAACACACGGCGATAGAGGACTGTGGGTGCCGGAGGGTAAACGGGCCCGGGTCTAGACTCGAGACATGCCTCAGACTCACGCGACCGGACAGCCGTACGAGGACGACGCTCCCGAGCCCGCCCCGGCCCCGGCCAAGGCGGAGAGCACCGACGCGCTCGACAGCCTCCTCGACGAGATCGACGACTCGCTGCAGACCAACGCCGAGCAGTTCGTCCGGTCCTTCGTACAGAAGGGCGGGCAGTAGCCGCGACCGTGCTGCCGGGCGGCGTGTCCGCCGACGTCCCGCCGCCCCTTGACGTCCCGGGGCACCGCCGCATCTTCGGCCTCGAGACCGAGTTCGGGCTGCATCTCGACGCGCCCAACGCCCGCGCGGTCACTCCCGAGGAGGTTGCCGGCCACCTGTTCCACTCGGTGGTCGCGTGGGGCCGGTCCTCGAACGTCTTCCTGCCCAACGCCTCGCGGCTGTACATCGACGTCGGCGCGCACCCGGAGTACGCGACGGCCGAGTGCGATTCGCTCACGGACCTGATCGCCTCCGACAAGGCGGGGGAGCGGATCGTCCACGACCTGGTGGCCGAAGGTGAGCAGCGGCTCGCAGACGCCGGCGTCGAGGGGACCATCCACCTCTACAAGAACAACGTGGACTCCGCCGGCAACAGCTACGGCTGCCACGAGAACTACCTCGTGCGCCGCCGGGCCGACTTCCGGGCCTTCGCCTCCGCGCTCCTGCCGTTCCTCGTGACGCGGCAGATCGTGACGGGCGCCGGCTGCATCACGCGCACCCCGGGCGGCGCGCACTTCAGCTTCTCGCCGCGCGCGGACCACATGTGGGAGGGGATGAGCTCCGCGACCACGCGCTCGCGGCCCATGATCAACACCCGCGACGAACCGCACGCGAATGCCGAGCTGTACCGGCGCATGCACGTGATCGTGGGCGACTCCTCCATGTCGGAGACCACGACCCTGCTCAAGGTGGGCGCGACGGACCTGATCCTGCGGCTCATGGAGGCGCGGCTGCCCCTGCCCGACCTCACGCTGGCCAAGGAGATGCAGGCGATCCGCGACGTCGCCCACGACCTGTCGGGGCAGGCGACCGTGGAGCTCGCCGACGGGCGCCGCCTCACCGCGGTCGAGGTGCAGCAGACCTACCTCGACCTGGTCCGCTCGCACGTGGGCGGCGCGATCGAGCCGACCGCCGAGGTCGAGCGGATCCTTGACCTGTGGCAGCGCGGGCTCGACGCGGTGAGGAACCAGGACCCGAGTGCGGTGGACACCGAGCTCGACTGGGCCATCAAGCTGCGGCTGATCGAGCGCTATCAGGAGCGTCTCGCGTGCCGCCTCGAGGACCCGCGGCTCGCGCGTCTCGAGCTCGCGTACCACGACATCTCGCCCGAGCGCGGGCTGTTCAACCGGCTCGTGCGTGACGGGCTCGCCGCGACCGTGGTTCCGGACGCCGCGATC
>NZ_CAJXJX010000164.1 GCF_913055775.1 uncultured Demequina sp. | reverse complement strand
GAGGTCCATTTGGTCGACGGCCGGCTGTCGCTGACCGTGCCGGCGGAGCGCGTGAGCGCCGTCGAGACCTTGAGCGAGCTCATCGCCAAGGAGACCCTCGCACAGGACCCGGCCTCGGGTGCGGCGCAGGTGTCGGTCCAGGCGGGCGAGGAGCTCGCGGTCGCGGTAGAGAAGGTCTAGCGGCCTCCCGGCGTCAGAGCGCGGAGCAGGGCCGCGCAGAGCAGGGCTTCGCGGAGTAGGACCGCGCGAAGCAGGACCGCGCGGAGCGCGACACGGGGCGGCCGTGGGACACTTGTCGCCATGCCTGACCAGAGCGACCTCACGCTGGGCGGCCTCACTCCCGACGAGGCCGAGCGCGAGATCTACCAGCACATCATCAGCCGCAACCCCGAGCACGACTTCGAGCCCACCCTGGACCGCGTGCGGGAGACCGTCGACCTGCTCGGGTCCCCCCAGGACTCGTTCAAGTCGATCCACCTCACCGGCACCAACGGCAAGACCTCGACCGCCCGCATGGCCGAGTCGCTGGTGCGCGAGCACGGCCTGCGCACGGGGCTGTTCACGTCGCCGCACCTCACGACCGTGCGCGAGCGCATCGTCATCGACGGCGAGCCCATCTCCCAGGCGGACTTCATCCGCATCTGGCAGGAGGTCGCGCCCATCATCCACCTGGTGGACGCGCGGTCGGTCGAGAACGGCGGCCCGCGCATGAGCTTCTTCGAGGTGCTCGTGGTGCTCGCTTACGCGGCCTTCGCCGATGCGCCCGTCGACGTCGCCATCATCGAGGTCGGCATGGGCGGCGTGTGGGACGCCACCAACGTGGTCGACGCCGACGTCGCGGTGGTGACGACGGTGAGCATGGACCACGCGCAGTGGCTCGGGGACAGCCTCGCCGGCATCGCCGCCGAGAAGGCCGGGATCATCAAGGACGGCGCCGCGGCCGTCCTCGCGGAGCAGTCCGACACGGTGATGCCGGTGCTGCTCGAGGCCGTGGCCTCCCGCGGGGCTCGCGCTCGGTGGGAGGGCGACTCCCTGGAGGTCGTGGACCGGCAGCCCGGCGTGGGCGGCCAACTGGTGACGCTGAGGACCGATGCGGCGACGTATGCCGATGTGTTCGTGCCGCTCTACGGCGACTACCAGGCACGCAACGCGCTGCTCGCGCTCGCGGCGGTCGAGTCGCTGCTGGCGGACGGCGGCGAGCCGCAGGCACTCAGCGGCGAGACGGTCGAGGCGGGCTTCGCGGCGGTCGCCTCGCCCGGGCGGCTCGAGGTGATCCGCACCTCGCCCATGATGCTCGCGGACGTCGCGCACAACCCGGCCGGCATCGATGCCCTGGTGGGCGCCCTGGAGGAGTCGTTCACGTTCGAGACCCTCGTGGGCGTCGTCGGGGTGCTGGGCGACAAGGATGCCGAGGGCATCCTGGAAGGCCTCGAGCCGGTGCTCGACCACGTGGTCGTGACCGCCTCGACGTCGCCGCGTGCGATCTCCGCCGAGGACCTGGGCGAGATCGCGACCCGCGTGTTCGGCGAGGACCGCGTGTCCGTCGCGAGCGACCTTCCCGACGCGATCGACCGCGCGGTCCAGACCGCCGAGCGCGACCACGACATGGGCGCGGGAGTGCTCGTCGTGGGCTCCGTGACGGTCGTGGCGGAGGCGAGAATCCTGGTCGATGCCGACAAGCGCAAGGGGGCGGGGCAGGCCCGATGACCACGCCGAGTCACGAGTCCGAGCCCCTGCCGGACGGTCCCGACGCCGCGCCCGACGCCGCGCCTGACACGGCCCCGGCGACCAAGCCCCAGCGCCCCGCGACGCTGGTCTTCACGCAGGCGATCCTGCTGCTGCAGGCATTCGCCGCGCTGTTCGCGACCCTGGTTGCGTGGAGCTTCGCCCGCACCGGCTACGTGGATGCGTCCCCCGGCTGGATGCTGGGCCTCGGCACGGTGCTGGTGCTCGCGCTGGGCTACGCGTCGGGGCAGCAGAAGAAGCGCTGGGGGCGCTGGCTGGGCTGGGCGCTGCAGGCGCCCATGCTCGTCGCCGCGATCGTCGACCCCGCCATTGCGATCATCGGCGCGATCTTCCTGATGCTGTGGATCATGGCGCTGCGGATCGGCGGTCGCATCGACCGCGAGCGCAAGGAGCGCGACGAGGCGGCTGCCGCGGCCGCGCAGGACGACGCGCCCGCAGCGAACGACGCACCCGCGGCGAACGACGCACCCGCGGCGGACGGCGACTGATGGCACGCAGTGACGGCGCGATCCTCATGCGCCGCATGGGCGTGACGCTGGCGATCGGCCTCACCGGTCTCACGATGCTCATGTACGCACTGGAGCGCACCAGCCTGATCGTCTTCGCGGAGGGGTCGGGGACCAACCCGCCGGTGAGGATCTACCTGACGCTGTTCGCGGGCTTCGTGATCGTCAACCTGTGCACGTTCTTCGCGCTCTCGCAGTGGGCGCGCTACCTGCGCTTCCACCCCGAGACCAAGCAGCTGCCGCTGTGGTTCCTGGTGGCGCTGCTCCTGCTGTCGGGTGCAGCCCTTCTCACCGCGATGGCGAACCACGCGGGCTACCTGCGGTCGCTCGACGCGGTGTCCGTGGACCCCAACGGCGGCTACATCGCGTTCCAGGTGGTGTTCGGCGCGCTGCTCATCGTGTCGCTGGTGCTGCTGGCGGTGCGCTGGTCGCCCGGCTACAAGAACCGGGGCAGGGCCAGCGCGGAATAGCTGCCGCCGTGCGGCAGCCATCGCGTCGTGGGGCTATGCGCCTGCCGGCACCCGCACCACCGACGTGACGGTGTGGCCCTCGAGCGCGGCACGCCCTTCGAGCGCGTCGAGCTCGAGCAGGAACGCGAACTCGATCGAGGCCGCGCCCGCGCGCAGGAGCATCTCGGCCACGGCGTTCGCGGTGCCGCCGGTCGCCAGGACGTCATCGATGACCAGCACCCGCTTGCGCTCGAGGCCGGCCGGGCTCACGACGAGGTCCGACGCTCCGTACTCGATGTCCGCGCTCGACTCGAGCAGCTCGCCGGGCATCTTCCCCTTCTTGCGGACCATCGACATGCCGACGCCCAGCCGCTGGGCGACCACCGGCGCGAAGATGAAGCCGCGCGCATCGACGCCCACCACGAGGTCCACGGGCTCCGCCGGCATCAGCGCCGCGCACGCCGTCGCGAAGCGCGACGGGTCCGCCAGGATGGGCGCGATGTCGTAGAACAGGATCCCGGGCACCGGGAAGTCGGGGTAGGTGTCGAAGTCCTCGAGAGTGATCACGGGACCATCGTGCCACCGGCATGCGTCAGCGCCATGTCGACTGCACCGCGGTGTTCGCCGTTCGCGATCGTCCCGGCGTCGGGCCCGAACGCGACCCTATGCTCGAGGCGTGACGAGTCCTGAGGCGGCGCGGGCGCGAGCGTCCCTGGAGCGCGAGACGGTCGATCCCCATGCGGACTTCGCGGCTGAGCGGGCCGCATGGCACGAGGGCATGATCGACGCGCCCGTGCCGTACCCGACCGACGAGCGCGCTCTCGACCTCGCCGGGGTCCCGGGCCTGCTGGTGACCCCGCGCGGTCCACGGGGCGCCGTGCAGGTCCCGAGCGGCTGCCTGCTCCATCTGCACGGCGGGGGACTGGTGGCCGGTTCGTCGGTCACGCACCGTCCCCTCGCGGCGCTGCTGGCCCACGTCACCGGGCTCGCCGTGGTCCTGCCCGACTACCGGCTGCTGCCCGAGCACGGGCCGGAGGACGCTCTCGCGGACGCCCGGGCGGCCATCGGAGCCGCAGCGCGTGCGACGGGACTGCCGCTCGTCGCCGTCGGCGGGGACTCCAACGGCGCGGGGCTGGCGCTCGCCGCTCTGGCGACCGGCGCATCGGCCCCCGCGCTGTACTCGATCTCCGGCGCCCTCGACGCGCGACTGCGCTCGCCGTCCGTCGCGTCGCTCGCCGGGCGCGACCCACTGTTCACGCCGGAGGGTCTGCGCGACTGGCGCGACCGCCTCGACCGCGCCGGGGTCGATCTCGATGCGCCGGCGCTGACCCCTCTCGCCCTCGACCTGACCCGCGTGCCGCGCGCGCTCCTGATCGCCGGTACCGATGAACTGTGGCGCGACGACTCTCGGCGCGCGACCGGAGCGCTGAACGAGGCCGGGGTGGACGTCGAGCTGCAGGAGTTCGGCGGCATGTGGCACGTGTGGCCCGGCTGGACCGACCTCCCGGAGTCCGTCGCGGCGGCGCGCGCGATCGGCGACTTCGTGTCCGCGGACGCCCGTTAGGCTGTCCGCCATGACGGAACGCACCCTCATCCTCGTCAAGCCCGATGGCGTCCAGCGCGGACTGTCCGGGGAGATCCTGCGACGCATCGAGGCCAAGGGCTACACGCTCGTGGCCGTCGAGCTCCGCCAGGCCACGCCCGAGCTGCTCGCCCAGCACTACGAGGAGCACGTGGGCAAGCCCTTCTACGAGCCGCTCGTCGAGTTCATGCTCTCGGGACCCACGCTCGCGGTGGTCGCCGAGGGCGAGCGCGTCATTGAGGGCTTCCGTTCCCTCGCGGGCGTCACCGACCCCACCACGGCCGCGCCCGGCACGATCCGCGGCGACCTGGGCCGTCAGTGGCCCACCAAGGTTCTGCAGAACCTCGTGCACGGCTCCGACTCGGAGGAGTCGGCGGCGCGCGAGATCGGCATCTGGTTCCCCGCGCTCTGACGACGCGGCGAGGGCCGATGCGGTGGCACAGCCGCC
>NZ_CAJXJX010000163.1 GCF_913055775.1 uncultured Demequina sp. | reverse complement strand
CAGAGATGGCGCGGCGGTCCGTCGTTCGGCAGGGCCTCGCCGGTGCCGAGCTTCACGGTCAGGACGCGGCCGGCGATACGCTTATCCGTCGTCAGGCGGGAAAGCCCGGTGACGCGTCCCGGAGCCTCGTGGCGGTCCAGCGCATCGGAGACCGCGGGCGTGTCGAGGCGTTGCAGCCGTTCGACGATTTCATCCACCGCCATGGCTATTCCGCCGCCTCGGCGACGAGGCCGGTCCGGCCGTCCCAGACGTCGGCGGGGACGAGGGCGAAACCCTCCATCAGCCGCCGGGTCGTGCGCAGCAGCGCGGCGCGTTCGATCGTCGGCACGCCGTCGACCGACTCGCCGGTCTCGAGCTCGACCGAGAACTCGCCGGACGGATGCTCGACCGAGATCAGCTTGGGGTTGCCGTCGGGCACTTCCGCGATGTCGTAGGCGGTCGACCCGGGAAGGACGCAGGCCGTTCCCACCGTCACCGCCGCGAGCACGCCGATGGAGGCGTGACAGACGTGCGGGATGAAGCAGCGCGTGTTGATCGTGCCGCCGTGCGCGGGCGGGGAGACGAGGCACATCTTGGGGACGACCTTTTCCGTGACGTCGCCGAGGTTCATCGCCTCGCCGATCTGGAGACGGATGGACTCGATCTTCTTCTTCACGTCCTCGGCGGCATTGAGCTCGTCGCGGCTTTCGTATCCGGTCGCGCCGACATCTTGCGCTTTGAGAAGAACGACCGGCATCCCGTTGTCGATGCAGGTTATTTTCACGCCGTCGACCTCGTCCACGACGTTACCGGTCGGCAGCAGCGAGCCGCAGGCCGACCCCGCGGTATCGAGGAAATCGATCATCACGGGGGCGGACGTGCCGGGCGCGCCGTCGATGCGGGCGTCGCCGTCGTAACTGACGATGCCGCCGGGCGTCTCGATATGCGCGTCGCACAGGTTGCCCGAATTGACCATGTGGATGCGCACCGTGGTCCGCCCGTCCGCGGCGTCGATCAGCCCGTGCTCCAGCGCGAAGGGCGCGACGCCCGCCAGCATGTTGCCGCAGTTGGGGGTGACGTCGACCATCGGCTGGTCGACCTTCACCTGGCAGAACAGGTAGTCGAGGTCGACGCCCGGCGTGGACGACCTGCTTACGATCGCGACCTTGCTGGTCAGCGGATCGGCGCCGCCGAGCCCGTCGATCTGGCGGACGTCGGGCGAGCCCATCACGGCGAGAAGCACCCGGTCGCGCAGCGCCGGGTCCGACGGCAGGTCGGACGCAAGGAAATAGGGACCCTTGGAGGTGCCGCCCCGCTGGATGACGCAGGGGATTTTCGTCTGTCTGGTCATGATCGTAACCGGGATGTCTCTGATCCCGGGATCATACCGTCCCGCCGGGCGGGCGCAAACAGGGAGAGCGGCTTATCCGGCCGCCGAAATTGACGTGTCGCGGCTCTCCGCGGCGAGCATGGAGGCCACCAGCATGGCGGCGAAGCGGTCCTGGCCGTCCGCGCTGAGATGGGCGTCGTCGTAGCGGTAGTCCGCGCCCAGCAGATCGGTGTTGGGTCCCGCGTAGATGCCGGCGCGCGGGTTCACGATCCCGCTCTGCGCCGCAAGGATCGCCGGGTTTGTCTGGCCGAGGCGGTAGCTCGCCTGGCAGACGAAAATCGGGGCGTCGACGCCGCGGTCGCGCAGGCCGTCTCCGACGGCCGTCACCAGAGCAGGGCCCGAGTCGCGCATGTCCCGGCCGATCACGACCTCGGTCTCGCCGTCGGGGAGCACCACCGCATCGGCGAACGCAGCGCCGATCGCACGGGCGACCTCCGGCGTGAGCGTCTCGCCCACGATGCCGCGTACGTCATAGGACTTGATGAGGGCGCTGAGGTCTGGGCGTGTCTTCACGCGCCCAGAGTAACGGGGTTTCAGGCGTCGCCGGAGACCACGCGGAGGTGCCCGCGCCGGGGTTCGGACGCGAGCGGCGGGGCCGGGGGCGCAGCGGGGACCCGCGGCCTGCCAGCCTCGCGGACGGCACGCGCCAGCGCGTCGAGATCGTCGGGGCTCGGGCCGGAGTCCACGAACTCCTGGTGGATGTGGACGACGTCCCAGCCTCGCGGCGCGGAGAAGCGCTCCGCGTGCTGAGCGCACAGGTCGTAACTGTGCGGCTCCGCCTGGGCGGCGAGCTGGCCCACCACGACCGTCGAGTCCGCGTAGACGTACGTGAGCGTCGCCGCCGCGGGGCGGTCGCAGGTGGTGCGGGAGCACTGTCGCGTCGACTTCACGCCAGGGACGCTACCCGTGCCGCCGTGCCGCGACAGGGTGCCACGCCGGGCGGGGGTAGCGTGACCCTCATGACGCGCAGGGATCGCCACGGCCGCGGCCTGCGCGCGCCCCTGCTCCCCTACGACGCCCCGGCCTACCGCTCGAGGTCGGAGTCCTTCGACGACGAGGTCCGCGCCGCCGCCGAACGGCTCGAGCCGCGGGGGAGCCGGAGGGGGGGGCGCATCGACTTCGCAGCCGAGGACGTGCCGCCGTCGGACCCCACGCCCTGGGAGCACGGGGTCCCCCTCGGCGCCGTATTCCCGGCGGATCTGGGACAGCCCACCCGCGTGGTGCTCTACCGCAGGCCCATCGAACTGCGCGCGGACGTCGACGCGGTGCCGACCCTCATCCGGGACGTCCTCGCCGAACAGGTGGGCGCCGTGGTGGGGCGGGCCCCCGACGAGGTCGATCCGGACTACGGCGCCGCCGGATAGGCGCCGATCCCCACCTCGACCTCGCGCGCCTCGAGCTCCGTCACCACTGGCTCGATCGTGGTGAGGAACCCGGCCTGCTCGTCCTCCAACAGCAGCGCCCACGAGAACGGCTGGTCACTGGCGAGGACGGTGCCCGGCGGGAAATCGAGCGCGAGCGACGCCACCGTGTCCGCGGTGACGGCGATCTCGACGGTCTCACCGCCCGCGTCGAGCACCAGCGTTCCGTCGCCGCCGGCCGCGACGAGAGTGATGTCGCCCTCAGGGACCACGACGGCGCGCTCGCGCACGTCGCCCGTGACCTGGCCCGCGGTGAACGCGTGATCGAGAGCGACGGCGTCCTGGCCGACGGCCGACTCCCTCGCGACCGTGGCGCGCAGTCCGGCCACCACGGGCTCGGTGGCCTCGATGCGCACCGCCGCGAGTCCCACGTCGGGCAGCCGGAGATCGGCCAGCACCCCCGGCTCCAGTTCGAGCTCGTCTTCGTCGAGCCACGCCTGCGTTCCGTCAGCTGTCAGCAGCGTGATGCTCGCCTGGGCGCCGTCAGGCGCCAGGAGCGACAGGGTCGCCGGGGCCGATGCGGTGGCGGGGCCGGCGATGGGCACCGTCAGTTCGGTCGCGGCGGGCCCGGCGACGATCCAGTCGGTGCCCGCGGCCGTGAAGCCGTCCAGGCGGGAGTCCTGCAGCGCTGCGGAGATGCCGACGCCCTCGGCGCGCACATGGATGGCGACGGCCGGCAGATCCGGCGCGATCGCCTCGAGGAGGATCGCCTCCTGGCCGCCCGGACCCACGAGCACCGAGGGCGACTCGTCTGCGATGCCCACCGGACCATGGATGTCGACGTGGACGCGGACAGCCGACGCGGTGGGGTTGGTCAGCACCAGCCGGGCACTGGCACCCAGGGCCGTCGAGCCGCCCACCAGCCACTGGTCGCGCTCCGGCGCGGCGCAGCCCAGGCCCGCCAGGCCCGCGATGTCACCCGAGCCGATCCGCTCGACCGCGACCGCCTGCGAGTCCTCGACCGCGGCGCCACCGAGGTCGCCCTCGAGCATCTCGCCGTCCGGCGTGATCGCGTACGCGACGTCGGTCGACCCGGAGTCGAGCTCGGCGTCTCCCGACACGATCGCGCCGACCGGGATCGCGAGCCTGCCAGGACAGCCCAGCGGCTGGCGCGCCGGGTCCACGCTGATCAGCGTCGACGACCCTGGCTCGTCGACCGCGCTCGGGGACGACAGCGTGGCGGCGCCCGCGAGGGCGATCAGTCCCAGCACCATGGCGAGGATGCGCATCGTCACCACTCCTCTCGCCTGGCACGCCGCGACGGCAGGGGAATCGCGGCGAGCAGCGACCACAGCACGACCGCGACGCTCGCCCAGAACCACACGCGGTACTCCCGGTCGTCGTACTCGACGTGCACGTCGCCGCCGCTGGCCAGCACGAACGTCTGCCGGCCGTGCTCGTCGGGGACACCCGCCACCTCCTCGCCGTCGACAGTCGCGCGCCACGCACCGTCGTAGGCCACCGCCAACGTGAGTGTTCCCTCTCCAGGCACGGTCCACTCGAGAGCGGAGCGCCCCATCGGGACCGGTTGGCTCCTGCCTTCTTCCACGAAGGTCGCCACGCTCACGCGGTCGTCACCCTCAGCGGCGCCGATGCGCCACGACGTTCCACGGTCGGCTGAGCCCATCAGCCTCAGCGCGGCGTTCTGCGCGAGCACGTCCGCGACCTGGTCCGCACCTGGCGCGGCGACGATCACGCCGATGCCCCAGCGCGCGAGATCGTCGACGTCGCTCGTGCCGCCGAGCACCAGGCTGCCGACGACGTCGCCCAGCACCGCGGGCCCGGCGACGGGGAGCGCCTCCGGGAGCCGCACCGCCGGCAGGTCCTGGTCCACGAGAGTGCCGGCGGTGGACAGGATCTCGCTGCCGTCGGTGCCGAGCACCGTGTACGTGACGCCGGACTCGGTCTCGTCGACGACGAGCACGCGCTGGCGGAGCTCGGCCTGCTGCTCGAGCGCGGCCACGAGAGGGAGGACATCCGTCTCGACGGGCTCGACGTCTCCTGCCGCCTCGCGCCCTGGCCAGGCCAGTCCGGTGGCAGCTCCTGCCACCACGACTCCCGCGACGACCACGCCCAGCCCGGCCAGGATCAGCGGGATGGTGAGCCATTGTCCCATG
>NZ_CAJXJX010000162.1 GCF_913055775.1 uncultured Demequina sp. | reverse complement strand
ACAGGCTCCGCGGAAGCCTCCGAGCCGCTCGAAGTGGCGCACCGCGAATGCGGCCTTGTAGAGCGGGGATCTCGCGCCGAAGACCCGATCGAGCACGGCTGCCCTGGCATCGGTGTCCGCGTCGGTCCCCCACCGCGAGCCCGAACTCTCGTGCGGATGCACCGCGACCACCTCGGGCACCGCGTGTGCCTCCAGGCCGGCATCGAGCAGGTCGACGATGAAGATGAACTCGTCGCCGAGGTACTGCGGCACGCCGGCGCCGAAGCGTTCGTCGAACCACACGTCAGCCGCCCTGGCCCGCTCCACGTCGACGACCATCTCGTACGTCGCCGCCTTGCCGCTGTTGCGCCGGGTGAGCGGGACCTCCTCCTCGGCGTAGTCCTTGCGGAGCACTCCGTCGGGATCCGTCGCCCGCCCGAGCGCGAGCGCCAGGCCCTGGTCGTCCATGCGGGCGACCACCGCATCGACCGCATCGAAGTCCACGGACACGTCGTCGTCGCCGAACAGCAGGTAGCGGGTGCGCGTGAGGCGCATGGCCTCGTTGCGGCTCTTCGCGACTCCGAGCGAGTCGAGCAGCGCGACCGTCGCACCCGCGGCCTCGAGCCTGCGGACCTGCTCCGTCAGCGTCGCGGAATCGTGATCGCCCCTGCCGGTCTGGATGACGACCACGCAGCGGACGTCTTCGCGCGCCGGGACCTTGATCGCCGCCACGCGCTCGGGCAGGGTCGAGTATCCGATGGTCAGCCCGTCGTGGGCCGCCGCAGCGTGCATGAGTCCTCCGAAACGCGGCCGCACCGTCCCGTCGACCTCGCCACAAGGTATCAAGGCACGGGGCCGGTCCGGGCGCCATGGTCGTGCCGAGGTCGGGCCGACGTCGCGGCGAGGTCGCGCCTGCCTAGATCGCGGGGAAGCGCTCGACGGGGGCCAGCGCGTCCCTCATCGCGGTCGCCACCTGGTCGAGCACCGCGTCGTCGAGCCGGATGTCCAGCGTGAGGGCGTCGAGCGCGACGCCCCGCAGATCCGCCGGAACCGGGTTCGGTCCGCGCAGGCCCCGAATGCCCACGCCGAGCGCGTAGTCCTCGTACTTGACGCCGCTGCCCGGCACCGCATCCTCGACGCCCTCGAAGGTGACGAGCGCGCACGGGATCCCGTAGCTGTGGCACGCGATCATGACGTGCATGGCGCTCGTGACCACGCGGTCGTAGCGCACGAGCGAGGACAGCAGCGACGTGAGCTCGTCGGGATGGGCGGCGAGCACGCTGAACTCGTCCATGTCATCCGAGAGCTGGACCGGGACCGGGAGGTGCGCGTAGTGGCGCACCAGCGCGACGCGCCCGTTCGTGGCGCCACGCTCGAGCGGCACCGCGCGTCGCACGAGCACCCCGGGGTCGCCGAACCTGTCGACGTCCGGCCCACCCGAGTTGCGGAGGGCCTGCGCGGTCAACGGCCCCCGCACCGACACCCAGCGTGCCTTGGCGGCAAGCTCCACGTCGAGCGTCGAGACCCCGGTCCCGACCACCGTCGAGCTGCGCTTGGCGAAGCGCGCGATCGACCCGAGAGCCATCAGGTGGGGTTCCGCCGCCTTCGCGGTGGGTGCTTGGAAGCGCAGGGGGCGCCCGGTCGCGTGTCCGACGATGAGCGGGCTCAGCCAGTCCCCGAAGTTCCCGGGGAACGGGCGCGGCCACCAGGCCAGCGCGATCGGCGAGCCGTGGCCGGTGGTCGCGTGGTGATGGAAGGCGCTCGCGGCACGCAGCGCGAAGGACAGGCCGGCGATGCCGGAGCCGATGACGAGGAAGTCGGAGGTCAAGGGAGGTTCGGGGGCTGGAGCTTCGGCCGGGCGTGCCGAGGGCGGCGATTCAACCGCCAAGGCCCCGAGGACGCCAAGGAATTATGGTGCCCGCGGCGGTCGCGACGCCTCAGCCGGCGGCGGGCGCGACCGGCTGGTTGTCGATCAGCCGGACCTCGCCGTAGAACACCGCGGCGGCGAGCAGGGCCCGGCGTCCGGGGTCCGGGTGCGGCTGCAGGGTCTCCGCGTCGACGAGCTCGAGGTAGTCGATGCGGTTGAGCGGGGACTCGATGCCCTCCCGGGCGGCGGCGACCATGGCCTCGCGGTCCGGCCGCCCCGCCGCGTGGCGCAGGCTGCGGTGGATCCGGGGGGCGTCGGCGCGCTGCTCCTGGCTGAGGCGGAGGTTGCGCGACGACATCGCGAGGCCGTCGGCTTCCCGGACGGTGGGAAAGGGGATGATGTCCACCGGCACGTCGAGGTCGCGGACCATCCGCCGGATGATCGCCAGCTGCTGGAAGTCCTTCTCGCCGAACACGGCGGCCGCGGGCCGGAACAGGTTGAAGAGCTTCAGGACGACGGTGCACACGCCGTCGAAGTGGCCGGGCCGGGTGGCTCCGCAGAGGGTCTTCGAGAGCGAGGTCTCGAGCACCGTCACCGAGCGGTCGGGAGGGTACATCGCGCCGGCCTGGGGTGCGAGGACCAGGTCGACGCCCGCCTCGCGGCAGCGGTCGAGGTCGGCCTCGAGGGGCCGCGGGTAGGCCTCGAGGTCGGCGGCGCGATCGAACTGGATCGGGTTGACGAAGATCGAGACGGCGACCGTGCCGTCGGGGCCGGCGGCCTCGCGGGCGCGCCGGACCAGGGCGAGATGGCCGGCGTGGAGGGCGCCCATGGTGGGCACCAGGACCAGCGGCGGGGGGGAGGCCTGGCGGAGTTCGGCGGGGTCGGTGACGACGCGCATGGCGGCAGGATTTCCGCCCCCGGCGGATGCGGCAAGCGCGGATGGGGACGGGCGTTGACGCCCGCCGGAAATCCGTTCACGGTGCCCGCGAACCTCACGGGAGAACCCTATCGAATTCATGACCATCATCCGTCGTTTTACCGCCGTGATCCTGGCGGCCGGGCTTTGCGGAGTCGCCGCGGCCCAGGAAGGCAAGCTGAAGATCGCGACCGTCGACATGCAGCAGCTTTTCAAGGAGTACCACCGCACCAACGAGGCGCAGAAGCAGATCAACGTCGAGCGGGCGCGCATCCAGAAGGAGAACAACGAGCGGCTGGCACGGATCCGGGAGCTGGACACCGAGCTGCAGGACATGCGCAAGATGCTCGACGACCCGTCGATCAACGACGCGAAGAAGCAGACGGTCTATCGTGACTGGCAGATGAAGCAGAACGAGGGGATCGCGCTGGACCGCGAGCGCCGGGAGTTCCTGCAGCGCCGCAACCAGGCGCTCAACGAGAAGATGATGCAGCGGATGAAGGGGATCCTCGAGGAGATCCGCCAGCTGGTGGAGGAGCAGGCCAAGGGCGAGGACTACGACTACGTGTTCGACAAGTCGGGCCTGAGCACCTCGCAGGTGCCGTTCATGCTCTACACCAAGGACGCGACGGACATCACCGCGGTGCTGCTCAAGGACCTCAACAAGGACGCGCCGCCGGAGTCCGGCGATGAGGCGCCGGCCGCCGAGGAAGGCGGCGAGTGACCTCCGCCGCACGTCCGTGGCACTGACCCTTTCCGAGCTCGCCCGGCTGGTCGATGGAGACATCGTCCGGGGCGAGCTTTCTCATGTCATCGAGGGCATCGCGGCGCTCGACGAGGCGACCTCCGCGGACGTCTCGTTCCTCGGCAACGAGAAGTATCGCGCCCAGTACCTGGCGACCCGCGCGGGAGCGGTGATCGTTCCCCGCGGGGTCGAGGAGGGCCCGGAAGGGGTGGCGCTGGTGGCGGTGGAGAATCCCTCGTTCGCCTTCGGGCGGGCGGTGAAGCACTTCACCGAGGCGCTGGCCCGTCGCTTCGAGCCGGGGGTGCACGAGCGGGCGGTGGTCGACCCTGCGGCGGTGCTTGACCCGGCCAGGGTCCGGGTCGATGCCGGCGCGGTGGTGATGGCCGGGGCCTCGGTCGGCGACGGTTCCGAGATCGGCCCCAACGCGGTGGTCGGCGAGGGCGTGCGCATCGGCCGCGACTGCCGGATCCATGCCAATGTCAGCATCCGCGAGCGCTGCGAGATCGGCGACCGGGTGATCCTGCAACCGGGTGCCGTGATCGGGTCGGATGGCTTCGGCTACGAGACCGTGAAGGGTCGGCACGAGAAGATCGACCAGATCGGCATCGTGGTGCTGGAGGACGACGTGGAAATCGGCGCCAACACCACCGTCGACCGGGCCCGCTTCGGGCGGACGGTGATCTCGGAGGGCACCAAGGTCGACAACCTCGTCCAGATCGGGCACAACGTCCGGATCGGCCGGCAGCTCGGAGCCGAACTCGTAGGTGCTCGCCTCGGCCCCCGCCAGACGGATACTGATCGACCCCGCGAAATGGCCTTGCCCGTACAGCACCGCCAGAAGGTTTCGATAGTCGCCCTGCGCCAGCGCGATCAGTCCCGGCGCGCTGGCGGCCCCTTCCTTCCGCTGCGCCCTCAGGCCCGAGGCCTGACGCAGCGCATCGCGAAGCTCGTCGTCCGACCCACCGATATTGAAGCTCAGTTCGTACGGGAGCGTTTCGAGCCCCTCTTCGGCGGAGGCCTCCTGCCCGCTCGCCCCATCCTGCGCCAACGCCTGGATCGTGGTCAGGCACAGAAGAACCAGCCCGGTAACCAGTGCCGGCAGAAGCCCCCTATGACTATGCCTGATCATCCCGTCTCGAGCCTCTCAGCTTGCGGCGGTCTTGCGCTAACGACGTTCTGTCCGTGCCCGCACAGATTGTACCAAATTCCTGCGCGGGCAAGGCCGAATCCGGTATTTATCCGGCGATAAGGCCAAGGCTCTCGAGCTTCAGCAGAACCTGGTGCGCGCAATGGTCGACATCGGTGCCCTCGGTGTCCAGTACCAGTTCCGGTATCTCTGGAACTTCGTAAGGGTCTGAAATACCGGTAAATTCCTTGATCTTCCCGGCCCGCGCCAACGCATACAGACCCTTGCGGTCGCGGCGTTCGCACTCTTCGAGGCTGGTCGCGACATGCACCTCGACAAAAGTCCCAT
>NZ_CAJXJX010000161.1 GCF_913055775.1 uncultured Demequina sp. | reverse complement strand
GCGACCGATCCCACGAGAGTCGTCGCGCTGATCGACCTCGACACGCTGGGGCCGGGACGTGCGATCGACGACTGCGCGTGCATGATCGCGCACCTGCTCGTGCTGCCGGAGCTCGACGGAACCGGCTACGCGCACGTGCCCCGCGAGGCGCACAGCCTGTACCGGGCGTTCGCTGCGCGGCACGACGAGGGCGAGCTGCGGGCCCGCGTCGCCGCGAACGTGCTCTCTCTCGCCGCCGGGACCGACGATGCCGCGCACGCGCAGGCGTGGCTCGAGACCGCTGAAGCGGTCGCCGAGCGCCGCCTGCTCACCTGACCCGCGCATCGGCTTGCCCTGGGGGCCGATGCGCGCTTGCCTTCGCGAGGATCGGTAGCATCGTGGGGTGACCCGCGCGCATTCGCGCGCACGCGCAGAACCAACAGAGGAGACACCCGGTGCCGAGCATCAACGTGACCGTCGACGGCGACCAGCGACAGGTCGAGTCGACGACGACGGGCACCGACCTCTACGGCGAGCGTCGGGAGGTCCTGGTCATGCGCGTCGACGGAGCGCTGTGGGACCTCGACCGGGAGCTGCCGGACGGAGCCGTCGTCGAGGCGGTCACCATCGATGAGCCCGACGGGCTGATGGTGCTGCGTCACTCGACCGCGCACGTGCTCGCGCAGGCGGTGCAGCAGGTCAACCCCGACGCCAAGCTCGGCGTGGGCCCGCCCATCGAGAACGGCTTCTACTACGACTTCGACGTCGCCGAGCCGTTCACCCCGCAGGACCTCAAGGCGCTCGAGAAGGCGATGCAGCGCATCGTCAAGGAGGGCCAGTCGTTCCAGCGCCGCGAGGTGAGCCGCGACGAGGCACTCGCCGAGCTGGGTTCGGAGCCCTACAAGTGCGAGCTGCTGACCCACGACACCGAGGGTGCCGAGGGTGCGTCGGTCGAGATCGGCGAGGGTGAGATCACGATCTACGACAACGTGCGCCGCAACGGCGACGTCGCATGGAAGGACCTCTGCCGCGGGCCGCACGTGCCCAGCACCAGGGTGCTGGCCAACGGGTGGTCGCTCATGCGCTCGGCGGCCGCGTACTGGAAGGGCTCCGAGAAGAACCCGCAGCTGCAGCGCGTCTACGGCACCGCGTGGGCGACCAAGGAGGACCTGGTCGCGTACAAGGAGCGCCTGGCCGAGGCCGAGCGCCGTGATCACCGCCGGCTCGGCAGCGAGCTCGACCTGTTCTCGTTCCCCGACCAGATTGGCTCAGGACTCGCGGTCTTCCACCCGAAGGGCGGCATCATCCGTCACGAGATGGAGGAGTACTCGCGCCAGCGCCACATCGACGCGGGCTACGAGTTCGTCTACTCGCCCCACGCGACCAAGGCGCAGCTGTTCGAGACCTCGGGCCACCTCGACTGGTACGCCGAGGGCATGTACCCGCCCATGCACCTCGACGAGGAGCGCGACAGCAAGGGCAACGTCACCCGGCAGGGGCAGGACTACTACCTCAAGCCCATGAACTGCCCCATGCACAACCTGATCTTCGACGCGCGCGGGCGCTCCTACCGGGAGCTGCCCTTGAGGCTGTTCGAGTTCGGCACGGTGTACCGCTACGAGAAGTCGGGCGTGGTGCACGGACTGACCCGTGCGCGCGGCTTCACCCAGGACGATGCCCACATCTATTGCACGCGCGAGCAGATGCGCGACGAGCTCGAGTCGCTGCTGACCTTCGTGCTGAACCTGCTCAAGGACTACGGCCTCGACGACTTCTACCTCGAGCTGTCGACCCGCAACCCCGACAAGTCGGTGGGCTCGGACGAGATCTGGGAGGAGGCGACCGAGACTCTGCGCGAGGTCGCCGAGGGCTCAGGTCTCGAGCTGGTGCCTGATCCGGGCGGCGCGGCGTTCTACGGACCCAAGATCTCGGTGCAGACGCGCGATGCGATCGGTCGTTCCTGGCAGATGTCGACCATTCAGCTCGACTTCAACCTGCCCGAGCGCTTCGAGCTCGAGTACACCGCGCCGGACAACACCCGTCAGCGCCCCGTGATGATCCACCGCGCGCTGTTCGGCTCGATCGAGCGCTTCTTCGCGATCCTCACGGAGCACTACGCCGGCGCGTTCCCGGTGTGGCTGGCGCCGGTGCAGGTGCGGGCCATCCCCGTCGCGGACGCGTTCGACGACTACCTGCAGGAGATCGTCGATCAGCTGCGCGACCAGGGAATCCGCGCGGAGCTCGACGCCTCGGACGAGCGCTTCCCCAAGAAGATCCGCACGGCGTCGAAGGAGAAGGTGCCCTTCGTGCTGATCGCCGGTGGCGAGGACGCCGAGGCAGGCGCCGTGTCGTTCCGGTTCCGCGACGGCTCCCAGGACAACCAGATCCCCGTGGCCGATGCGGTCAAGCGCATCGTCGAGGCCGTGCGGACCAAGGCGCAGGTCTGATGCCGGACGTTGTCGACGGCGACATGATGGGCGGGCGCCCGGACGGCTTCGAGCGACTGTGGACCCCGCACCGCATGGCGTACATCGAGGACGCGAAGGACCGCCCCGCGTACGAGAAGGGATCGGGCTGCCCGCTGTGCGCGAAACTCGAGCATCCGGATCGCGAGGCGCTCGTCGTGCACCGCGGCGAGCACTGCTACGTGGTGCTGAACCTCTTCCCGTACAACCCGGGTCATCTGATGGTGTGTCCCTACCGCCACATCGGCTGGTACACCGAGGCGACGGACGCCGAGCGCGACGAGATGGGCGTCCTCACCCAGACCGCCATGCGCGTGCTGACCTCCGTCTCGGGCACCCAGGGCTTCAACATCGGCATGAACCAGGGAGCCGTCGGAGGTGCCGGCATCTCGGAGCACCTCCACCAGCATGTGGTGCCACGCTGGATGGGCGACTCGAACTTCCTGCCGATCATCGGCAAGACCAAGGCGGTCCCGCAGCTGCTCGACGACACCTGGAGTCGAGTGAGCGAGGCGTGGGAATCGCAGGAGGGCTAGGACACCGATGTTCGGCAAGCTGCGACCGTACATGGCCGCGATCTGGCAGGCGCCCGCCAAGGGCCTGCTGCGCATGGGCGTGCACCCCAACGCCGTCACCATCACGGGCACGATCGGGGTGGTGTTCGGGGCGTGCTTCTTCTTCCCGCAGGGCGGCATCATGCTGTTCTGGGGCGTCATGGTGGTCACGTTCTTCGTCGTGACGGACATGCTCGACGGCACCATGGCGCGCCTGTCCGGCAAGACGTCGCGGCTCGGCGCGTACCTGGACTCCACGCTGGATCGGGTGGCCGATGCGGCGATCTTCGGAGCGCTCGTGTGGACGTTCCGCACGGATGACCCGAACACCGCTCTCGCGGCGCTCCTGTGCCTGACGCTCGGGTCCTTCGTGCCGTATGCACGGGCGAAGGCCGAGTCTCTGGGCGTCGCGGCGTCCGGGGGCATCGCCGAGCGCTCGGACCGGCTCGTGATCGGGCTGACCGCGACCGGATTCGTGGGGCTCGGCCTGCCGCTGTGGGTGCTCACCTGGACCCTGTACCTGCTTGCGGCCGCCGCCGCGATCACGGTGGTGCAGCGCTCGATGGCCGTGGTGCGCGCCAACCGCGAGGACCTGCGGGATCACGAGGACCACCACCGAGACTCCCTGGACTACGCCGACCACCCCGAGCACCACCCGGGAGAGCCTGCCTCCGAGCGTGCCCCCGAGCCGGCTTCAGAGTCGGGCTCCGAGCCGGCCTCCGAGTCGAGCTCCGCATCGGCCGCCGAGCCTGCCTCCGCGCCAGACCACTCCGAGAGCCGGGACGGCGCCTGAGCCCATGAACGCCTTCCTCACTGCGTGGCGCGTCGCGCCGCGCGTCCCTCTCCCTGTGCTCCGGGGCGCGTGCAGCGCTTTCGCGTGGGCGGCCTGGGCGAGGCAGGGGCGCGTCGCGAAGCGGCTCGAGGACAACCTTCACCGCGTGACCGGTTTCGAGGGCAGGCGGCTCCGGCGGCTGTCGCGCCGCGCATTCGCGTCGACCGCGCGCTACTACTCCGAAGTCTTCGAGATGGAGCGCATGACCCCTGAGCAGTTCGACGCGCGCCTGCGCATCGAGGACATCACGGTCGCGCACGGCGCTCTCAACTCGGGGAGCGCGGCCGTGGGAGTGCTGTCGCATTCGGGCAACTGGGACATCGTCGGCGGCTACGCCGCGCGCCACATCATTCCCGTCGTTGCCGTCGCGGAGATCCTGAAGCCGCGCCAGGTCTTCGACGAGTTCGTCGCCATGCGCGAGAGCGTCGGCATGACAATCCTCGGCCACGAGGGAGGCGCCACGTTCCGCAAGCTGCTCAGGATCGCCGCAGGCGAGCGAGCGCTGCTGTGCCTCGTGGCCGATCGCGACATCTCCGGCTCCGGCATCGAGGTGGACATGTGGGGCCAGCGGGTCAAGGTCGCCCCCGGGCCCGCGGCGGTCTGCGGTGCGACCGGGGTGCCGCTCGTTCCGATCATGTCGTACTACGAGCGCCTCCACGGTGCGCGACGCAGGGCCGCGGGATCCAAGTGGGGGGTCGTCCTGCAGTTCGGCGAGCCGCTGGATCCGGCCGACTTCCCCAAGGAGACCAGGGTCCAGGAGCTGTCCCAGGCCTGGGCGACATGGATGGCCGCGCGGATCAAGGAGCGGCCGCAGGACTGGCACATGCTGCAGCGCTTCGGGTGGGTCGAGTGAAGGTCGGGATCGTGTGCCCGTACTCCCTCGACAGGCCCGGGGGAGTGCAGCTGCACGTCATGGACCTGACCGAGGCGCTCCAGGCGCGTGGCCACGAGGTCTCCGTGATCGCGCCCGCGGCCCCAGAGACCCCGGTGCCCGACTACGTGCGCACCGCTGGGCGGTCGATCCCGGTGCGGTACAACGGCTCGACCGCGCGCATCAAGTTCGGCATGATCGCGGCGATGCGGGTGCGCGCCTGGCTGCGCGACGGCGACTTCGACGTCGTCCACCTGCACGAGCCCGGCACGCTGTCACTGTCCGTCATCGCGATGTGGGCGCG
>NZ_CAJXJX010000160.1 GCF_913055775.1 uncultured Demequina sp. | reverse complement strand
AGCCGCAGATCAGCGACGACGTCATGATCGCGCTGCGCGCGGGCGACGCCGAGCAGCTCGGCGATGCGCTGGTCAACGACCTGCAGCCGGCCGCGCTGAGCCTCGCCCCGCACCTGCGCGCCGTCATGGAGCAGGCGCTCGAGGCGGAGGCGCTCGGGGTGATGGTGTCCGGCTCAGGGCCCACCGTCGCGGCGCTCGCGCGCTCGCGTCAGCACGCGCTCGCGATCGCTGCACACGTGACCGTGTCGGGGACGGCTCACACAGTCGTGACGGCGTCGGGTCCGGCGCCGGGCGCCGTGGTCCTGGCCTGAGCCCACGGCGCCACCGCTCTGGCGGGACACGAGTGCCAGATTCGGGCCGAGAGTGGCACCCATGTCCCGCCAGGGCGCAACTACTTCTTGAGCGAGTCGCGGATCTCCATGAGCAGCTCGACCTCGGTGGGTCCGCTCTCCTCGACCACGTCGTCCGCCTTCGTGCGGCGCTCGGCGAGCTTGTTCATCGGCACCACGACCACGAAGTAGATGGCGAGCGCGATGGTGATGAACTTGAACAGGGCGTCGAGGATCAGTCCGATGCTGAAGTGGGCGTTGTTGATCGTGAACGCCATGACCTGCGTGAGGTCGGGCTGACCGAAGATCATCGCGACGATGGGCGTGATGAGTCCGTCGACCACCGCGGTGATCACGGTCGCGAACGCGCCGCCGATGACGATGCCGACCGCGAGGTCCACGACATTGCCGCGCGAGATGAAGTCCTTGAAGCCCTGAATCATTGCTGTCTCCTGACGCGTGAAGGGGTGTCGTCAGTGGCAACGTACCCGCGCATCGGCCCCCGTGACCAGGGTCAATCGCGAGGTTGCGCGCGCGGTCACTCGCGCGAGGGCAGCACCGGATCCCGTTCGAAGTCGCTGAGCCCGTTCCACGCCAGATTCACCAGGTGGGCGGCGACCTCCTCCTTCGAGGGCTCGCGCACCTCCGCCCAGTGCTGGCCGGTGAGGGCGACCATGCCGACGAGCATCTGCGAGTAGATGGGTGCTGCGCTGGCGTCCAGCCCACGCTTCTCGAACTGGTGGGCCAGCAGGTGCTCGACCTGAGCGGCGACGTCGCCGATCAGCGACGAGAAGGTGCCGGTGGCCTGCGCGACCGGGGAGTCGCGCACCAGGATCCGGAAGCCGTCGGGCGAGGACTCGATGTAGCTCAGCAGCGCGAAGGCCGCGCGCTCGACCAGCTGCTTGGGGTGACCGCGCTCGGACAGCGCGCCCGTCAGCGCGCCCAGCAGTGCCTGCACCTCGCGGTCGACGATGACGGCGTACACGCCCTCCTTGCCGCCGAAGTGCTCGTAGACCACCGGCTTGGAGACGTCGGCGCGGGAGGCGATCTCCTCCACCGACGTGCCCTCGAACCCGCGCTCGGCGAACAGCGCGCGCGACACCACGAGCAGCTGCTCGCGCCGCTCGCGCGCGGTCATGCGGGCGCGGGGAGCCTTCTTCGGAGTGTCGGTCACGTCCCTAGTGTGCCGCGAATCCTGGCAGACTTGACCACTTGTGGGGCGTGGTCCCCATGTTCCGCCCTGGTGTAACGGCAGCACGCAGGCCTTTGGAGCCTTGCAGTACAGGTTCGAATCCTGTGGGCGGAGCCGATGCGCGGGCCGGGTGCCGCGCGGCGCGCGGGCAGGTGACGCGCAGGTAAAGTGGGACATGCACCTGTACGACTCCGCTGGAGCGACCGAAGGGACCTCGGTGAGCCGCACCCGACCTGCCGCAGTGATGATCCTCGCTGCCGGCGCAGGCACCCGGATGAAGTCGGCCACCCCGAAGGTCCTGCACCCGCTTGCCGGCCGTTCGCTGGTGGGCCACGCTCTCGCGGCCGCCGCGACGCTCGACCCCCACCGGGTCGTGGTGGTTGTGCGTCACGAGCGCGCGAAGGTGGCGGCGCACATCCACGAGATTGCGCCGCACGCGCTGCTGGCCGATCAGGACGAGATCCCCGGCACGGGCCGGGCGGTGTTCTGCGGGCTGTCCACGCTGGACGCGACGGCCGTGGCCGCGCGCGTCGCGAGCGGCGAGGTGGGCGACATCTCGGTGCTCGACACGCAGCTCGACGGGGCGGTCGTGGTGACCAGCGGCGACGTCCCTCTGGTCGACGGAGCGCTGCTGGGCTCGCTGGTCGATGCACACGCCGACTCGGGCGCCGCGGTGACGCTGCTGACTGCTCGCGTCGAGGATCCGACGGGCTACGGACGCATCGTGCGCGACGCCGGGACCGACGAGGTCGTCGAAATCGTCGAGCACAAGGACGCGTCCGACGACCAGCGCGCGATCGACGAGATCAACGCCGGCATCTACGTGTTCGACGCCGCCGTGCTGCGCGGCGCGCTCGCGCGCCTGGGGCGCGACAACTCGCAGGGCGAGATGTACCTCACGGACGTCATCGCGATCGCCCGCGGCGACGGCGGCCGCGTCCAGCCCTTCGTGGCACCCGACGCGGATGCCGTCGAGGGAGTCAACGACCGCGTCCAGCTCGCGGCCGTGGGACGCCGGCTCAACGACCTCATCCTCGAGCACTGGATGCGCGAGGGCGTGACGATCACCGACCCGTCGACGACGTGGATCGATGCCGACGTGGTGCTGGCTCCGGACGTCACGATCCTGCCCGGCACGCAGCTCCAGGGGGCGACCGAGGTCGCGAGCGGCGCGACCATCGGCCCGGACAGCACCCTCACGGATGTGCAGGTCGGCGCGGGCGCGACCGTCACGCGGGTGCACGGCTCGCGCTCGGTGATCGACGCGGGCGCGACGGTCGGGCCGTTCTCGTACCTGCGCCCGGGCACTCATCTGGGGGTCGACGGCAAGATCGGCGCCTTCGTCGAGACCAAGAACGCGACGATCGGCGACCACTCCAAGGTCCCGCACCTGAGCTACGTGGGCGACGCGACCATCGGCCACCACTCGAACATCGGCGCCGCGACCATCTTCGTCAACTACGACGGGGTGTCCAAGAACCGCTCGACGGTGGGTGATCACGCGCGCGTGGGCTCGGACAACTCCCTCATCGCGCCGGTCACGATCGGTGACGGTGCCTACACCGGCGCGGGTGCGATCATTCGCCGCGATGTGCCTCCGGGCGCGCTCGCGCTGACCTCGGCGCCGCAACAGAACGTCGACGGATGGGTGGTGCGGCGCAGGCCGGGCACCGCGTCCGCCGAGGCCGCCGAGGCCGCATCCCAGGCGGATGGGCACGGCGACGCACTATCGTCAGGACCACAGGCCGTACCGGCCGATGACCCTCAGGGAGAGGCATGAGCGCAGGGATCTCGCACGCGAGCGAACGACGGATGGTGCTGGCGGGCGGTCGCGCTCACCCTGAGCTCGCGGAGAACGTCGCCGCGGCGCTCGAGATCGAACTGCTGCCCACCACGGCCTACACCTTCGCTAACGGCGAGCTGTACGTGCGTTTCGGCGAGTCGGTGCGCGGTGCCGACGCGTTCGTCCTCCAGTCCCACGCGGCGCCCATCAACGAGGCGATCATGGAGCAGCTCATCATGGTCGACGCCCTCAAGCGCGCGTCCGCCAAGCGGATCACCGTCGTGATCCCGTGCTACGGCTACGCCCGTCAGGACAAGAAGCACAAGGGCCGTGAGCCCATCTCGGCGCGTCTGATGGCGGACATGTTCAAGACCGCGGGCGCGGACCGCGTGATGTCGGTCGACCTGCACACCGCGCAGATCCAGGGCTTCTTCGACGGCCCCGTGGACCACCTGTGGGCGATGCCCATGCTCGCGCAGTACGTGCGCACCCGGGTCGCCCCCGACAACATCACCATCGTGTCGCCCGACGCCGGCCGCGTGCGTCTCGCCGACCAGTGGTCGGACCACCTGGGCGCGCCGCTCGCGATCATCCACAAGCGTCGCGACCCTTCGGTCCCCAACCAGGTGAAGGTGCACGAGCTGGTCGGTGAGGTCGAGGGCCGCACGTGTGTGCTGGTCGATGACATGATCGACACCGGCGGCACCATCGTCCAGGCCGCCGAGGCGCTGTTCGAGAACGGCGCGAAGGACGTCATCGTGACGTCGACGCACGGGCTCCTGTCCGGGCCTGCCGTCGAGCGGCTGCGCGACTCCGGCATCTCGGAGGTCGTCATCACCGACACGCTGCCCATCTCGGACGACAAGCAGTTCGACAAGCTCACTGTGCTGTCCATCGCGCCGCTGCTCGCGCGCGCGATCAACGAGGTCTTCGACGACGGCTCGGTCACGAGCCTGTTCCAGGGCAACGTCTAGGCGCGAGCCCCGAGCACAGTCGGACGCGGACGACCTCGCCGCGGCGGGTCCTGGTCGCTGGCCTCGGCGCCCTCGCACCCCAGCGCTCCAGCGCCTCGGCGGCTCAGCGCCTCAGCGCTCCAGCGCCCCGCGCTTCAGCGACCGGCGAGAACCGATGTCGCTCGGCGAAGGAGGGACGATGCGTGGGCCCTACATCCGCGCCCATCGCGCCCTGGCGAGCGAGTACAGCCCATAGGCCGCGAAGCCCAGCCCGACTGCGACGACGATCGCGGGACCAGCCGGGGCGCCCAGCAGGCTCTCGATCGCGCCGTCGATGCCCTGGGCCTCGTCGGGGTCGGCGGTGAGCGCGGCGTAGCCGAACAGGACGCCCACGGCGCCCAGCGCGACCCCCTTCGCGCAGTACCCCGCCACGCCCGCGACCGTCACCGGCGTGGGCGTGCGGGTGAGGTCCTCCTCGAAGCTCCGGGTGACTCCCTTCCAGACGTGGAACGCGGCCCCCGCGATGACGCCGAGGCCGACGACGCCCACGAGGAGTCGCCCTCCGGGAGCGGACATCAGCGCGGAGGCGAAGCCCTGAGCCTGCTGATCGCCGTCGGACGCGCTCGATCCCCGCGCGATGGTGACGGTGGTGAAGGCCAGGGCGAGGTACAGGACGGCCTTGCCGGCCGCCTTGCCTCGGTCCTTCGCGTCGTCGCCACCGCGAACCGCATCGGCGATCTGCCACGTCCCCAGGGCCACGAACGCCGCGGCGGCGATCCACAGCAGCACCGCTCCCAGCGGTGCGTCCCCGATGCTCGCCAGTGCCTGGCTCTGCGAGGCCTCGG
>NZ_CAJXJX010000159.1 GCF_913055775.1 uncultured Demequina sp. | reverse complement strand
TTGTCCACCACCCACCCGCGCTCGCCCGTGATGCGCCCGTCGCGCACGTAGAACACGTGCGCGGCCGCCTCGAGCTCCTCGTCGACCAGGCTGAAGATGTCGACGTCCGTGCCCGCGTCGAGCACCACGGCGTTGCGGTCGAGCACGTCGCGCAGCGCGTGCAGCCGGTCCCGCGCGCGCGCCGCCGCCTCGAAGTCCTCGCGTTCGGCGGCGTCCGTCATCGCCTGCGTGAGGTCGCGGATCATGCCCTTGGCATCGCCGCCCAGGACGGCGCACACGCGCTCGGCGAGCGCCCGATGATCCTCGGGAGAGATGCGGCCGACGCACGGCGCCGAGCACTTGTCGATGTGGCCGAGCAGGCACGGCCGGCCCTGACGCTCCGCCTTGCGGAAGACGCCCGGAGCGCACGTGCGGACCGGCAGCGCCGTGAGCAGGGTGTCCACGGTCTCGCGGATCTGCCACGCCCGAGCGTACGGACCGAAGTACCGCACGCCCTTCTTCCGCTCGCCCCGCATCACCTGCACGCGCGGGAACTTCTCGCCCAAGGTCACCGCCAGGTAGGGATACGACTTGTCGTCCTTGAACACGACGTTGAACCGCGGGTCGTACTGCTTGATCCACGTGTGCTCGAGGATCAGCGCCTCGACCTCGTTGCGGACGACCGTCCACTCGACGGACGCCGCCGTGGTCACCATCGCGCGCGTGCGCGGGTGCAGGCGCGAAGGATCCTGGAAGTAGTTCGCGAGGCGCGCCCTGAGGCTCTTCGCCTTGCCGACGTAGACGACCCTGCCGTGCGGGTCGCGGAACCGGTACACGCCGGGCTCGGTCGGAACCGTGCCGGGCGCGGGCCGGTAGTCCGCGGGGTCAGTCACGACCGTCAGCCTACGCGCGGGCCCCGGCGCCGAGGACCTCCTCGAGGAACGTACCCGTGTGGCTGGCCTCGACTCTCGCGACGTCCTCGGGGCTGCCCTCAGCGACCACCAGGCCTCCGCCCGAGCCGCCCTCCGGTCCCATGTCGATGACCCAGTCGGCAGACTTGATGACGTCCAGGTTGTGCTCGATGACGATCACGGTGTTGCCCTTGTCGACGAGGCCCTGGAGAACCCCCAGCAGCTTGCGCACGTCCTCGAAGTGGAGGCCGGTGGTCGGCTCGTCCAGCACGTACACCGTGCGGCCGGTCGACCGCCGCTGCAGCTCGGACGCGAGCTTCACCCGCTGGGCCTCGCCACCGGACAGCGTGGGGGCCGGCTGGCCGAGCCGCACATAGCCCAGGCCCACGTCCACCAGCGTGCGCAGATGCCGGGAGATGGCCGGGATGGCCTCGAAGAACTCGGCCGCGTGCTCGATGGGCATGTCCAGCACGTCGGCGACCGTCTTGCCCTTGAAGTGCACCTCGAGCGTCTCGCGGTTGTACCGCGCGCCCTTGCACACTTCGCACGGGACGTAGACGTCGGGAAGGAAGTTCATCTCGATCTTGAGCGTGCCGTCGCCCGAGCAGGACTCGCATCGGCCGCCCTTGACGTTGAACGAGAACCGGCCGGGGCCGTAGCCCCGGACCTTCGCCTCCGAGGTCTCGGCGAACAGCTTGCGGATCTTGTCCCACACGCCGGTGTAGGTCGCCGGGTTGGACCGCGGCGTGCGTCCGATGGGTCCCTGATCCACGTGCACGATCTTGTCGAGCTGATCCGTGCCGGTGATCCGCGTATGGCGACCGGCGACCTGGCGGGCGCCGTTGAGGGTGTTCGCGAGCGACGTGTACAGGATCGAGTTCACCAAGGTGGACTTTCCGGAGCCCGACACCCCGGTCACGGCGGTGAACACTCCCAGCGGAAACGTCACGTCGATGCCCTGCAGGTTGTGCTCGCGGGCGCCCACGACCGTGATGCTCCGGTCGGGATCCGGCGAACGACGATCCTCGGGCATCGCGATGGACCGGCGCCCGGAGACGTACGCGCCGGTGATCGAGCGATCGTTGTCGAGGAGCTCGTCGTACGACCCCGAGTGCACGACCTCTCCCCCGTGCTCGCCCGCGCCGGGGCCGATGTCGACCACCCAGTCCGCAGTGCGGATCGTGTCCTCGTCGTGCTCGACCACGATGAGCGTGTTCCCGAGATCGCGCAGTCGGGTGAGCGTGTCGATCAGCCTGCGGTTGTCGCGCTGGTGGAGGCCGATGCTCGGCTCGTCGAGGACGTAGAGGACGCCCACCAGCCCTGAACCGATCTGCGTGGCGAGCCGGATGCGCTGCGCCTCGCCTCCCGACAGCGTGCCGGCGGCCCTCGACAGCGTGAGGTAGTCGAGCCCGACGTCGAGCAGGAAGCCCAGGCGGGCGTCGATCTCCTTGAGCACCTGCACGGCGATCTGCCGCCCTCGCTCGTCGAGCTCCGCAGTCAGGAGGAAGTCCCGCGCCTGCGCGATCGACAGGTCGCAGACCTCCGCGATGGACCGGTCGCCGATCGTGACGGACAGCACCTCCGGCTTGAGGCGTGCGCCCGCGCACACGGGGCACGGCACCTCGCGCATGTAGGCCTCATAACGATCGCGCGACCAGTCCGACTCCGTCTGCGAATGCAGCCGCTCGATCCAGGTGATGACGCCCTCGAAGCCCGTGGTGTACTGCCGCTCGCGGCCGAACCGGTTACGGAACTTCACGTGGACCTCGTAGTCCTTGCCCACGAGAATCGCCTCGCGCACGTCGTCGGGCAGGTCCTCCCAGGCCGTGTCCATCGAGAAGCCCATGTCCTTCGACAGGGCCGTCAGCAGGCGGCCGAAGTACTCGGACGAGCTCGAGGTGCTGGACCACGGCGCCACGGCGCCCTCGGCGAGGCTCAGCGCCGGATCGGGCACGACCAGGCCGGGATCGACCTCGAGGCGGACCCCGATGCCGGTGCACTCCGGGCACGCGCCGTACGGGGCGTTGAACGAGAACGTGCGCGGTTCGATCTCCTCGAGCGCCAGCACGTGATCGTTGGGGCACGCGCGCTTCTCGCTGTAGCGCCGCTGCTCGATGTCGCCGTCGACAGGGTCGATCAGCACGAGTCCCTCGGCGAGGCGCAGCGCGGTCTCGACCGAGTCCCTGAGCCGCTGCCGGACGCCGTCGCGTGCCACCAGGCGGTCGACCACGACCTCGATGTCGTGCTTGAGCTTCTTCTCCAGCTGCGGCGGATCCGTCAGCTGCACCGTCTCGCCGTCGACCCGCGCACGCGCGAATCCCTGCTGCTGGAGCTCCTCGAACAGATCCGCGTACTCGCCCTTCCGTCCGCGCACGACCGGGGCGAGGACCTGGTAGCGGGTGCCCTCGGGCAGCGCCAGCACGGAGTCGACGATCTGCTGCGGCGTCTGCGCCTGGATCCGCTCCCCGCACACCGGGCAGTGCGGCGTGCCGACGCGCGCGTACAGCAGCCGGAGGTAGTCGTAGACCTCGGTGATGGTCCCGACCGTCGACCGAGGATTGCGGTTGGTCGACTTCTGGTCGATCGACACCGCCGGCGACAGGCCCTCGATGAAGTCCACGTCCGGCTTGTCCATCTGCCCCAGGAACTGGCGCGCGTACGCGGACAGCGACTCCACGTAGCGCCGCTGTCCCTCGGCGAAGATCGTGTCGAAGGCCAGCGACGACTTGCCCGATCCCGACAGGCCGCTGAACACGATCAGCGCGTCGCGGGGAAGGTCGAGGTCCACGCCCTTGAGGTTGTGCTCACGGGCTCCACGCACCAGCAGTCTGTCGTTCACAGGGCAATGCTACGCATTCGCGGGTTCGAACGCATGTTCGAACCCGCGTGTCGTGCACACAGCCCTGGTTCGACGTCCGGTCAACCTGGCACGATGGGCGCATGACGACCTTCACGATCGAGTACGCGTACGACGAGCGCTCCGCGGAACGTGACGCCCACAGGCCCGCGCACCGCGCCTACCTGGCCGGGCTCGCGGAGCTCGGGACCATGCTCGCGTATGGCAGGTACGACGACTCGGGTTCGCCTGGCGCGCTTCTCGTGTGCGAGGCCGAGTCCCTCGATGATGTCGAGGCGATCATCGCGTCCGACCCGTATATGGAGGAGGGCCTGGTCCCGGATCACCGCATCCGGGTGTGGCCCGCGGTGTTCGGTCCGGCGCTCACCGCCCGGGAGTCCTGACCTCTCCAGGGCAGCGGACGGCCGGGCTCACTGCTCCTTTGCGCCGTCGGTCGGGATCGCTCCGCGCCGAGGATCACCGTCCAGCGCCTCGGGCGAGGCCTCCGCGTCCTGTTGCGCGCCGCGCCGCGTGGCCAGCAGACTCGCGCCCGTCGCGATCGCGAGGACCACGACGATGACCGTGAGCGACAGTGCCGTCGAGATCTCCGGCACCGGAATGGGCTCGCCCCCGTTGACGAAGGGGATGCTGTTCTCGTGCATCGCGTGCAGCACGAGCTTGACGCCGATGAACGCGAGGATCGCGGCCAGTCCGTAGTGCAGGTACACCAGTCGCTTCAGCAGCCCCTCGACCAGGAAGTACAGCTGCCTCAGGCCCAGCAGCGCGAACGCGTTGGCCGTGAAGACGATGAACGGATCCTGCGTGAGACCGAAGATCGCCGGGATCGAGTCGAGCGCGAACAGGACGTCCGTCGAGCCGATCGCGATCATGACCAGGAGCATCGGCGTCACCATGCGCCGCCCGGCCTCGCGGACCGTGATGCGTCCTTCCCGGTAGCCGTCCGTGACCGGGTACAGGCGCCGCACCAGCCTGACGACGCGACCTTCCTGGTACTCCTGGTCCATCGACTCCCCGGCGCTCTCGCGGGCGAGGCCCCACGCCGTGTAGATGAGGAACAGGCCGAACACGTAGAACAGCGCGGCGAACGCGTCCAGCGCGGCGGCGCCCGCAGCGATGAACACCGCGCGCAGCACGAGCGCGATCGCGATGCCGACGAGCAGCACCCGCGAGCGGTACTGGGGAGGCACCGCGAACCTCGACATGATGACGAGGAACACGAACAGGTTGTCGACCGACAGCGACTTCTCGGTGATGTATCCGGCGAGGTACTCCGTGGTCGAGAAGTCCGCGTGCCACACGTGGAGCACCACACCGAACAGCAGCGCCACCGCGATGTAGAACAGCGACCACCCCACAGACTCCCGGAACGTCGGCTCGTGCGGCTTGCGGATCACGACG
>NZ_CAJXJX010000158.1 GCF_913055775.1 uncultured Demequina sp. | reverse complement strand
GCATCGACCTCAAGAGCGACGCCGGCAAGCAGGCGTTCCTCGACCTCTGCAAGACCGCCGACCTGGTGATTGAGAACTTCCGGCCCGGCGTCACCGCCAAGCTCGGCATCGATTACGACTCGGTCAAGCAGGTGCGGGAGGACATCCTCTACTGCTCGATCAGCGGCTTCGGCCAGACCGGCCCGTACCGCCTGCGCGCCGGCTTCGATTACATTCGCCATCGCCAGCAGCGCCATCGAGATGCGCTCGCCCGCGGTCAGCAGGATGTCCATCTCGCGCGGCGCGGGGTCGCCGGTCACGGCGTTGGCGAGGTCGATCAGCTCGTCGGTGGTGTCGCCCATCGCGCTCACGGCGACCACGACGTCGTTGCCCATCATCTTGGTCTCGACGATGCGACGGGCGACGCGCTTGATGGCGTCGGCGTCCGAGACGGAGGACCCTCCGTACTTCTGCACCACGAGAGGCATGCTTGAGCTCCAGGAATCTGACCAGGGTGGGCGCGCCCGCGCGGGCACGGTGACACAGTCTAGTGCCCGCCCCGGCTTTCCCGCGAAATGGGCCCACTTCGCTCACGTAGGCGCCTAGCCGAGCGATTCGGGCCCATTTCGCTCGCGTCAGCGGTTGGGTGAGCGAGAATCGACCGCCAGGAGTGCGGAGGGCCGATGCCGGGGGTCAGGCCTTCGTGTTGCTCACCCACCGCTCGAGGTGGGCGGCCTCGCGCTCGAGGGGGCCGGACTCGTCGAGCGCGTGGGCGAGGGCTGCGCCTCCCTCGACGCCGGCGAGCAGGTGCACGGCCCGGGCCTCGGAGGCCGCGCGAGCGAACCCCAGGCCCTCGAACTGATCCGCGATCCACGCGAGGGTCTCGCGGTGCGCGCGCGCGTCTCCCGGGACGGCCGATGCGGTGGCGAGCAGACTGCCGTGAGCGCGGATCGCTGTAGCGTCGTCCAGGTACGTGCCGAGCAACGCGACGAGTGCGGCGGCGGGCTCCGCGGGAAGACCGTCGCGCGCTGCGGCGAGCTGGTCCGCGACGCCATCGGCCACGGCGCCCGCGACGTCGGCCTTGGTCTTGAAGTAGTAGTACACCGATCCGGACGGCACTCCGGCCTCGCCGGCGATCGCGGCGAGGGTGGTCGCCTCGAGCCCCGTGGTGCGGGCCAGGTGGATCGCGGCGGCCGTGAGGCGCTCGCGTTTGTCGGTCGCGGGGCGGGGCATGGCGTCTCCTCAAGGTAGTGGTCTCACTAGTGTCGCTCGGGTGCTGGCCCACCGCGACGTCGACACGCGCAAGAATCAGGGTCTTCCCTCATGCGTCGCCAGCCCGGTGTCTGCCACACTCGACCCGATGGCACCACGGGCGCGGCAGCGCCACCGGCACGAGGCAGAGGAGTGGAATGACCATCACTGAGGACGCGCCCGCGACGACGGGGGCGATCGTCGCGACCGGGGTCGCGCGATCCTTCGGCGACGTTCGCGCCGTCGAGGACGCCACGCTGGCCGTCAGGCGCGGCGAGGTGACCGCACTGATCGGACCGAACGGCTGTGGCAAGACCACCCTCATGCTGATGCTGTCCGGCCTGCTCCGACCGCATGCGGGCACCATCACCGTCGCCGGTGCGGACCCGAGGACGGACGCCGCCGCGGTGCGCGCCGCGATCGGATGGATGCCCGACCAGCTGGGTTCGTGGGACAACCTCACGTGCCTCCAGACCCTCACGCTCGTGGGCGAGGCCTACCGCATCCCGCGCGCGACCGCACGTGACCGGGGCGCCGCACTTCTCGAGCGGGTCCACCTCAGCGAGTTCGCCGACAGGCCCGCGCGGGTGCTGTCGCGGGGTCAGAAGCAGCGGCTGTCGCTGGCCCGCGCGCTCGTGCACGACCCCGCGGTGCTGCTCCTGGACGAGCCCGCCAACGGCCTCGACCCGCGCTCGCGCGTGGACCTCCGAGTCCTGGTGCGCCAGCTCGCGGCCGAGGGCAAGGCCGTGCTGATCTCGAGTCACGTGCTCGCCGAGCTCGATGAGATGGTCGACGAGGCCGTCTTCATGTCGAAGGGGCGGACCCTGGGAGATCAGGCTACGGCGATGGTGGCCGATGCGAGGCTCAAGTACCGCATCGACGCCCTGGACCCGGCCGCGCTGCACGCTGCGCTCACCGCCGGGAACGTCGATTTCGAGATCACGGACACCGGTGCCGTGACCCGCATCGCCGACGAGTCCAACGCGGCGCAGGCGCTCGCCTGGCTGATTGGTCAGGGCGTGGCCGTGCACCGATTCGGCCCGGTCGGGTCGGCGCTCGAACAGACCTACATGGCGATGAACGAGGAGCGGCGATGACCACCCAGGCACCCGAGACGGCGTCGGCTCCGCTTCCCGACGTCCCCGTCAGCCCGCCACCGCGGACGGGCAATCCCTGGCTCCCGACGCCGCACGGCGTGAGCCTTGTCGCGCGCATCGAGCTGCGCCGCAGGCGCCCGAGTGCCAAGGGCTACGTGCTCTACGGCATCCTCTTCGCGGTCGTGATCGCGATCTGCCTCGCCGCGGCGGTCTTCGCGCCTGCGCAGCTGTCATCCACCAACTTCGAGATCGTGCTGGTCATGGTGCTGGGCGTCGGCATGCTCATTGCACCGTCGCTCTCGGCGACGTCCATCAACGGCGATTCGAGCGAGGGCGTGCTCGCGCCGCTCCAGATGACGCACCTGACGGCGGGGGACATCGCGTTCGGCAAGCTTCTCGCCTCGTGGACGGTGTCAGTGGTCGCGCTGGTCGCGCTGTCGCCGTTCCTCATCTACACGTTCCTGACCTCGGGTTGGACGGTCGTGGAGATGCTCGTCACCGTTGCGGCGGTTCTGTTCGTCGTGCTGGCGTTCACTGCCGTGGGCCTCGCGTGGTCATCGATCGCGGCGCGCGCCGTCGCATCCGTGTCTCTGGCACACCTCACCACGGGCTTCTTCGTCATTGGCACGCTCATCGCCTTCGGCATCGCGTCGCTGCTGGTCACGGACGAGTCGCCGCAGCGCGACCAGTGGATCGACTGGGATTCCATGACGCCCGAGGCCCAGTCCGCGCTCGACAACGCCTATCAGACGGGCGACTTCAGCGAACTCGATCCCGATGACTACGCCTGCGTCGACTCGGATTGGGCGTACACCGTCACCCACACGGACCGTATCGCGTGGGTACTGCTGGTCAACCCGGTCGTGATGATCTCCGAGACCGCGCCGATCGTCGACCCCGAGACGTGGGAGGAGGACGGGCGGGCCGCGCCTGGCGTGTTCGCCGGCATCCACTCGCTCGTCTCGGGCGCGCGGCTCGGTCCTGAGGAGTCCGTCGACGAGCACGTCGGCTTCGACGAGTGCGAGCAGCTCGCTCGCGACATCGAGCTCGCGCAGATGAGCGGCGAGGAGCGCGAGGCCATGTGGGCCGAGGAGTCGGCGGAGTGGGAGGACGACTGGATCGAGCAGCAGCAGGAGCAGGCGAATCTTGATCGCGCACCGTGGCTGGGCCTCGGCGTTGTGGCGGCCCTCTTCGCCGGCTCGATGTGGATCGTCGTCAATCGCCTGCGCGTGCCCTACAAGAACCTGAGGTCAGGGACCCGCGTGGCCTAGGAGACCTTGCGGCGGCCTTCGAACGCGCGGCCCAGGGTGACCTCGTCCGCGTACTCGAGGTCGCCGCCCACGGGCAGCCCCGACGCCAGTCGCGACACGTCGATGCCCATGGGCGCCAGCATGCGCGTCAGGTACGTCGCCGTCGCCTCGCCCTCGATGTTGGGGTCGGTCGCGATGATGACCTCTTGAACGGCGCCGTCGCCCAGGCGGGTCAGCAGCTCGCGGATGCGCAGGTCGTCGGGCCCCACCCCGTTCATGGGGTCGATCGCGCCGCCGAGCACGTGATAGCGGCCCCGGTACTCGCGGGTGCGCTCGATGACCACGACGTCCTTGGGCTCCTCGACCACGCACAGGAGGTCGTCGGCACGGCGGGGGTCCGCGCAGATGCGGCACTGCTCGGACTCGGCGACGTTGCCGCAGGTGTCACAGAAGCGCACCTTCTCCTTGACCGTGGTGATGGCGTCCGCGAGGCGCTTGACGTCTGCGCCGTCGGCGGCGAGGAGGTGGAAGGCGATGCGCTGGGCGCTCTTGGGGCCCACGCCGGGAAGGTGTCCCAGCTCGTCGATCAGATCCTGCACCGCGCCGTCATACATGGGTCCAGCGTAGGCGTCGGCGCGCGAGCCGAGGGCCAGGCGCGCTCAGTCCGGCATCGCGGTCAGCGAGGCTCGAGGTAGCGCACGTAGACGTCCATGAGGCGGGACGGGCTCGCCCCGTAGACCTCGAACATGGTGCCGAAGCCCGACGTGATCGCAAGGATGTCGGCCGCGAGCTCACTGGGCGCGACATCGGTGCGGCACCAGCCGTGCTCCTGCACATAGGCCATGAGCCGTCCGAGCTCGGCGCTCCACTCCTTGTGAAGCGCGTGGAGCGGCTCGATGAGGGAGGGATCGTCGCGGTTGGCGTCGACGAATTCGGAGATGAGCATGGTCCAGCGCGCGCCGTGGGGGTCGGTGCGCGCGAACTCCGCCTGGGCCGCGGCGAGCGCCTCCACGAGGGAGCTGGGCTGTGCCTCTTCGACCACTGTCCACCACTCGCCTCGCCGGTCGCGTCGCGCGCGCAGCACGTCGAGGAAGAACTGTTCCTTCGAGTCGAAGTGAAAGTAGAACGCGCCCCGCGTGTAGGGCGAGTCGCGGACGATGTCCTCGATGGTGGTCTCGGCGTAGCCCTTGACGAGGTAGCGGTCGATGCCGAGCTGCAGCAGGTCTTCGCGGGTTCGCGCTCGCTTGAGCTGGAACTTGTTCGGCGGCTTGGTCGTCGCCGCCGGCTCGCCATTCATGCGATCGAGGCTATCAGCGCGCCGCGGGCGATCGCGGAGCCGCGACCGACTGCTACTTGTCGTCGATCACGGTGCCGCCGAGCATCTGCGCGACCACGTCCGCGCCGCTCAGCTGTGCGTCGGGCGCCTGCTCGTCGTCGGGTGAGATGTCCTCGTGAGGGTGGTCGTCGGCAGGCGGCTCGGCGTCGTAGGGCGGGACGTCGTCCTCCGGCGGCTCGTCCCACGGCGGGACGTCGTCGCCGGCTGCGGCCGCGCCGGAACTGCTCTGGGCCGATGCCGTCGCGGCTGCCGTGGGGATGGCGCCCGACATCGGAGCGGACGG
>NZ_CAJXJX010000157.1 GCF_913055775.1 uncultured Demequina sp. | reverse complement strand
GGCCGAGCCGACCCCTGCATCGGAGCCCGACGCGACCACCGCATCGGCCCCCGAGGCGACCGAGTCGGTAGACGACCAGAAGGACGACCAGAAGGACTGAGCGCGACGCGCGCGTCGGTTTGACCGACGCGGGGGCGAGCGGGTACATTTGTACGTCGGCGCGGAAGCGTCACGGGCCTGCCTGCGCCCCACGCGGCAGCGGCAGGAAACCATCCAGACGTAGAGGATTCAGATTCATGGTGTACGCGATTGTGAAGGCCGGTGGCCGCCAGGAGAAGGTCTCCGAGGGCGACGTCATCGTCGTCGACCGCCTCAAGGCGGCGGAGGGTGACTCCATCGAGCTCCCGGCGCTGCTGCTCGTCGACGGCGAGACCGTCACGTCGGACGCCAAGGCCCTTTCGAAGGTCAAGGTCACCGCTGAGGTGGTCCGTGACGAGAAGGGTCCCAAGATCGACATCCTGAAGTACAAGAACAAGACCGGCTACCGCAAGCGCATCGGTCACCGTCAGGCGCTCACCCGCCTGAAGGTCACGGGCATCAAGTAAGCGAGGAAGAACTCATGGCACACAAGAAGGGCGCGAGCTCCTCGCGCAACGGTCGTGACTCGAACCCCCAGTACCTGGGCGTGAAGCGCTTCGGTGGCGAGGTCGTCTCCGCGGGCGAGATCATCATCCGCCAGCGCGGGACCCACCACCACCCCGGCCACAACGTGGGCCGCGGCAAGGACGACACCCTGTTCGCCCTCGAGGCGGGCACGGTCCAGTTCACCAACCGTCGTGGCCGCAAGGTCGTCGACGTGGTGGCCGGCTGACGACCACCCACAGTTTCCTCGTCAGGGGCGTCGCCGATGCGGTGGCGCCCCTGACGTCTATCTTGAGAAGGTCGAGGAGGGAGTCACCATGGCCACGTTCGTGGATCGCGTCACCCTCCACGTGACCGCAGGCAGCGGGGGACACGGTGTCGCGTCCGTGCACCGCGAGAAGTTCAAGCCGCTGGGCGGACCCGACGGCGGCAATGGCGGCCGCGGCGGCTCGGTCATCCTCGTGGTCGACCCGCAGGTGACGACGCTGCTGGACTATCACCATGGCCCGCACCGCAAGGCGGACAACGGTGCCCAGGGCGCGGGGGACCACCGCCACGGCGCGAACGCCTCCGACCTGCGTCTCGGCGTTCCCAGCGGCACCATCGTGAAGTCGCCCGACGGCGAGGTACTCGCGGACCTCGTGGGCGATGGCGCCGAGTTCGTGGCCGCCGCGGGAGGCCGCGGGGGCCTGGGCAACGCCGCTCTCGCGACCCAGAAGCGCAAGGCGCCCGGATTCGCCCTCCTGGGAGAGCCCGGCGATGAGGCGACTGTGGTGCTCGAGCTCAAGTCGATCGCGGACGTCGCGCTGGTCGGTTACCCCAGTGCCGGCAAGTCCTCGCTGATCGCCGCGATGAGCAAGGTGCGCCCCAAGATCGCCGACTACCCGTTCACGACCCTCGTGCCCAACCTGGGCGTGGTCGAGGCGGGTGGCACCCGGTTCACGATGGCGGATGTGCCCGGCCTGATCGAGGGGGCGTCCGAGGGCAAGGGCCTGGGTCACGACTTCCTGCGCCACATCGAGCGCTGCTCGGTCATCGCGCACGTGCTCGACACCGCGACCCTCGAGTCCGATCGCGACCCCGTGCGGGACCTGCGCGTCATCGCGGGAGAGCTGCAGGCCTACACGGGCGACGAGGCCATCAGCGGCGTGCCGCTGGCCGAGCGCCCCCAGATCATCATCCTCAACAAGATCGACGTGCCTGACGGCCGCGAGCTCGCGCAGATGGTGCGCGAGGACCTCGAGGCGACGGGCATGCCCATCTTCGAGGTCAGCGCCGTGAGCCACGAAGGGCTGCGAGAGCTGTCGTTCGCGCTGGCCGCGATGGTGAGCGAGCATCGTGCCGCAGCGCCCGTGCTCGAGAAGGCGCCCGTCGTGATCCGCCCCCGAGCGGTCGACGACGCAGGCTTCACCGTCAAGCACGTGCGCGACGGCGCCGAGGACTACTTCCAGGTGCGCGGCTCGCGCGTCGAGCGGTGGGTCAAGCAGACCAACTTCGCCAACGACGAGGCCGTCGGCTTCCTTGCCGACCGGCTCGCGAAGGCCGGCGTCGAGGACGGGCTCTTCAAGGCGGGGGCGGTGCCCGGCTCCGAGGTCGTCATCGGGCCCCGCGAGGGCGGCGTGATCTTCGACTGGGAGCCCACCATGGCGACTGGCGCCGAGCTGCTGGGTTCGCGCGGCTCGGATGCGCGCATCGAAGAGCACGAGCGTTCGGCGCGCGCGACACGTTCGGAGAAGCGCGCCGAGCACAAGGAGCGCATGGACGCCAAGTCAGCAGCACGCGAGGAGCTGTGGACCGAGCGTCAGGCCGGCCATTGGACGGACCCCAACGAGGACGAGTGAACTGAGCGCGTTGCGCATCGGTGAGGCAAGAGAGCGGGAGGCTCAGTGACCGGCACGAGGGAAGCGATCGCGTCCGCACGGCGCATCGTCGTCAAGGTCGGGTCGTCGTCGCTCACTGAGGCGGACGGGCATCTGAGCGAGGTCGCGGTGCAACGCCTCGCGGACGTCGTCTCGGGATTCAGGGCGGTCGGTCGCCAGGTGATCCTGGTGACGTCGGGAGCCATCGCAGCGGGCCTGGGGCCCATGCGTCTTCCGGCGCGGCCCAAGGATCTCGCGACCGCGCAGGCGACAGCGTCGGTGGGCCAGGGCGCGCTCATCCACGCGTACACAGCAGCCTTCCGCTCGCATGGCGTCACCGTGGGCCAGGTTCTGCTCACCGCCGACGACATGGTGCGGCGCGCGCACTATGGCAACGCTCAGCGCGCCCTCAACAGGCTCCTCGACCTGGGAGTGCTCCCGATCGTCAACGAGAACGACGCCGTGGCGACCGACGAGATCCGCTTTGGCGACAACGACCGGCTGGCCGCGCTCGTGGCGACGGTCGCTCACGCCGATGCGCTGGTGCTGCTGACGGACGTCGACGGCCTCTACACCGCGGCGCCCGGCACGCCCGGGGCGGAGCGGATCGATGAGGTCCACTCGCTCGACGAGGTCGCGGACGTCGACGTGTCCCGCCGCGGCAGCGCGCTGGGAACCGGGGGGATGATCACCAAGCTCGAGGCGGCATCGATCGCCACTACGTCCGGCATCGCCGTCGTCCTCGCGAGCACCGCCGACGCCGCGCCCGCGCTCGCGGGCGACGCCGTGGGCACGCTGTTCCACGCGACCGGCAAGCGCGACACCACGCGCCTGCAGTGGCTCGCGCACGCCGCCAAGACCCGAGGCTCGATCGTGGTCGACCACGGCGCCGCCAACGCTCTGCGCGGCAGGCGAGCGTCCTTGCTCGCAGCCGGGGTGACGGAGATTCGCGGCTCGTTCGAGGCAGGCGAGCCGGTCGACCTGCTCGCTCCCGACGGCGCACTGGTCGCTCGCGGCTTCGCGGGCTTTTCCGCCGAGGAGGCGCAGCGCATGCGCGGCCTCAGTACGGACGTGCTGGGCATGCAGTTCGGGGAGGCCTACGCCCGGGAGCTCATCCATATTGATGACCTCGTCGTCATGTAGGTCCCGCGCGCCGCGCGCCGTCCCTCACTAGGCTCGAAACAGGTGAGCTGCGAGGAGGACGCCATGGCGGAGCATGAGGCTGCGCAGACCGCGTGGTGGAGCCAGGACGCTGAGGAAGCCCTGGACGCGCTCGGCGCATCGGGTGACGGCCTGAGTGCTGCCGAGGCCGCGGACCGCCTCGCCACGCACGGGCCGAACCAGCTCGAAGCCGTGAGTTCGGCCACGTGGTGGCAGCTTGCGGTCAAGCAGGCGCTCGATCCCATGAACCTGATGCTCATCGCGGTGACGGCGGTGTCGCTGGCGATCGGGCAGGCAAGCACCGGCATCCTCGTGGGCCTGCTCGTGTTGTTCAACGTGTGGTCCGGGGCGTCGCAGGAGAAGAAGGCGCAGGCGAGCGTCGACGCCCTCGCCACCATGCAGGTGCCGATGGTGCGCGTGCGGCGCGACGGCCAGATCGCGTCGGTCCCGGCCGTCGACATCGTGCCCGGCGATGTGATCGAGGTCGAGGCGGGCGACATTCTCGTCGGCAAGGTGACGCCGAAGGGCGAAAGCCCGATGACGCCGGAAGAAAAGCTCCTGCGCGCCATCTTCGGTGAAAAGGCATCGGACGTCCGCGATACCTCGCTGCGTCTGCCGCCGGGCACCACCGGCACGATCGTCGAGGTCCGCGTCTTCAACCGTCACGGTGTGGAGAAGGACCAGCGCGCGATCGCCATCGAGCGTGAAGAGATCGAACGTCTCGGCAAGGACCGCGATGACGAGCTCGCCATTCTCGAGCGCAACATCTATTCGCGCCTGTCCGACATCCTGCTGGGCAAGAAGGCAACGTCCGGTCCGAAGGGCTTCAAGAAGGGTGAGGTCACCCAGGAAGCGCTCGACGACCAGCCGCGCTCGCAATGGTGGAAGATCGCCATCGACGATGAAAAGGCGATGGGCGAAGTCGAAGCGCTGAAGAAACAGTATGACGACTCCAAGGCGCGGCTGGACCGCCGCTTCGAGGACAAGGTCGACAAGCTGCAGCGCGGCGATGAGATGCCGCCGGGCGTGATGAAGATGGTCAAGGTCTTCGTCGCGGTGAAGCGCAAGCTGCAGCCGGGCGACAAGATGGCCGGCCGCCACGGCAACAAGGGCGTCATCTCCAAGATCGCGCCGATCGAGGACATGCCCTATCTCGAAGACGGTACGCCGGTTGACCTGGTGCTGAACCCGCTGGGCGTGCCTTCGCGGATGAATGTCGGCCAGATCCTGGAAACCCACCTCGGTTTCGCGTGCAAGGGCCTCGGCCGCCAGATCGGCGAGCTCTACGAGGGCTACAAGCGTGACGGCAAGGCCAAGGAATTGAAGTCCAAGCTGACCGAGGTCTATGGCAAGGACCAGGAGCTGCCGAAGTCGGACGAGGAGCTGGCCGAGCTGGGCCGCAACCTCTCGAACGGCGTTCCGATTGCCACGCCGGTATTCGACGGCGCGCGCGAAAGCGACATTGTCGATCACCTGAAAATGGCCGGGATCAAGGAATCGGGCCAGTCCGACCTCTATGACGGACGGACCGGTGAAAAATTCCGCCGCCCGGTGACGGTCGGTATCAAGCATCTGCTCAAGCTGCACCATCTGGTCGACGACAAGATCCACGCGCGTTCGATCGGACCGTACAGCCTGGTCACCCAGCAGCCGCTGGGCGGTAAGGCGCAATTCGGTGGCCAGCGTTTCGGCGAGATGGAAGTCTGGGCTCTCGAAGCCTACGGCGCCGCCTACACCCTGCAGGAAATGCTGACGGTGAAGTCGGATGAGGTGGCGGGCCGG
>NZ_CAJXJX010000156.1 GCF_913055775.1 uncultured Demequina sp. | reverse complement strand
CGCCTGGGCATCCGCATGGGCGACCTGTTCGACGAGCAGCTCCTGCGCGACAAGATCGAGGGCGCGCTCGAGCAGAAGAACCACCTGCTGGTGAAGGTCTACAACCGCCGTGCGATCGAGGTCGACGAGGTCGCGGACGAGCTCCTGCAGTACCGCGACCGGCTCGAGCCGATGGTCACCGACACCTCGCTCGTGCTCAACCAGGCGCTGGACCGCGGCGAGACCGTGCTGTTCGAGGGTGGCCAGGCGACCATGCTGGACGTCGACCACGGCACGTACCCGTTCGTGACGTCGTCCTCCGCGACGGCCGGCGGCGCCTCCACGGGCTCGGGCGTGGGGCCCACGCGCATCGACTCCGTGATCGGCATCGTCAAGGCCTACACGACGCGCGTGGGCGAGGGTCCCATGCCCACGGAACTGTTCGACGAGAACGGCGAGTTCCTCGCGCGGGTGGGCCACGAGTACGGCACCACGACGGGCCGCCCGCGTCGGTGCGGCTGGTACGACGCCGTGATCGCGCGGTACGCATCGCGCATCAATGGTCTGACCGACCTGGTGCTCACCAAGCTCGACGTCCTCACCGGTCTCGAGGAGATCCCGGTGTGCGTCGCGTACGACGTGAACGGCACCCGCGTCGAGGAGCTGCCGCAGGATCAGGCCGACTTCGCGGCCGCCACGCCGGTCTACGAGTACCTGCCGGGCTGGACCGAGGACATCTCGACGGCCCGCGAGTTCTCCGACCTCCCGCAGACCGCGCAGGACTACGTGCTCGCGCTCGAGAAGATCTCGAACTGCCGGATCAGCGCCATCGGCGTGGGCCCGGGCCGCGACGAGATCATCGTGAACCACGACCTGCTGCACGCCCGCGGGGAGTAGGCCCGGGGTTCCTGTCCCGACGCCCACCGCGCGCCGACTGACGTCCACCGCGCGCCGACTGACGTCCACCGCGTACCGCTCACCACACACCTGTGACTCGAGGTGCGCGTGGTGCTCCTGGGCACTCACACCCGCCCCTGCGTGCACCTCAGTCACCGCCGTGTGTTGCGCGGTACGCGCGGCGCAGGTCGGTTCGCGCTCGATAGACTCGCGGGCGTGAAGGTACTGATCGTCGGCTCGGGGGCCCGCGAGCACGCGCTCGCCCGCTCCCTCCACCTGGACAGCGACGTCGAGGAGCTCCACGCCGTGCCCGGCAACCCGGGCATCGGCCAGCTCGCGACCCTGCACTCGCAGGACCCGAACGACGGCGCGGCGATTGCCGCCCTGGCCGTCAACGTGCGCGCGGACCTCGTGGTCGTGGGCCCCGAGGCCCCGCTCGTGGCCGGCGTCGCCGACGCCGTGCGCGAGGTGGGCATCCCGTGCTTCGGGCCCACCGCGGCCGCCGCGATGCTCGAGGGCTCCAAGGCCTTCGCGAAGGAGGTCATGGCCGCCGCAGGCGTGCCCACGGCGGAGCCCCGCGTGTGCACCACCCCCCAGGGCCTGGAAGCCGCGCTGGCGGAGTTCGGCGCCCCCTTCGTGGTCAAGGACGACGGCCTCGCAGCCGGCAAGGGCGTCGTGGTGACCGAGGACCACGACCAGGCCGTCGACCACGGTCAGGCCATCCTGACGTCCGGCGGCACCGTCGTGGTCGAGGAGTTCCTCGACGGTCCCGAGGTGTCGCTGTTCTGCATCTGCGACGGAGAGACCGTCGTTCCCCTTCAGCCTGCCCAGGACTTCAAGCGTGCCTACGACGGCGACGCGGGACTCAACACCGGGGGCATGGGCGCGTACTCGCCGCTGCCGTGGGCCCCGGCGGACCTGGTCGACGAGGTGGTCCGCACGGTCGCGCAGCCCACGGTCGACCAGATGGCGGCGCGCGGCACGCCGTTCCAGGGCGTCCTGTACTGCGGCCTCGCGCTGACGTCGAAGGGCCTGCGCGTGGTCGAGTTCAACGCCCGGTTCGGCGACCCGGAGACGCAATCGGTGCTCGCGCGCCTCGAGACGCCGCTGGCAGGCGTGCTGCTCGCGGCCGCTCAGGGACGGCTCGCGGAGCTGCCGCCGCTGCAGTGGAGCGACGACGCCGCGGTGACGGTGGTGCTGGCCTCGCACGGCTACCCCGAGTCCGCGCGATCGGGCGACCCGATCACCGGCGTCGACGTGGCGGAGGAGGTCGACGGCGCACACGTGCTGCACGCCGGCACCGCGTGGGACGGCGAGGGCGCGCTGGTCTCGGCCGGCGGCCGGGTGCTGTCCGTGATCGGACGCGGCGCGACCCTCACCGCCGCTCGGGCGACCGCGTATGCGGGTCTCGGGCGCATCGGCCTGGAGGGATCCCACCACCGCAGCGACATCGCCCTCGCGGCCGCCGAGGCGGCCGGAACCTGATGCCCGGCCACGTCATCGAGCCCACGGCGCCCGAGGTGCCGGGCTGGCGGCACGTCTACTCAGGAAAGATCCGCGACCTCTACGAGCCCGTCGATCCGCATCCTCGCGGCGACGTGGTGCTGGTGGTCGCCAGCGACCGCATCAGCGCGTACGACTGGGTGCTGCCCACCGAGATCCCCGGCAAGGGCGGCGTGCTCACCGGGCTCAGCCTGTGGTGGTTCGACCAGCTCCGCGACATCGTCTCGGACCACACCGTCGAGGCGCCAGTGCCGGACGAGGTCGCGGGGCGCGCCATGGTGTGCCAGCGGCTCGACATGTTCCCGGTCGAGTGCGTCGCGCGCGGCTACCTGACGGGCTCGGGGCTCGCCGAGTACCAGGAGTCGGGCACGGTGTGCGGGATCGAGCTGCCGCCGGGTCTGGTCGACGGCTCGCGCCTGCCCGAGCCCATCTTCACCCCGGCCACCAAGGCCGAGGTGGGCGAGCACGACGAGAACGTGAGCTTCGAGGCCGTCGCCGAGCGCATCGGCCTGGAGGACGCGACGGCGCTGCGCGACCTCACCCTCGCCGTGTACTCCCGCGCTCATGAGATCGCGGCGAGCAAGGGCATCATCCTTGCCGACACCAAGTTCGAGTTCGGACGCGACGCGTACGGGCGCATCGTGCTCGCGGACGAGGTCCTGACGCCCGACAGCTCGCGCTTCTGGCCGGCGGACGAGTGGGAGCCCGGCCGCTCGCAGCCCAGCTTCGACAAGCAGTTCGTGCGCGACTGGCTGACGTCGCGCGAGTCCGGCTGGGACAAGGCCAGCGACACCCCGCCGCCGCCGCTGCCGGCGGACGTGGTCGACCGCACCCGCCAGCGCTATCTCGAGGCCTACGACCGGCTGGCGAAGAACTAGGCGCCGGACGGGACGCGAGCTCGACCGCGCCGAGGACGTTCATGCGCGTGCGAGCGGCGGCGTTCGCCACGCACCCCGCTGCGCCCTGCTAGGTTGAGCGCGCTGCCATCGCCACTGTGGCGCTGGGTCGAGGGAATCTGAGGAATCGTCGTGCGCGCACCGCTCGCCATCACCGTCATCGCCGCCCTGGGTCTCGCAGGGTGCTCGCTGCTGGATCCGTCCGCCACCGTCGAGGAGCTGCAGCTCACCGTGGGTGAGTGCCTGAACGAGGCGTCGGTCACGGAAGAGGGCGAGCAGGAGATCGGCGTGATGCCCGTCGTGGACTGCGCGGACGTGCACTTCGCGGAGGTCTTCCACACCGAGGAGCTGACGGTCGAGGACTATCCCGAGGACATCTCCGACCTGGCCTCCGAGGTCTGCTACCTGTCGTTCGAGGACTACCTGGGCATCCCCTACGAGGAGTCCATCTACTACTTCACCGCGACCTACCCGACCTCGGCGTCGTGGAACTGGGGCGACCGCCAGATTGCGTGCCTGGTCGTGGGCGACGTGGGCGAGCAGCTCACCGGCTCGGTCGCGGGCTCCGCAGCCTGACGCGGGCATCGTGGACTGAGCAGTGCGCGCTGGCGCCCGGCTTGCGCGTGACCGCCAGTGGCCGCCGCACGGGCCGGTAGACTGCGATCATGCCCACGATCGTCGTGCACGTCATGCCCAAGCCCGAGATTCTCGACCCTCAGGGCAAGGCCGTCGGCGCCGCCCTCCCGCGCCTCGGATTCGAGGGCTTCGCGGGCGTTCGGCAGGGCAAGCGCTTCGAGCTCACCGTCGATGGCGAGGTGACGGACGAGCTGCTCGCGCAGGCCCGCGAGGCCGCCGAGACTCTGCTCTCGAACCCGGTCATCGAGGACGTCGTGGCCGTCGAGGTCGCCGGCGCGGAGGTCGCTGGCTGATGGCACGCATCGGCGTCGTCACCTTCCCCGGCACCCTGGATGATCGCGACGCCGCCCGCGCCGTGCGCCTCGCTGGTGGCGAGGCCGTCAACCTGTTCCACGCGGACGCCGATCTCCAGGGCGTCGATGGCGTGGTCCTTCCCGGCGGCTTCAGCTATGGCGACTACCTGCGGGCCGGCGCGATCTCGCGCTTCTCGCCCATCATGGAGAAGGTCGTGGACGCCGCCAAGGGCGGCATGCCGGTCCTGGGCATCTGCAACGGCTTCCAGGTGCTCACCGAGGTGCACCTGCTGCCGGGCTCGATGATCAAGAACGAGCACCTGCACTTCATCTGCCGCGACCAGGTGCTGCGCGTCGAGAACGTCGACACCGCGTGGAGCGCGGACTACGAGGCGGGCCAGGAGATCACGATCCCGCTCAAGAACCAGGACGGTCAGTACGTCGCCGACGAGCACACGCTCGACGCACTCGAGGCCGAGGGCCGCGTGGCGTTCCGCTACGTCGGCTGGAATCCCAATGGCTCCCGGCGCGACATCGCCGGGATCACCAACGAGCGCGGCAACGTCGTGGGGCTCATGCCCCACCCGGAGCACGCCGTCGAGCCGGGATTCGGGCCGGACTCCAAGGAGATCGGACGCCGGGGAACGGACGGTCTGGGCTTCTTCACGTCCGCGATCGCAGGGCTGGTGGCGACCACCTAGCCATGTCCCGCCGCGATTCCGTCATCGGCACCGTCGCCGATGCGCTCCCAGAGCCACAGGACAGGCCTGTGCTCATCGCGATCGACGGCCCGGACGCGGCGGGCAAGACCATGCTGCGTCGCGAGCTCGCGACACTGCTGCGCACGCGCGGGCGCGACGTCGTCGAGGCGAGCATGGACGACTTCCATCACCTCGAGGATCGCCGCTACCGTCAGGGGCGCACGAGCGCCCGTGGGTTCTGGGAGGACTCCTTCGACCATGAGGCGTTCATCGCCAAAGTGCTCGACCCCCTGGGAGCCGGCGGGGACCGCGTGGTCCAGCTCCGTCACCACGACCTCGAGTCGGACGCGCTGCTGCAGAACGTGCCCGCGTGCCAGGTGGGAGATCGGGTGACGCTGTTGGCCGACGGCCTGTTCATGCAGCACCCGGGCCTCGCGAACCGCTGGGACGCGGTCGTCTGGGTCGAGGCGCCGTACTCGGTGCGCTTCGAGCGGATGGTGGAGCGCGACGGG
>NZ_CAJXJX010000155.1 GCF_913055775.1 uncultured Demequina sp. | reverse complement strand
CGCCGGCGTCACGCTCCTGACCGCCTGCTCGAACCCGCTCGAGAACCTCACCGGCGAGCTCGCCGAGGAAGGCGTCGAGCGCATCGTCGAGGAGGCCGCCGGCGACGACGCCGAGTTCGACATCAACCTGGACGGCGAGGCGTCGCTGCCGTCGTCGTGGCCGGACTCCGTCCCGGCGCCGCCCGGAACGCTGGTCGCGTCGTTCGCGGACTCCGAGTCGGGGAACGCCACGTTCGAGGCGGACAGCGAGGACGAGGTGCTCGCGTTCGTCGACCAGCTCAAGGCGAACGGCTACGAGGTCGATCAGGAACTCAGCAGCGGTCTCGACGCCGTCGCTCTCGACAACGGGGAGATCTGGGTGAGCGTGGGCTGGGTCCCCGACGACGACGGCAAGGTGTTCGGCACGGTGACGTACGTGCCGTCGGCGGAGGCTCAGTAGGGATCGTGCCGTGAACCCCCGCGCCAGGTGGTGTCCCCCGCACGCCGTAGAGTTGGCGCATGGCTGAAACCCCCCTGGTCTGGATCGACTGCGAGATGACCGGGCTCGACACGACCGCAGATGCGCTGATCGAGGTCGCGTGCCTGGTCACCGATGCCGAGCTCAATCTGCTCGGCGACGGCGTGCAGGTGGTCATCAAGCCGTCCGACGCCGCTCTCGCGCAGATGAGCGACTTCGTGAGGAACATGCACGTGGAGTCCGGGCTGCTGCCGGAGCTCGAGCACGGCACCACGATGGAGGACGCCCAGGCCCAGGTTCTGGCCTATGTGCGCGAGCACGTGCCGCAGGCGAGCAAGGCACCGCTCGCCGGCAACACCGTGGGCATGGACAAGCAGTTCCTCGAGCGCGACATGCCGGACCTGATGGGCCACCTGCACTATCGGGTCGTCGACGTCAGCTCGATCAAGGAGCTCGTGCGGCGCTGGTACCCGCGGGTGTTCTTCAACGCCCCGGCAAAGACCGGCGGGCACCGCGCGCTGGGGGACATCCAGGATTCGATCCGCGAGCTCGAGTACTACCGGGAGACCATTCTCGCGCCGCTTCCTGGCCCGGACTCGGACGCCGCCAAGGCCGCGGCCGCGAAGGTCTCCCCCACCGCGTAGGAGACACGATCGGCCTCTCGGTCGTGTGCACCGATGCGGGCACGGTATGATGTTCGCTGGCCCTGGCGACGGGGCCGATGGTGGCTATAGCTCAGGTGGTAGAGCACCTCGTTGTGGTCGAGGGGGTCGCGGGTTCAAGTCCCGTTAGCCACCCGCTGAAGCAGAAGGGCCGTCCCCCCGGGGGCGGCCCTTCTGCCGTCTCCGCGTCGGCACCCGTGCGGTTCACGGGCTATCGTTGTGCGGTCACGGCGATGCGCCCGCGCGCACGCCCCACGTCAGGAGGATCGGATGCTCGCAGCGCTCACCGGCGCAGGCCTCTCGGCCGCTGCCGGGCTCAACGCGTTCATCCCCCTGCTGATCGTCGGCATCTTCGCGCGATTCACGGAGTTCATCGAGCTTCCCGATCACTTGCTGTGGCTGCAGTCGTGGCCCGCGATCCTGATCTCCGCCGCGTTCCTGGTCGTTGAGCTGGTGCTGGACAAGATCCCCGGCGTCGACCACGTCAATGATCTGATCCAGACCCTGATCCGGCCGGTCGTGGGCGGTGTGATCTTCGCCGCGACGGCGGCGGCCACCGTGGTCGACGACTCGAACTTCTGGCAGCAGAACCCGCTGATCGCCGGCATCGTCGGTGCGATCGTCGCGCTCGCGATGCACGTGTCCAAGGCCGCCTCGCGACCGGCCGTGAACGCCACGACGGGAGGCACCGGCGCACCGCTCGCGTCCTTCGCGGAGGACGCGATCGCCGTGGGCCTGAGCCTCATCGCGATCTTCATCCCGATCCTGGTGATCGTGGTCTTCATCTTCCTGGGGATCACGGTCTACCGCATCGTCACGACCGGGCGCCGGCGGCGCCGTCACCGCGAGCTGCGTCAGGCCGAGGAGCGACTCGAACGCGAGGCGCAGGAGGCCGAGGGCGGGATGGTCGCGTGGTGGCGATCCAAGTGGCGCGAGCCCGGGCGCATCGCCCGCCATCGCGCGGGCGCGGACGGAGACGCCGTCGCCGAGGCCGAGGACGCCGCAGGCGGGCCGGAAGGGCCGTCCGCGCAGTCAGCCGAGCGCTGATCCGCCCTACTCCTTGAGGGCGCCGAAGTCCTCGAGGAAGTCCTCGACGAACGCGTTCGCGGGGTTCTCCGCGACGTCTTCACCGCTCCCGAGCTGCTCAAGCACGCCGCCCCGAGAGAACACCGCGATGCGGTCCGCGAGAATGACGGCCTCGCGGATGTCGTGCGTCACCATCATCACGGTGAGGCCCAGCGAGCGCTGCAGGTCGCGGAACTCCTGCTGGAGGCTGCGGCGTCGCTGCGGATCGACGGCCCCGAAGGGCTCGTCCATGAGCAGCACCGGAGGCTCGACCGCGAGCGCCCTCGCGACCCCCACCCGCTGACGCTCACCGCCGGAGAGCTCGTGCGGGTAGCGCGAGCCATACGTCTCGTGCGGCAGGCCCACGAGCTCGAGCAGTTCGTCCACGCGCTCCCGGGTGCGCCCCTTGTCCCACTTCAGCAGCCCGGGCACCGTCGCCACGTTCTGCGCCACGGTGCGATGAGGGAACAGGCCCACGTGCTGGATCACGTAGCCGATCGAGCGCCGCAGCTGCACCGCATCCTGGGCCATCACGTCCTGGCCGTCGACCGTGATGACGCCGGAGCTGGGCTCGACCAGGCGATTGACCATGCGCAGCGTGGTGGACTTGCCGCAGCCCGAGGGCCCCACGAGGCACAGGATCTCACCAGGGGTGACCTCGAGCGACAGGTCCTCGACAGCCACCGTGCCGTCCGGGTACTCCTTGCGCACGTGCTCGAACGTGATGCCCGCGTGGTCCATCCCGCCACCGTAGCCCACCGCCGCGTCCGCGCACGGGGAGAGCTGACGCACGCATCGGCCCTGCACAGCCGCGCCGCCGCGCCAGGTGACTGTGGCGCGCAGTGCCTGTAGCGTCGGACAGATGGACGCGCCTGAGAACCCGTGGTTCTCGCTCGACTACCTCCAGCGCAACACCGAGGAAGTGGTCGACCAGCTCGCGATCCACGCGACCCTCACGCTGCAGGCGCTCGCGATCGCGTTCCTCATCGCGTTCCCGCTCGCCGTGATCGCGCGGCGGATCCCGCGCCTGTCGGGACCGATCATGGGCATCTCCGGGATCCTCTACACGATCCCCTCGTTCGCGCTGTTCGGCCTGCTCGCCCCCTTCACCGGCATCGGGCGCACCACGGTCCTGATCGGGCTCGTGGCGTACGCCCTGCTGGTGCTGGTGCGCAACATCGTCGTGGGGCTCGAGGGCGTCGACCGTGACGTCACCGATGCCGCGCGCGGCCTGGGCTACACCCCCACGCGGCTGCTGTTCCAGGTCGAGCTGCCGCTCGCGCTGCCGTCGATCATCGCGGGCCTGCGGATCGCTGCGGTGACGACGGTTGCTCTGGTCACCGTGGGTGTCGTGGTGGGCTACGGCGGGCTGGGCCAGCTGATGTTCCGCGGGCTCCAGTCGGACTACCGCGCCCAGATCATGACCGCGACCCTGCTGTGCCTCGCGCTCGCGCTCGTTCTGGACCTGCTGCTCGCGCTCGCGGGTCGTCTCGCCATGCCGTGGCAGCGCCGGAGGGTGGCCGCATGAGCACCGTTGGCGAGGCGTGGGCGTACCTGACCACCTGGGAGAACTGGACCGGGGCGAACGGGATCACCACACCCACGTTCGACGGCGGCTGGCGCTTCGCGCAGGACTCGATCATCGCACTGACGCTCGAGCACATCTGGATGAGCTTCGCGGCCGTCGCCATCGCCGTGGCCTTCGCGCTTCCCGTCGGAGTGCTCCTGGGACACATCCGCAAGGGCGGCGGCGCCACCGTCGTGATCTCCAACGTGAGCCGCGCGATGCCCACGCTGGCCCTGCTCACGCTGTTCGCGGCCTCCGCGATCGGCTTCGGCAACCGGGCGGTGATCCTGGCGGCCGCGATCTTCGCGTTCCCTCCCATCCTCACGAACGCCTTCACCGGCATGTCCGGCGTGGACCCCGACATCCGCGAGGCCGCACTGGGTCAAGGGCTCACTCGCTTCCAGGTCGCCACCAGGGTCGAGCTGCCCCTCGCGGTGCCGCTCATCGCCGCCGGCCTGCGCACGGCGACCGTGCAGACCGTCGCGACCGTGCCGCTCGCTGCTCTGGTGGCCGGTGGCGGCCTGGGCGTCATCATCAACCGGGGGCTCGCCACGCAGCGGTACGGCGAGGTGCTGGCCGGCGCGGTGCTCGTCGCAGCGCTCGCGCTCGCGACCGACGCCGTGATGGCGCGTCTCCAGCGCGCCGCCACTCCCGCTCCCCTGCGCGAGGCAGCCACCGCGGCCGCGTGAGGTCGAAGCGCCACCGGGCCCGCGCATCGGCCCTCCCCCGGCCTGCGCGGCGTTTCCGGGTGTGTGCACGCGACTCGGACCAACTGAGTGCCACCGTCCGGCGCGTGCGGCGAGCCTCGCCTTGCGACTCAGTTCATCCGAGTCTGGTGCACGGATCCGCCCCGCCCGACCCATCCCCCCGGGCGCCGGCCGCGAACACCGCATAGCCTGGTACGGGCGCCGTGAGGGAACAGATCGGGCGCCCAGGCGGTTGCCATGGCTGACCGTCCCCGACGTGAGGAGCACCGATGCACACCCGCAGAGCCACCTACGCGGCCCTGGCCGCCGCCACCCTGATCGTCGCCGGCTGCAGTTCCGGCGACGGCGACGAGCCGGCAGACGACGGCTCGATGGAGCCCACCGGCTCGGAGGAGACCACCGACGACGAGATGATGGCGCAGGAGTGCCTGCCCGTTCCCGGCGAGCAGCTGGTGGTCCTCGAGGATGACCTCATGCTGCAGAACTCGGACAACATCATCCCGGCGCTCAGGGACCACCTCGCCGGCGCCGGGCTCGACCGCGTCGGGCTTGTCCGCGGCGTCGCACCTCGCGATCGCCACCACTCCCACCAGACCGAGCAGCATCAGGAACGCGGAACCGAGCAGGAAGAAGTCCATCCGGGTGAGGTAGGGGAGCCGGGGGAGGTCCTTCGCCGCCACGAAGCGGTAGGCGATCATGGCCAGCATCGAGGTGACCGAGACGCTGATCATGTCGGATTTCGAGACGGCGCGCAGTTCGCTCGCCCGCCTGCAGCAGCTCGGGTCGCGCGTGGCGCTGGACGATTTCGGCGTCGGTTACGCGAATTTCGGCCATATCGACCAACTGTCGATCAACACGATCAAGATCGACCGCTCCTTCGTGACGCGGCTCGCCAATGGCGGCCAGACGGTCAAGCTGATCAAGACGATGGTCGACATGTGCTCGACGCTCGGCGTCGGCTCGATC
>NZ_CAJXJX010000154.1 GCF_913055775.1 uncultured Demequina sp. | reverse complement strand
CGCGCGTCGCGCCGCGAGCCGCTCGCACGCCATCACACTCGCGACGGAAGCAGGACTGGTGGGAGCGGGACCCACGCAGATCCCGCCCGCCGCGCTCGACGCCGCGATCACGGCGACGCGCGCGCGGCTGGTGCTGCAGATGGCGCTCGAGCACACGGGCGCAGTGGCTGCCGCGGTCGACGCGCACGACGTGCTTGGGGGGACGCGCGACGAGCGCGATGCCGCGGCCGCGCAGTCACTGGCGGCGTCGCTGCCGCTGTGGGACGAGGAGCGCGAGGCGCTCGTGCGCCGCGACCGCCGCCGCCGCGTCGCCCGGACCGGGGTCGACTTCGACAGCCGATTGACGAGCGGTGAGCCCGACACGGACCTGCCCACGGACCTCGCGGCGGCAGGCATGACGGCGGAGGAGGCGGCCATCGCGCGCGGCCGGGCCACGACGCCGCCGGGAGCCATGCCCGAGGACTTCGAGCACCCGGGCGGCGAGACGGAGGTGTGGCCGCCCCACCCGTTGCAGGCCCTCGCATGCGAGCCCGTCACCGACGACGACTACGCGCGCCGCGCCCGGGCCCACTCCCACGTGGCGCGAGCCTGGGCCGTCGGTGGGCGGCTCGCCGGGGTGCGATGGGACGGATCGGAGCAGACGTCAGCCGCACCCGACGCCCTCGGGGCGGTCACGCTCGTGGTCGAGCGGCGCGCACGTCCCGACGGCCTCGCCGCCACGAGCTGGCCGACCGACCGCCACTTCCTGCGCGAGGTGCTCGCCCTCGCGATCGGCTCCGAGGTGCACTCGCCGCACCCGACATGGCTCGACTCGTACGACCCCCTCGATCCGCGCCGGCTCCTCTGCGACGAGGTGGGCGCGGCCGTGCTGAAGCGCTGCGCGATCACGCTGCAGGGCACGCTGCTGGCCGGTCCCGCGGTCGACCAGACGGCGTTGGTGGCGGGCGTCGTCTCGCGTCTCGAGGCATTCTTCGCCTCGGGCAGGCCCGAGAGCCGGCCCGCCCCCCTCGACGCACCCGCTGTCGACGGCCCATGGCCGCCGCACCCCCAGCCACTCGACGGCTGGATCCCGGGAGAGCCCGTCCGCCTCACCGAGGTGGTGCAGGCGATCGTGGCCGACGACGCGGTGCTCGGCGTCGAGGGCCTCGCCTTGCGCGCGGGCACAGGCCCGTGGGTGACCGAGGGCGCGGTCGAACTCGACCCCGACTGCGTGCCAGGAGACGTCGACGGCGAGTGCGTGCGCGTGCGGCTCGTCACCACCGGGGAGTGCGGCCATGTCTAGCGCCGACTATTCGCGCATCTCGTCGCACCTGCCCGCCGTCTACCAGGAGCAGGAGTCCTCCTTCGCGCAGGTCGACGGCTACCTCGAACTGATGGACGACGGCGTTCGCGCCGCCATCGGCGCGCTCGACGACGCCGGGCTCGCGCACGGACCCGACGCCGCGCTGAGGTGGCCCGCGGGCCTGCCGCTCGACGCCGGCGTCGATGCGGCGCTCGACGCCCTGCTCCACACGTACGACGAGGTGGCCGGCTGGGCGGCATACGCGTACCCGCGCACGTGGACGCGAGACCAGGCCGGCCTTGCCAAGCGGCGAGACTTCACCGGTCGGTTCGCGCGCCTGTGGCGACGCCGCGGCACCCCGCGCGGGTTCCTCGACTGGTTCTGCCTCGCGTTCGACATCGCCGACGCGGACCGCCCTTTCCTGCTCGAGCACTTCAAGGTCGCGGACACCGTCATCGCGGACCCCGAGCTCACGGGCACCCTGTTCGTGCGCTCGACGCCCCAGTTCGAGGACTTCCGCCGACGCCGCGAGGCCATCGAGTTCGTCGAGGCCCACGCCCCGGCGCACGTGCTGCTGCGCGTGTGCTGGACGGCGCCCGATTGGGAGGCGCCCGCGCAACCGGCGCCGCCGCCGATGCCCACGCTGGACACCTTCGGGGCCATGCCGGAGTACTCGGCGCTACCGCATTATGACGCGGCCGTCGCCGCGTACGAGGCTGCCCTCGTCGCCTACGAGGGCGAGCTCGCGACGCACCGGTCCGACCTGCACGCTCTCCTGTGCTCGATCACGAGCTTCATCAGCCACGGCCTCGGCATCACCGTCTGCGAGTGCCCGCGCGACTCCGCGACGTACCCCAACCCCGACACCGACCCCACGAACTGCCACAACCTCGAGGCGATCGACCGCCTCGATATCGGCAGCCTCCCCAGCGAGGACTGAAAGGACCGCGGCCATGCCCGACAGCCAGTATCCGGAATTTCAGGGGGGACAGACGCTCACGGCGTCCGAGCTCGTGCTGCTGCGCACGTTCCTCCACGACCGCGACCAGTTGCTCGGTCGCCTCATCGGCTTCGGCGTCAACTGCGGGCTGACCGGCTCGATCGCCGACCGCGTGCTCACCATCCAGCCCGGACGCGCGATCGACCAGAACGGCGAGCCGCTGACGCTCGACGACGCCATGGAGATCGAGTTGCCGCCCACCCCGGGCCCGGGCGGCTTCGAATTCATCGACGACTCGGTGTCGGGCTACAGCGTCGTGCTCGAGATGACGGATGAGCCCGAACCCGAAGAGGAGTGCGGCGAGGCTGGCTGCGCGGGCCACGCGGAGATCCGCACCCGTGGCGCCGCGCTGCGCATCGTGCGCGGCCGGGTCACGGGGGACCGCTTCATGTTCCCGTCGGAGCCACTGCTGGCGGTGGATCCGCTCACGCTGTCCCAGGACTCGTCCTACGTCGGCTCGTTCGAGGACCTCAAGGACGCGATCGTGGACCGCCTCGAGACCGCCCCCGGGGCGCCGCTCATCGACACTGCGCTCATCAACGACCTCAAGGGCATCTCGATCTCGAGCTCGGACCTCGACGGCGTGCAGGGCTACAAGGCCGCGTTCCTCAACGAGGTGCTGTTCGAGACGCTCGAGCTGATGCGGTGCCGCGCGCTGATGGCGCTCTCGTGCGACCGCGAGACGCCGCGTCCTGGCGTGGTGCTCGGCTGGGTGCACTACTCGGGCGGCGCGTGGGTGTGGAACTGCCGCTACCGCCACGCTTGGGAGCCTCCCGAGGGCCTGGCGCGCGCGTTCGTCGGCGGCACCTGCGCGAGCCCCTGCGCCCTGTACGTCGCCCAGCTCGAGGCGACCATCGGCGCCTACGCCCCGCCCGACCCGCCGCCCGAACCGGAAGACCCGGACGACGACGGCCCCATCATTGACGTGGTCTTCGTGCGCTGCCCCGACGGCTCGTGGCGCCCCCTGGGCGAGTGCTACACGATCGTGTTCCCTCCGCCGGAGATCCTCTTCCCGCCTCCTCACTGGGAGGAGATCCCCGAGTGGATCAACCCCTACGGGCCTCTCGGGCCTGACGGGCCGGGCGACCCGCTCGGCCCCTGGATCAACCCGGGCTTCGACCGCGGCGTCGTGTACCCCGGGCGCGAGCTCGACTACCTCGGCAGCGGCGCGATCGGGCTCGGCCCCGCGCTTGGCCACAGCGGTCCCCTCATCCAGCCGGTGCTCGAGGCGGCGGTGCTCGAGACCGAGGTCGCCCCGTCGGTGATCCTCGCCACCAAGGATGAGATCGCCACGATCCCGGGCTACCAGTCAGCCGGGGCAGCGAGCCCCGCAGACACCATCGTGCTCGTCGTCGACGGCGACAACCGGGTGACCTCGACGGGCCGCGTCCCCGCCGCTCACACCGCGAAGCAGGTCGGCACGCAACTGCCCGCCGCCGTGGGCGCGGCGACCGAGGCACTGGACGCCACCGCGAGCCTCAGTCAGGAGTTCCTCACCCTCGACTCGTCCGTGTCCGGGCTGGGCGGCAAGGTCGCGGGACTCGAGGAGTTCCAGGCCGCGACGCTCGAGTGGCGCGGCGGCGTCGAGACCACCCTCGCCGGTGTCGACGGCGCGGTCCATCAGGGCATCGAGGAGGTGCTCGGCGGCGACCTCGACAACCTCAAGCAGCGCGTCGCCACCATGGAAGGTGCTCTGCAGGCGGGCACCCGCGGGCCGATTGTCGTGGGCGGTGCCGAACGACCGGACGACGGGTTCTCGATCAAGCACATGGGCGAGGCGATCATCGAGTTCGCGGAGTCCGTCAACGCCGGTCTCGAGACGATCTCCGGCGACAACACCCCGCTGCTCAGCAGGTACATCAAGGACGCCTCGCGCGCCTCCGCCCGCCTCGAGGTGGCACTCACCACCGACGACGCCGAGGGCGTCGGCGGCGCCGTGCTGTCGGTGCTCGACACCCTGCGCACGGCGGTGAAGTCCGCCGGCATCGACGACAACATCGGCAGCCAGATCGATGTCCAGTTCCGCATGGCCAAGGACATCCTCGGATGACCGACATGGAGATCGGCCGGGTGCGCATTCGCGGGGATGCGTCCCGGAGGCTCGCGCGCGTGGCGGCTGGTCCGCTGGCCCAGGCACTCGACCACGCGCTCGGTGCGGCGCCCGACGCGACCCTCGGCACGCTCACCGTGACCCTCGACGTGGACCCCGCGGACTACGATGACGAGACCCTCGCGATCCTGTGGGCAGAACGGATCCGCGCCGCCACTCTCGGCGCTCTCGCGCTCCCGGACGACCCCGAAGCCCAGGAGCCGGCCGGGGAACCCACGCACCGGGGCAGCCCTCACGCTCCCGAGAAGACCACCGTGGATAACGCAGCGGCCCCGTCCGGCGGGCCCGCCGCAAGCGCCGATGCGGTCGCCGCCCAGGTGCGCGCCTGGCTCGCCGCGGGAGCCCCGGCCTCGGCATTGCCTCGCGCACTGGCGGCCGCGGACTCCGCGCCCATGGCCGCTGAGGTCGTCTCGCGCCTCAGCGTCGGCAAGGCGCGCGCGTGGCTCGCGGCCATGGACCGCGCGACCCGGCGCGCCGAGTCGTCACCGCCGCCGTCCGGGCCGAGCGTGTCGACCTCCACCCCTGCTGCCTGGGGCGACCACGCGCCCCCGGAACGCGCGCAGGATGCGGTGCAGCGCGCATCGGCCAGCCCTGATCGCGAGGCGCTCGCCACACCCGAGCCAGACCGGGTCGCCGACGCCGCCGCCCATGTCCGGCGCCTGGCCGAACTCGCACCCGGCGCCGCCATGGTGGACGCCCTCACCGCGAGCGCCTGGGGCGGGCTCGTGCTGCTGTATCCGTGGCTGGGAGACCTGTGCGACGCCGCCAGCGACGCGCGCCCCGACCAGGACCCGGTCGTGGCCCGCAGGCGCACGCTCAGCGTGCTCGCGGCGGGCGACCACCGCGCCGTCGATGACCCGCTCGTCCGCGTGCTCGCGGGGTCCACCGACGAGCCCGGGGGCGAGGCCGAGGTGCGCGACGAGGACATTGAGGCGGCCGAGCGCGTCCTCGCGGCGTTCGCCGCGCTGCTACCCGGCTTCGACGAGTCCTCCGCCACGTTCATACGCGACGGCTGGATCACGCGGCCCGCGCTCATCGACGCGGGTCCCCCCGTGCGCGTCACGGCGGAGTCGGCGCCCCTGGATGTCGTGCTGTCCCGACTGCCCTACCCCCTGGCCGGCTTCCGGCTGCCGTGGACCGACGTCGTCGAGATCCGGTTCGTACCGTGACCTCGCCGACCGGCTC
>NZ_CAJXJX010000153.1 GCF_913055775.1 uncultured Demequina sp. | reverse complement strand
CGTCGGCCACAGCCGGTGCGGCCGATGCGGTGGCCACGGCGCGCTCGACTCTCACGGTGAGAGCGACGGCCGCCCCGGTGGAGGCGACCACCACGGTGGCGGCGATCGCGGTCGACGCGAGCACACGGCGGCCCAGGGGCGCCTGCGGTGCCACCAGATGACCGGCGGACTCGCCCCAGGCCCGCAGCGTGCGGGCGACGGCGCCCATCCACCAGCGCAGGCCGTGGACGCGGATCGGGTCCTCGAGCCAGCGCCAGCTGGCCCACGCGAGCCCCAGCGTCAGCGGGACGGCCACCGCGGCCGTCCACGCGCCCAGGACCGCCGGCAGGAACGCGATGACGGGCATGTGCCACAGGTAGATGCCGTACGAGCGCTCGCCCAGCCACCGCATCGGCCCCAGTCCCAGGACCCACGCCACGAGGCCGCGGCGATAGGAGGCCGCGGCGACGACCGCCGCGGTCGCGACCGACAGCAGCGCCAGTCCGCCCCCGTAGAGCCACATCGCGTACGCATCAGTGGTCGCGAGCTGCCACACGACGACGCCGAGCGCGACCACGCCGAGCGCGTCGAGCCACCACGGGGCGCGCTGCCGCTCGCTGGCCGGCGCACGCCGTTCGTCTCTGCCCGCCCGGAACGCCGCGATCGCGATCGCGAGCGCCGCGCCCACCAGCAGGCCCCCGGCCCGGGTATCCGTGCCCTGGTAGACGCGGGTGTGGTCGAATCCGGGCTCCGCGAGCAGCCACATGGCGACGAATGACGCCGCCGCGAGCCCCAGAGTGGCGCCGGCCACGCGCCACAGCCGGCGGCGGAAGAGGGCGAGGAGGCCCAGCAGGAGCAGCGGCCACAGCACGTAGAACTGCTCCTCGATCGCGAGCGACCACAGGTGGTCGAGCGGCCCGGGCCCCTCGAAGCGATCGAAGTAGGACTCCCCGGCCGCGATCGTGGTCCAGTTGCTCGCATAGAGCAGCCCGGCGACCGACTCCCGCAGGCGGCTGACCCCGTCCTGGGGCGCCACGACCGCCGTGACGGCCAGGGTCGCGGCCACCACCGCGACCAGCGCAGGGACGAGCCGGCGGGCGCGTCGGATCCAGAACTGGCCGAGCTCGAAGCTGCCGCGCTCGCGCCACGTCCGCAGAAGGATCCCGGTGATGAGGAAGCCGCTGAGCGTGAAGAAGACGCCCACGCCCATGAGGCCGCCGGGCGCCCACGGGGCGCCCAGGTGGTAGGCCACGACACCGGCGACGGCGAGCGCTCTGAGCCCGTCGAGGCCGGGGCGGTAGGTGGCTTGAGAGCCCACCGGTCGCGGCATCCCGTGGTCCTTCTGGTGCGTGCGCCGTTGACGGCGCGGGACAGCCATTATGGACGTGCGCGCGACCCCCGAAGTTCACGAAACGCCCGCACGGGAGGAATCTCACACGCGAGCGCCGTCGAGGCGCTCTAGGGCCGCGCCGCGAACGTGCCGCGGGCGTACTGGAATGGCCAGTAGTCGACCTCGACGCCCAGCTCGTGCGCGGCTCGCAGCGCGAACTGCGGATCGCGGAGGAACTCGCGCCCTGCCATCACCGCATCGGCCTGGCCGGCAGCCACGATGTGCTCCGCGAGGTGCGGCTCCGTCACGAGCCCCACGGCGCTCGTGGGCACGCCCGCGCGCTCGCGCACCTCAGCGGCGAACGGGACCTGGTAGCCGGGTCCCACGGGGATGGTGGCGTCCGCGACGTTGCCGCCTGACGAGACGTCGATGAGGTCCGCGCCGGCGTCGCTGAGCCAGCCCGAGACGGTGACGGTGTCCTCGAGGGTCCAGCCCTCGGACTCCTTCCAGTCCGTCGCGGACAGGCGGACGAGCACCGGGACCTCCTCGCCCGCCTCCTCGCGCACGGCGCGGGTGACGTCGAGGATCAGGCGCGCCCGGTTCTCGAGGCTGCCGCCGAACTCGTCCGTGCGGTCGTTGCTGAGCGGCGACAGGAACTCGTGGAGCAGGTAGCCGTGGGCGCCGTGAACCTCGATCACGTCGAAGCCGGCGTCGATCGCGCGCCGCGTCGCGGCCCTGAACTCCTCGACCACCACCGTAATCTGCTCGTGGGTGAGGGGTGCGGGGTCGGCGAGACCGGGGAAGGCCAGGCTCGACGGGCCCACGGGGGTCCAGCCGCCCTCCTCCTGCGTCACCACGCCGCGGCCCTCGAGCCCGCGATGCGTCGAGGCCTTGCGGCCCGCGTGGGCCAGCTGGATTCCGGCGGCGGCTCCCTGCGAGCGGATGAAGCGCGTGATGCGACCCCATGCCTGTGCCTGGTCGTCGTTCCAGATCCCGGTGTCCCACGGCGAGATACGGCCCTCGGGGGCAACGGCGGTGGCCTCGGCCATCACGAGTCCGGCGCCGCCGCGGGCCGTGCCGCCCAGGTGGACCAGGTGCCAGTCGGTGGGCACGCCGTCGCGCTCCTCGACCGAGTACTGGCACATGGGGGCGACCCACAGGCGGTTGCGGAACGTGATCGAGCGCAGGGTGAGCGGCGAGAACAGGGCGGAGGATGTCATGCGCTCAGAACGCGCGGGCCTTCGCGGCCATTCCTGGCGGCTCCGGCGTTCACCGCGTCTCGTCGACGGGGGTCCTCGTGATGGCGCTCTCGGATGTGACCGAATGTGAATGCTCTCTTGAGAGCGCAGGGAACCGTGCGAAACGGTCCGAACATGCATGCGTGATCGTTAACATTCGTTACTCAAGCGTTATCCGGACCACTTGCGCCGCCTCAGAATGTGAGGGCTAACATGGCGACTACGGGCCGTGCATCGGCCCCGAGGGAAACCCCAATACCGCCCGGCACCGACGCCGGGGCAGAACGAGGAGGTTCTGAGGCATGAGGAAGCGTTACCTGTCAACGATCGCCATGGTGGGAGCAGCCGCATTCGCTCTCACGGCGTGCTCGAGCGGCTCGGACGACGGTTCGGACGACGCCAGCTCCGGCGACGACTCCGGCTCGTCCGGCGACGTCATCACCGTCGGATTCGCGCAGACCGGATCCGAGTCCGGCTGGCGCTCGGCCAACACCGAGTCCATGCAGACCGCGTTCTCCGAGGAGAACGGCTTCGACCTGGTCTTCAACGCGGCGGACAACGACCCCGCCGCGCAGATCAGCGCCGTCCGCAACTTCATCAACCAGGGCGTGGACGCCATCGTCCTCGCTCCCATCGTCGAGGATGGCTGGGACGACGTCCTCGCCGAGGCCGCCGACGCAGGCATCCCGGTGGTCCTCGAGGACCGCACCGTGAGCGCCTCGGACGACCTCTACGAGAGCTGGGTGGGCCTCGACTTCTACACCGAGGGCCTCAAGGCAGGAGAGTGGGCGGCCGAGCAGTTCGGCGACACCCCGACCAAGATGGTGGTGCTCGAGGGCACCACCGGATCGGCCCCGGCGAACGACCGAGCGGACGGCTTCAATGACGCCATCGCCGGCACCGCGATCGAGACCATCGACTCGCAGACCGGCGACTTCACCCGCGATGGCGGCAAGTCCGTCATGGAGGGCTACATCGCCAACTACGGCATCGACGGCATCGACCTGCTCTACGCGCACAACGATGACATGGGTCTGGGCGCCATCGAGGCGATCGAGGCCGCGGGCGGCGTTCCCGGTGAGGACATCACGATCATCACCATCGACGCGGTGCGTGACGGCATGCAGGCACTGGTCGACGGCAAGATCAACTACATCGTCGAGTGCAACCCGCTGCTCGGCGACCTGGTGTCGCAGGTCGTCAAGGACGTCCTGGCCGGCAACGCGGTCGAGAAGGAGATCTACGTCGAGGACCTGACCTTCACCCAGGAGGAGGCCGCGGAGGTCATCGACTCCCGCCTCTACTGAGTGCAGGCAATAGCCTGACACCCAGCGGTACAGGTGCCCCGTCGGGGACCCGGCTCGCACGCCGGATCCCCGACGGGGCGCACCACCCCCAAGCGAAGGACAGTGCAGCCCATGCCAGCGGACACCGACGTCCCACCTCTGGTCGAGATGCGCGGGATCACGATCGCCTTTCCCGGCGTTCTCGCGCTCGACCACGTCGACTTCTTCCTGCGACCCGGTGAGGTCCACTCCCTCATGGGAGAGAACGGCGCCGGCAAGTCAACGCTGATCAAGGCCCTCACCGGCGTCTACGCGATCGACAGCGGGACCATCGAGATCGCGGGCGAGGAGCGCAGCTTCGAGACCACGGCGGACGCCCAGGAGGCGGGCATCTCCACGGTCTACCAGGAGGTCAACCTCTGCTCGAACCTCTCGGTGGGCGAGAACGTGATGCTGGGGCACGAGCCCCGCGGGCTCGGTGGCATCGACTGGAAGGCCGTCCACGTCGCCGCGGCGCAGCATCTGGGCAGCCTGGGGCTCGACCTCGACACCCGGTCGACGCTGTCGGCCCACTCGATCGCGATCCAGCAGCTGGTGGCGATCGCGCGGGCCATGGTGCTCGACGCGAAGGTGCTCATCCTCGACGAGCCGACGTCGAGCCTCGACCGCGGCGAGGTGGAGCAGCTGTTCTCCGTGATCCGCGACCTGCGGGACAAGGGCGTGGCGATCCTGTTCGTGTCGCACTTCCTCGACCAGGTGTACGAGATCTCCGACCGCATCACGGTGCTCCGCAACGGCCAGCTGGTGGGCGAATTCGAAGCAGCCCAGCTGCCGCGCAGTGCGCTGGTGGGGCATATGCTGGGCAAGGAATTGCAGGCGGAAACCAAGGCGCAGGCCGGCGGGCCGCGGTCGCAGAAAACGCAGTCGGAACCACTGCTGGAACTGAAGGGTGTGGCGGTACGCGGGTCCCTGCACCCCACCGACCTGACCGTGTGTCGCGGTGAGGCCGTGGGCCTCGCCGGCCTCCTTGGCGCCGGGCGCTCGGAGGTCTGCCGTGCGGTATTCGGCGTGGACAAAAAGACGAGCGGTACGCTGACTTTCCAAAACAGCGAGCAGCATTTTCGTCAGCCATCGGAAGCCATTGCCGAAGGTCTGGCACTGTGTCCGGAAGACCGCAAAACCAGCGGTATTGTGGGCCCATTGTCCATTCGCGAGAACATTGCCCTGGCGGTGCAGGCGCGTCGCGGCTGGTGGCGCCCCATGAGCCGCGCCGAACAGCAGGCGCTGGCGGACAAGTTTATCGCCGAACTGCAGATTGCCACGCCGGATGCGGAAAAGCCGATCGAGCAGTTGAGTGGTGGCAACCAGCAGAAGGTGGTTCTGGCTCGCTGGCTGGCGACCAACCCCCAGCTCCTGGTGCTGGATGAACCCACCCGCGGCGTGGACATCGGTGCCCACGCGGAAATTCTCAAACTGATCAAAAAACTCTGCAGTGAAGGTATGTCTCTGCTGGTCACGTCCTCCGAGCTCGACGAGCTGGTGGCCTTCTCCGACCGTGTCGCGGTGATGCGCGACCGCCGCAAGGTGACGGAGATCGAGGGCGAAAATATTACCGAAGGCAACATCATGCAGGCGATTGCGGAGGCGTAACGTGACGAGTGTACAGAGCACGGCGGGCGAAGCGGCCCCGCAGAAAAAAATAGTATTGCCGAATATTTCCGGGCGCTACCTGTGGCCACTGCTGGG
>NZ_CAJXJX010000152.1 GCF_913055775.1 uncultured Demequina sp. | reverse complement strand
TCGCCTTGGCCGGCGACAACCGCATCGGCGTCTCGGGCGACGGGCCGATCCTCGGTCTGACCGCGCGGCCTGCCGACGCGGAGGCCTGGCTGGCCGACCACACCGTGACCTACGTGACCGAGATGCTCGACTGGGAGACCCTCGCCACCACGTCCGCGGAGCCGGTCGCGCCGTCGCCTTCGGCCAGCCCATCCGCAAGCCCGTCTGACGAGCCATCGCCCTCGCCGTCCGCTTCGGACGGAGCCGACGAGGAGGAGGCAGAGCCCGTCGACATCGTCGCCGAGACCTCGCAGGACCACTGGCGCGACGAGTTCCGCGGCACGGACCGGCTCTCGATCAAGGCTTCCGACGTGGTGCCGGGCGAGGTCCTGGTCATCGTGTCGACGGAGGACACGCCCCTGACCGCCACGGACCTGACGCAGACCCGTGACGTGCAGGACGGCTGGATCACCCCGCTGATCTGGTGGGGCGCCTTCCTCACGCTCGTCGGTGTCGTCGCGCTCGTGCTGCGCTTCATCGACTTCCGCCCGGCTCAGGCCAAGGGCGAGGAGTGGATCAACAAGCGCCAGCGGGTCTCTGACGGCGACGAGCCGGCGCCAGGGAGTCGGCGTGCGCGACGCGAGGCGGGCGAGCACCTGCCGGAGGCGTCGCTCGATGAGGAAGCCGTGGTGTCGGCGCGTTCCGTCGACTCGGCGTCGCCGGCGTCGGCGCCCAGCGCCGAACGCGGCGACGGTTCCCAGCCCGGTTGGCCGGACACCACCGTGCCGGGGCTCAATGAGATGGGCCTCGATGAACCGGGAGACGGCGACCGAGGAGAGGAGCGACCATGAGCCGACGACTGTTGCCGCTGGCCGCCGTGGCAGGCCTGAGCGCGCTCGCGCTCGCGGGCTGCGTCTCGGACGTTCCCGAACCCGTCACCTCGCCCCCTGATCTCGAGGCATCGGGCGCCCTGCTCGAGCCGCAGAGCGACCGTATTGTCGCGGAGACCATGGCGGAGCTCGCCGCGGCCGACCGTGCGCGCCGTCCCGGCAGGCTCAATGACCGGGTGGGCGGTGATGCGGTGACCATCCGCGGCGTCCAGTACACGCTCGCCAAGGCGGACGACGGCCCTGCCCCGGTGACGCTGCCGGCTGAGATGCAGGCCGTCTACGTGTCGGCAGCCGACACCTGGCCGCGCACCATGGTGACCGTCTCGGAGCAGGCCGACGAGGACTCGACGCCGGTCGTGATGCTCTGGGTCCAGGAGGACATTCTGACCGACTACCAGATGCGGAACTGGGCTCACATGATCCCGGGTGCCACGCTGCCGGCGATGCCCGGCCCCTCCACGGGTGCCGAGCAGCTCGCGATGGACTCGGATGCGGTGAGCCCGACCCCGCAGGAGGTGGTCGAGAGCTACGTCGAGCTCCTGCGTGCGGGAGGCGGATCAGATCTCGACGAGACGTTTGCTCCGGACTCGTACCGGGAGCGCCTGTTCACCGCGCGCAGCACCCTCACGGACGCCGCCAAGGAGGCGGACGGCGAGTACGTCGAGACCGTTCAGCCATCGATCGCCAACTCGTTCGCGATGGCGACGGCGGACGGCGGCGCGCTGGTCTTCGCCCCACTCACCATTGACTCGTCGTTCACCGTCGAGGACGCGACCGTGTCGATCGACGAGGCCGACCAGCCGCTGCTGGACGGGGAGCTCGACGACACCGTGACGCACTCCTATCTGGACTTCATCGTGATCCACATCCCGGGCGCGGACGCGGAGGAGGGCTCCCTGCCGGGCGTCGTCGCCGCCGAGCACAATCTCATCCGCGTGTCCGACAGCTAGCAACGAAGGAAGAGCATGACCGAGAACCCTGACGCACCCCTGCGCGGATCTGTCGACCTGTCCCAGCTCGTGAGCGCGCATGCGGCGAGCGACGAGGCGCCCGGTGCGCCCGCTGCGCTGCCCGCCCCCATCGCCGTCACGGAGCAGAGCCTGCAGGAGCTCGCGCAGCAGTCCGCACAGGTCCCCGTGATCATCGTGTTCAAGTCGAGCGCGTCGCCGGCATCGAACGACCTCGTCGAGCGGATCCGCACGATCATCGGGCGCTACCAGGGACGGTTCGTCCTGGCGGCGTGCGACGTGGACGTTCAGGGCACGGTCGCGCAGGCCTTCCAGGTGCAGGCGGTGCCCACCGTGATGGCGCTGATCGCGGCGCGGCCGGCCCCCCTGTTCCAGGGCAGCGCGGAGGAGGCTCAGATCACGAGCGTGCTCGACCAGGTGCTCGAGATCGCGCAGCAGAACGGCGTCACGGGAACCGTGGCTGCCGCGGGCGCCCCGCCCGCTGAGCCCGAGCCCGAGTCGCTTCCGCCCCTGCACCAGGAGGCGTACGACGCCATCGAGCGCGAGGACTATGCCGCGGCCATCGACGCGTACGACCGCGCTTTGCGCGAGAACCCCAAGGACGCCGATGCGCGTGCCGGCCGGGCACAGGTGTCGCTGATGGAGCGGTCACGGATGGCAGATCTCGACGCCGTCCGCCGCGCTGCGGCGGACGCGCCCGATGACGTGGACGCCCAGCTCGCCGTGGCGGACCTCGACATCATGGGCGGTCAGGTCGAGGACGCCTTCGGCAGGCTCATCGACCTGGTGCGGCGCACGCCTGGAGATGACCGGGACCGGATCCGGACGCGGCTCGTCGAGCTGTTCGACGTGGTGGGCGCTACGGATCCTCGCGTCGCGAACGCCCGCCAAGCCCTCGCATCGGCCCTGTTCTAGCGGCGACGCGCCGTCCGGCAGTCACCGACTGCTGGGCGCGATCGCTGCACCCTGTCCGGCGCGTGCGCGCGGTCAGCGCCGGACACCAGCCCGCAGCTGCGGAGAGGGGTCGGTGAGTGCCGGACGGGGGGCGACCGCTCAGCGGTGCGGCCGGAAGATCACCGCGCCGAGCGGTGGCAGCCGCACGGTGGCGCTGAAGTCCCAGCCTCCGAGCGCGCGCTTGTCGGCGATCACCTGGCCCAGGTTTCCCACGCCGGAGCCGCCGTAGGCCTCGGCATCGGTGTTGAGCACCTCGTCCCATGGGCCGCCTGACGGCAGGGCGAGGCGGTAGCCCTCGTGCGGAACGCCGGCGAAGTTGACGGCGACGGCCACCGGCTCGCCGCGGCTGTCCCACCGCAGGAACGCGATGACGTTGCGCGCGGAGTCATCTGCATCGATCCAGGTGAAGCCCTGGGGGTCCGCGTCGCGCTCCCACAGAGCGGGCGTGTCCCGGTAGAGCGCGTTGAGGTCGCGCACCATGTCCTTGAGGCCGGCGTGCAGAGCGTCATCGAGGTGCCACCAGTCGAGAGAGCGACCCTCGGACCACTCGGCCTCCTGGCCGAACTCCCCGCCCATGAACAGCAGCTGCTTGCCGGGGTGGGTCCACTGGTAGGCCAGCAGCGACCTCACGCCGGCGACCTTCTGCCAGTGGTCGCCCGGCATGCGGCCCAGCAGCGAGCCCTTGCCGTGGACCACCTCGTCGTGGCTGATGGGCAGCATGAACTGCTCGGAGAAGGCGTACATCAGCGAGAAGGTCACGGTGTGGTGGTGATGCGAGCGGTTGACGGGCTCCTCGCTGATGTAGCGCAGGGTGTCGTTCATCCAGCCCATGTTCCACTTCAGCCCGAATCCCAGGCCGCCGCCTCCCGTGGGCGCCGTGACTCCCGGCCAGGCGGTCGACTCCTCGGCGACCATCACGATGCCGGGGCAGTTGCGGTAGGCCGTCGCATTGGCCTCCTGGAGGAACGCGATCGCGTCGAGGTTCTCGCGCCCGCCGTGAACGTTGGGGCGCCACTGGCCCGCCTGGCGCGAGTAGTCGAGGTAGAGCATGGAGGCGACCGCGTCCACGCGCAGGCCGTCGGCGTGGAACTCTTTGAGCCAGTAGACGGCGTTCGCGACCAGGAAGTTGCGCACCTCGCGGCGGCCGAAGTCGAAGATGAACGTGCCCCAGTCGGGCTGCTCGCCGCGCAGCGGATCGGGGTGCTCGTACAGGGGCGTGCCGTCGAAGCGGCCCAGCGCCCACTCGTCCTTGGGGAAGTGGCCGGGCACCCAGTCGAGGATGACGCCGATGCCCGTGGCGTGCAGCTCGTCGATCAGGTAGCGCAGCTCGTCGGGGGAGCCGAAGCGGGAGGTAGGGGAGTAGTAGGAGGTGACCTGGTAGCCCCACGAGCCGCCGAAGGGGTGCTCCATGACCGGCATGAACTCGACGTGGGTGAAGCCCAGCTCCTTCACGTAGGACACCAGCTCGGTCGCCAGGTCGCGGTACCCGAGTCCCTGCTTCCAGGAGCCCAGGTGGACCTCGTACACGCTCATCGGGGAGCGGTGCGGCTCCGCGCTCTCGCGGCGGGTCATCCACTCGACATCGCGCCACTCATAGGCGGACTCGGAGACCACCGACGCGGTCTGGGGAGGGACCTCGGTGCGCCGGGCCATGGGATCGGCCTTCTGCTTCCAGTGGCCGTCCTTGCCGAGGATCTCGAACTTGTAGACGGTGCCGTCCGCGATGCCAGGGATGAACAGCTCCCACACGCCCGAGGAGCCGAGCGAGCGCATCGCGTGCGAACCGCCCTGCCAGTGGTTGAAGTCGCCGACCACGCGAACGGCGCGGGCGTTGGGCGCCCACACGGCGAATGCCGTGCCGACGACGTCGCCCAGGACCGACGGGAAGCGACGCACGTTGGCGCCCAGCACCTCCCAGAGTGCCTCGTGGCGCCCCTCGCGGATGAGGTGCAGGTCGAGCTCGCCCAGCATGGGCAGGAAGCGGTACGGGTCGTCCTGGACGACGGCGTCGCCGTCGTAGGCGACATGCACGCGGTAGTCGGGGGCCTCGTCCCCGGCGAGGTGAGCGCGCCAGACTCCGGCGTGCTCGTGCTCGGCATCCACGGTGCCGTCGAGCGTCTCGATCCTCACCGACGTCGCGAGCGGGCGCAGCACACGAATCGTGACGCCATCGTCGTCCACGTGCGGCCCGAGGACGGCGTGGGGCTCGTGATGCGTGCCGGCCGCCACGTCCGCGAGGACCCGCGTGTCGTGCTCCCTGGGTGCCACTGCTCACCGCCTGCCTGTCGAGCTGTGCGAGTCGCCGAGGCTCAGGTCGCTAGGGCGCATCGCGTGGGGGAAGGTCCTGCTACTCGACACTAGCGCGCGCGCCGATGCTCGCGCGAGACAGGCGCGCGACGCCCGCTGAAAGCCGCTGTCGATCGCGATGGTGGGGCCATTCACAGCGTCCGCACCCCCGCGACGTGCGCCATGGTGGCCGCCGGGTCGAAACGCACGTAGAACTCGCGTCCCCAGGTGTACGTCGCCTCGGTGAGCTCGTCGTCCACCACGAGCCGTGCGTCGTCCGCGAGCCCCAGCGCCTCCATGTCGAGCGTGATGATCGAGTCGTGCACCACGTGAGGGTCGAAGCTCACGGCGACGATGACGGTGTCGGCGCTGCCGGTGGGCGACTCCTCTGCGGGGACGTGGCGCGAGAAGCACAGGATCTGGGGGTTCGAGCTGCGGTGCACCGTCAGTCCGCGCAGCCTCCGGAGAGAGACGTGGCGGGCGCGGGCGGCGTTGAGGCGCTCGATCACGTCCTTGACGCCCAGCTCGTCCGCGCGCGACCAGTCGCGCGGCTTGTACTCGTACTTCTCGTTGTCGATCTGCTCCTCGACGCCCGGTCGCGGCACGTTCTCGACCAGCTCGTAGCCGTTGTAGATGCCGTAGCTCGGCGATCCGGTCGCGGCCAGCACCGCCCTGGCCTGGTGAATCGCGG
>NZ_CAJXJX010000151.1 GCF_913055775.1 uncultured Demequina sp. | reverse complement strand
GAAGCGTAGGACGCAGCGGTGTCGATCAGCGTGCCACCGGCGTCGAGGAAGGCGTCGAGCTGCGAGCCGGCCTCGTCGGCGCCGGTGTCGCGGCTCCACGTCATCGTGCCGAGCGCGAGCGAGGAGACCGTGAGACCGCTGGTGCCGACCCTCCTGCGCTGCATGGACGCGACGCTACCGCGTCGGTCGCGCCAGTCCGGGTCGCGACGCGCGGGCGCTAGCCTTGCCCCCATGAGTTGGTGGGAAGCCGTCGTCCTCGGACTGGTGCAGGGGCTCACGGAGTTCCTGCCCATCTCGTCGAGCGCCCACGTGCGGGTCGTGGGGCCGCTGCTGCCCAGCGGCGGCGACCCCGGTGCGGCGTTCACTGCGATCATCCAGATCGGCACCGAGGCAGCGGTGCTGCTGTACTTCCGCAAGGACATCGCGCGGATCATCGGAGCGTGGTTCGCGGCGCTCGGCGGCCGCAACGGCACTGACCGTGCATCGCGGTTGGGCCAGGGCAGCCCGGACGCCCGCATGGGCTGGTGGGTCATCCTGGGATCCGTGCCGATCGTGGTGCTCGGCCTGCTGTTCCAGGACGCGATCGAGAACAGTCTCCGGAACCTCTACATCACGGCCGCCGTGCTCGCGATCTTCGCCCTGGTGCTGGGCTTCGCGGACAAGTGGGGCCGCAAGGAGCGCGAGCTCACCACGCTGAACGCGAAGGACGCGATCCTGCTCGGACTCGCGCAGGCCATGGCTCTCATCCCGGGTGTGTCCCGTTCGGGTGGCACCATCTCGATGGGGCTGATCCTGGGCCTCACGCGCGAGGCCGCCGCACGGTACTCGTTCCTGCTCGCGATCCCGGCGGTGCTGGGGTCCGGCTTCTTCCAGCTGTTCTCGAACACCGAGGAACTCACCGCAGCGGGTGGTCCCGGACCGCTCAACACCGTGATCGCCGCGCTTGTGGCCTTCGCCGTGGGCTACGTAGTGATCGTGTGGTTCCTGCGCCTGATCTCGCACCACTCGTACTGGCCGTTCGTCTGGTACCGCCTCGGGCTGTCGGCGCTCATCGTCGCGCTGCTGGGCGCGGGAGTGATTCCGGCCCTCGCCTGACCGCTACCCGCACGAAATGGGCCCACTTCGCTCGCCCAAGCGCTTAGACGAGCGAAGTGGGCCCTTTTCGCTCGCCTAGGGGCTGAGGCAAGCGAGAAGGATCCATTTCGCGGGGAGGCAGAGGGGCAGGAGTGAGGGTCAGTCCGGGCGCTTGGGTCCGCCCGTGTCGCGGCGGCGCAGGAACTTCTCGAACTCGGCAGCGATCGCATCGCCCGACGCCTCGGGCAGGCTCGTCTCATCCATGACGGCCTCGAGCTGCTCGACGTGCGCCGCGATCTCCTCGTCCTCCTCGGTGAGCTCGTCCGCGCCGCGCTGCCACGCCTCGGCTTCGTCAGGAAGCTCGCCCAGGTCGATGGGCTCGCCCAGCAGCCGCTCGAGCTGACCCAGCAGCGCCGCCGTCGCCTTGGGGCTCGGCGGGTGGGCGATGTAGTGCGGCACGCCCACCCACAGGCTCAGCACGGTGATGCCGCGGGCGGCGGCCTCGTGCCCCAGCACGCCAACGATCCCCGTGGGGCCCTCGTAGTCCGAGTTGTCGAGCCCGAACCGCTCGCGCGCCTCAGCATCCTCGCTCGTGACGAACGTCGGCAGCGGGCGCGTGTGCGGCACATCGAGCAGCAGCGCGCCGCACGTGATGAGCGTCGAGACGCCCAGATCCTCCGCGGCGTCCAGCACCTCCGCGCAGAAGCTGCGCCACCGCATCGACGGCTCGATCCCGCGCGCCATGACCAGCAGCCGGTCCTCGTGCCAGGGCCCGGTCGACGTCGAGATGACGGTGCCGGGCCACGAGATGACGCGCTCGCCAGACGGCACCCGCGTGACCGCAGGCCGGCTGACCTGGAAGTCGTGATAGTCCTCAGGGTCGATCGCGACGTGCTGAGTCGCCCCCCACGCGTCGGACAGATGGTCCACGGCCGCGGTCGACGCGCCGCCCGCATCGTTCCAGCCCTCGAACGCGGCGATCATCACCGTCTCGTCCGCACCGATGGCGGTGTCGCGATCCTCCGTACCCATCCATCCACCCTAGACTCGTTTGACGTGAGCGCACAGCACCCTCGTCCCGCCGCCGTGCTGTGGGACATGGACGGCACCCTGATCGACTCGGAGCCCTACTGGATCGCGGCGGAGACCGAGCTCGCGGAGCGCTTCGGCATCGAGTGGACCGACGAAGACGGGCTCAGCCTCGTGGGCAGGCCGCTTGATGTCTCGGCCGGAATCTTGCGCGAGCGCGGAGTCGACCTGCCGGCGACCGAGATCATCGACACACTCCTCGCTCGAGTGTCAGCGCAGGTGCGCGACAGCGTGCCGTGGCAGGCCGATGCGCGTGACCTGCTGGGCGAGGTCGTGGCGGCGGGCATCCCGTGCGCGCTCGTCACGATGTCGTACACGCGCCTCGCGCAGGCGCTCCTGGCGCACGCGCCGGACGCGTTCGCCGTCGTGGTGACCGGGGACCGGGTGAGCAAGGGCAAGCCCGACCCTGAGGCGTATCTCACCGCGGCGGACGAACTCGGCGTCGACATCGCCCGCTGCGTCGCGATCGAGGACTCGCCCACGGGAGTCGGTTCCGCGTACGCGTCTGGTGCAGCCACCATCGCCGTGCGTCGCCTCATGCCGATCGAGCCCCAGCCGGGGCTGAGCCGGTTGCGGTCGCTCGAGGGCCTCGACGTGGCGGCGCTGTCCGCGATCGCTGCGGGGGAGACGGTCGACCAGCTCGGGTCCGAGACCTAGAGTTCGCGCCGCATCACGTGCCCGGCGTCACGCCCAGCGCCCGCTCGACCGCCGCGATCTCGAGGGGCGGCGGCGTGCCGCCGAACTCGGGGCACAGCGCCTGAAAGCTGCACCAGTCGCACAGCCGCGACTTCTGCGTCCGGAAGTCGCCGGCGCGCGCGGCGGCGACGATCGCGTCCCACAGCTCGCGGATCTCGTGCTCGACCATCGCGAGGTCCTCGTCCGTGGGATGCAGCACCACGGTGCCTCCGTCGCGCAGGTACAGCAGCTGCAGCAGCGTGGGCCGGCGCCCGCGCAGCCGCTCGACCAGCAGCGCGTAGAAGCGCATCTGGAACTTGGCCTGCTGCCCGTAGCGGGGGTGCGGGGTCCTGCCGGTCTTGTAGTCGACGATGCGTATCGATCCATCCGGCGCGACGTCCACGCGGTCGATCACGCCGCGCAGGTTGGGGCCGTCATCGAGCCGGTACTCCACGAACTCCTCGCGACCGGCCGGCTCGAGGCGCTGCGGGTTCTCCATCGTGAAGTACGTCGACAGGCGCTCGCGGGCGTCCGCGATGAACTGCTCTAGGTCGCGCGGAGTCTCGAACAGCTCCTCCAGCTCCGGATCCTTGGCGGTCATCGCCTCCCACGCAGGCACCACCATGGCGTGGGAGGTCTCGACGGTGCGCTCGCGCGCAGGCCGGTCGTAGATGTCCTCGAGCACCTGGTGCACGAGAGTGCCCAGATTGGGGGCGATCGACGGCGGCTCGGGAACGCGGTCGATCACCCGCAGCCGGAACATCAGCGGGCACTGACGAAAGTCGCCGGCACGCGACGGCGACAGGGCGGGGGCGCGGCTCATGCCACCACTGTAGGGACGGCCTCCGACATCGCCCGCAATGCCAGCCGTTGCGGTGGTGACGTCCGCGCCCGGCGCACCCCGCGCATCGGCCGGGAGCACGCGGGCGACCGTCTACCGTGGTGTCATGACCCCGGAACCCCAGGCAACCCGAGGAATCCGACTGGGCAGCGCCTTCGGCGGGCGGATCGTGATCCAGCCGTCCACGCTGCTGATGCTCGCGGTCCTCGCGCTGTTCTTCGGCACCAACAACGGCCAGGAGCTGACCCGACGGGGCTTCACGATCGGGCTGATCCTGGCGGTGCTGCTGTTCGTGTCCGTCTTCCTGCATGAGCTCGCGCACGCCGCCGCCGCTCGCGCGCTGGGGCGTCAGGTCCACGAGGTCGTCATCACCCTGTGGGGCGGCCACACCAGCTTCGACGCGCGCGGCATCACGCCGCGGGTCGCTGGGCTCACCGCCATCGCCGGACCGGTGGCCAACCTGGCGATCGCGGGAATCGCGTGGGGAGTCCTCGCGACGGGCGCGCTGGACGTGACCCTGATCGACCTCGTCGAAGGCGACGTCACGGCATACCTGCTGGTGCGCTACCTCGCGTGGGCGAACCTCGTGCTCGCGATCTTCAACGCGCTGCCCGGCATCCCGATGGACGGCGGGCGCGTGCTTGAGTCCATCGTCTGGGGCGTCACGGGGGACCGCTACCGCGGCGTGATCGTGGCGGCGTGGGGCGGCCGTGTGGTCGTGCTCGGCGTGATCGCGGTGGCCGTGGGCGGTCCGCTCGCGACCGGACGCGCGCCCACGTGGGCGGACCTGCTGTGGGCCGCGCTGGTCGCGATCATCCTGTGGCCGGCGGCGACGCAGGCGCTGCGCGCCGCGAAGTTCCTGCGCCAGCGCGACGCGCTCTCGGCCGGGTCCATCGCGGTTCCCGCGCTGGGCGTGACCTACACGGCCTCGGTGTCGCAGGCGATCGCCGGAGCCGACGCCGCCGGCGCGCGCGAGGTGGTGGTGCTGGGCGCGGATGGGACGCCCGCGGGTCATTTCCCGGTCGACATCGCGCGACAGGTGCCCGAGGAGGATCGGGACTCCACGCAGCTGACGTCGGTGGTCATGCCGCTGCCGCGAGGCGCGGAGGTGCCGGCGAGCCTGGGTGGTGAGGACCTCGTGGACGCTCTGCGCCAGTGGTGGGGCAAGACCGACGGCTGGGTCGTGAGGGACGGCGGCCGTGTGACAGGCGTTGCGCGATTGAGCGACGTGATGGAGGCGCTGCGCTGACGCAGGTGGTTCCGCGCCAGTGCGCGCGAACCGGCACCGGGGCCCGCCCCTAGACTGGATGAGTGACTTCCGCCACCCCCGACACGGGCGCTGACGCGCGCCGCGGGCCGCTGCGCGCCGGCGACCGCATCCAGCTCACCGACGCCAAGGGCCGCCACCACACCATCGTGCTCGAGCCGGGCAAGACGTTCCACACGCACCGCGGCCAGTTCAGCCACGACGAGATCATCGGCCAGCCCGAGGGCGTGGTGGTCACCAACACCGCCGGGTACGAGTACCTGGTGCTGCGCCCGCTGCTGAGCGACTTCGTCATGTCGATGCCGCGCGGCGCGGCGGTGATCTACCCCAAGGACTCCGGGCAGATCATCCAGATGGCGGACATCTATCCGGGCGCGCGCGTGGTCGAGGCCGGCGTGGGCTCGGGAGCGCTCACCATGTCGCTGCTGCGCGCCGTGGGCGACGCCGGCGAGCTGATCTCGATCGAGCGCCGCGAGGACTTCGCGGACATCGCTCGCGCCAACGTCGAGAGCCACTTCCACGGGCCGCACCCAGCCTGGCGCCTCGAGTTGGGCGACTTCGCGGACCGGGTCGCCGAGGTCGCCGAGCCCGGCACCGTGGACCGGATCGTGCTGGACATGCTGGCACCGTGGGAGAACCTGGATGCGGCGGCCGATGCGCTGGCTCCCGGGGGAGTGCTGCTCGCCTACGTGGCGACCACGACGCAGCTGTCCCGGCTCGCGGAAGACCTGCGCGACCACGGTGGTTACACCGAGCCTCAGGCCTGGGAGTCGATGGTGCGCACCTGGCACCTCGAGGGGCTCGCGGTGCGACCCGACCACCGCATGATCGGTCACACCGGATTCCTCCTGACCACGCG
>NZ_CAJXJX010000150.1 GCF_913055775.1 uncultured Demequina sp. | reverse complement strand
CGCGTCGAGCGCGGCTGCGACCGCGCCGAGCACCGCCGATCCCAGGGCGTTCGCGACCACGGTTGTCCAGGGGAACGGGAGCAGCGGCGCTCGGTGAGCGATGAGATAGCGCACCACGGCGCCTGCCCCGCACGCGACAGCGGCGAGCACCCACACGACCGCGCTCACAGCTCGTCCTCCTCGATCACGTCGGTGGCCGGGATGGCGCGGAGGCCCAGGGTCGCTGCGCCGAGCCGCCAGCCGAGCGCGGCGGCAGCGACCGACGCGGCGAGCGTCGCGACCATCACGGCCAACGCCACCGGGACGGACGCGTCGTCGTGCCAGTGGAGAGCGGCGATCGACGAGAACGTCGTGAACCCGCCGAGGGCTCCGGTCGTGAGCATCGGCGTCCACCAGCGCGCTCCGCGCTCCGCCACGCGAGCCGCGGCGAGGCCCAGCAGGAACGAGCCAACCGTGTTGATGAGGATGACATCCCACACCCAGGCACCTGCGTCGATCAGCTCGTCGATCGCGATGCGCCCGGCTCCCCCCAGGCATCCGCCGATGAAGACGGCGACGGCGGCCGGCATCCTCATCGGTCGCGCGTGCTCATCGGTCGCGCGCGAGCCACGCGTCCGCGACCTCGAGCTCGGAGCGCAAGCCCGTCAAGACCGCTTCGCCCACGGCCTTCTCGATCATGGGCCCCACGAGCGGCACACGCACCGTCACGTCACCCTCGGCGCTGAACAGCGCACCGTCGTCGTGCGGCTCGAGGCGGAGATTGCCGGCCGCATGCCCGGGCGCGCCCACGATCTCGACCGCGAACGTCGCGTGGCGCTCCGGGCCGCTGGCGGCCTCCCACACCTCGGTGTAGCGGACGGTGAGCTCGGAGCCCACGAAGGACCGGAACTCGGCGGGGATCGAGGAGGTGGGGACGCGCTGCCGGATCGCGACCGCGAAGCCCTCGTCGACGGTCCCCTCGACCTGCACTTCCGCGCTGCGAGCGCCTGAGGTCCCCCCGCGGAGCAAGTTGAACTCGGGATCCGCGAGCATCGTCGAGACGTCCGCGGTGGTCGCGGCGAACACGTGCTCGTGACGGATCCTCATGGCCCTCCTCGTCGGTCGCCTCAGACTATCGCGCCCGTTATGCCTAGTCTTGTGCCGTGGCGACACTGCGAGAGACGGCCGAGCGCTTCGGCCCCCTGACCGATGCCGAGGCCGACTGGCTGGCTCTGCTGACCGCCGATTGGCAGATCATCGCGGACTTGTCGTTCGCCGACCTGGTGATGTGGCGCCAAGTGCCGGAGGGGTTCGTGGCGATCGCGCAGTGCCGCCCGTCGACCGGGCCCACCGTGCATCAGGACGACGTGGTGGGGTCCATGGCCGCCGCGGGCCGGATCGCCCATCTCCAGCGTGCCCTCGACGACAGGGAGATCGTGGCCTCCAGGGAGCCGCGGTGGGACGAGACGTATGCGGTGCGGGAGGACGCGCTGCCGGTCGTCATGGACGGCAAGGCGATCGCGGTGCTCACGCGCGAGGTGTCACAGGCGGTTTCGCGGTCCTCGAGCCGGCTCGAGCTCAACTACAAGGGCGCTGCCGACGACCTGCTGCGGATGATCACGCGGGGGGAGTTCCCCGTGCAGACGTCGGTGACCGGTCCGCGCCGCGGCGCCCCGCGCGTCGGCGACGGCGTGCTGCGGCTCGACGCGGCGGGCCACGTGACCTACGCCAGCCCCAACGCGCTGTCGTGCTTCCACCGCCTGGGCGTCACGGGCTCGCTCATGAACCGGTCGCTGCCGCGGGTGACCTCCGACCTCGTCCTCGACAAGGGGCACATCGACGAGACCCTGGCGATGGTCGTCATGGGTCGCGCGGCGTGGCGCACCGACCTCGAGGCGAACAGTGCGTGTCTGTCGCTGCGCGCGATCCCGGTGACGGAGGACGGCGAGCGCACGGGCGCCGTGCTGCTGTGCCGCGATGTGAGCGAGCTGCGCAGGCGTGAGCGCGAGCTGATCACCAAGGACGCGACCATCCGCGAGATCCACCATCGCGTCAAGAACAACCTGCAGACCGTCGCGGCTCTGCTGCGGCTGCAGTCGCGCCGGGTCGACGCCCCCGAGGCGAAGGAGGCGCTCGCGGAGGCGATGCGACGCGTGTCGACCATCGCTCTCGTGCACGAGACGCTGTCGGGCACGCTGGACGAGCTGGTGAACTTCGACGATCTCGCGCAGCGCTCGATGAGGATGGCGGCCGACGTCGCGTCGCCGGGCGTCCAGGTCAAGATCGTGCGCGAGGGCGACTTCGGGCTGATCCCCGCCCAGTACGCGTCCTCACTCGCGCTCGTGGCGACCGAGCTCGTGACCAACGCCGTCGAGCACGGCTTCGAGGGGCGCGAGTCGGGAACCATCACCGTGAGCGCGCGCCGCGAGGGCGGGCGTCTGCACCTCGACATCGCTGATGACGGCGTGGGGCTCGCGGAGGAGCCGTCAGGGCTCGGGTCGCAGATCGTGCGCACGCTCGTGGAGAACGAGCTGTCGGGCACGATCGCGTGGCAGCGCACCGAGGTCGGCTCGACCGTTGTGCTCGAGGCGCTGGTCGACGACGAGCGCTGAGCCGGCCAGGCTACGCCGCGGCGGGCGCGCAGAAGCGCCGCGCCCCTCGAGCGCGGCGCTTCTGGGTACGGCTACTTGGCGGCGCGGCGGGCGCGTGCGGCGCGGCGCTTGAGGGAGCGGCGCTCGTCCTCGGACAGCCCACCCCAGACGCCGGAGTCCTGGTTGTGCTCCATGGCCCACTGCAGGCACGTCTCGCGCACCGAGCAGGTGTTGCACACGGCCTTCGCCTTCTCGATCTGCACGAGAGCAGGGCCAGTGTTGCCGACAGGAAAGAACAGCTCGGGGTCGTCCACGTCCAGGCAGGCAGCGTTGTTACGCCAGTCCATCATTCCTCCAGGGGGTTCGGAGGCGCGGCAGAGCCCACGCAGGGTGGTGGTGGGGGGTCATGCCGCAGCCATCGCGGTAATCACTGCTACAACCTTCTCATTGTTAACAACAGATGACAAGGGTCTTTAGGCCTGCACTGCGTCACCGTGCTCGGCGGCTACCGTTGTCGTCCATGGACCTAACGTCTGAGCGCGGCGGATTGTTGCGTGCCGCAGCAGCCGTGATCGTGCTCGCCGAGGCGCTCGCGCTCGCGGTCGCCGGCGGCGTCTTCATGGTCCGCGCCATGGGGGAGTCCGGGGCAGCCGACCTCTCCGTGGCGATCGGCGTCATGGCCCTCGCCATGGGGGCCATCCTCGCGTGGGCGGGGACGGCGCTGGTGCGCGGTCGCACGTGGCCGCGCGGGCTCGTCATCACGTGGCAGCTACTGCAGATCGCGGCGGGCTGGGCGCTGCTCGAGTGGTCCGTCGCGGGCGGGATCGCCGTCATGGCGGCAGGCGCCGCGGGCGCGGCCGCACTGTTCGCCGATGCGCGCGCGGGGCTGGCGTCGCAGGACTAGGCGGGCGCCGCCTCGAGCGCCGACCGTCAGTCCGCGTCGACCGTCACCGCGATGCGGGCCTCGCCGCTCACCCCGCCCGCCCCGTCCGTCGCGGTGTACTGCACGCGCACGGTGCCCGACGCATCGGCCGAAGGCGTGAAGGTGACCGTGCCCCCGGACGCCGTGAACGTGCCGTCCTCGTCGTCGAGCGTGGACTGAACGCCGGGCGTCGAGGGGTCGAGGTCCACGGGCTCGGATGCCCATCCTGCGCTGGAGAAGACCTTGTCGTTGTCCAGGACGTTCAGGTTGACGGGCTCCTCGGGGCGCGTGGTCGCATAGTCGGTCTCCGTCAGGGGGGCGAAGGTGTCCCAGTCGGCGTCCGCACCCACGTGCTGGGACCAGGCGCCCACCAGGTCGCAGGCCGGACCGGGGCACTTCTGCGTGAATCCCACCGAGTCGGTGGGCGCTGCGATCGATGCCTCCGGCTGCATGATCCAGAAGTGGGAGCCGTCGCCGCCCGCCTCGTGGAACACCTCGAGCCAGTGGTCGAACACCCGCATGCGCTCGTACTGGTCGATCCACCCGTACTCGCCCAGGTAGAACGGCTTGCCCGCGGCCTCGGCGATCGCCCCGTGCTGCTCGATCCACCAGGCTCCCCACTCCTCCCAGTCGTCCGTGGGCGTGGTCGGGAGCCAGTGGTTCGGATAGACGTGGATGCCGTGCGCGTCGATGTTCGGGTCTTCGAGCAGCGCCACGGGATCGGCGGACTCCTCGCAGTTGAACAGCGTGTCCGCACTGTCAGGCTCGGTGCACAGGAAGCCCTCGCCGCCGAAGCCCACCATGTGGTGAGGGTCGATGGACTTCACGTGCGCGGCCATCTCCTGGGCCCACGCGAGGATCATGTCGGATCCGCACTCCTCGCTCGACGGGTACGGTCCGGAGTCCGAGCACCGCATCTCGTTGCCGATCTCCCACAGCATGATCGTGGGGTCGTCCTTGTAGGCGATGCCGGTCAGCGGGTTGACGCGCGTGAGCAGGTGCTCGACCCAGTCCTGGTACCAGCCGCGGATAGTCTCGTCCGTGAAGAACTCGTCGTGGTAGTCGCCGCCGGCCCACCGCACGTACTGGTCCGCGCCGCCGAACGCGGTCCAGTTGTTCACGAGTGGGAGCATGAGCCGCACGCCGTTCTCCTTGGCCGCCCACACCAGGTAGTCGAGCCTGCCCAGTCCGTCCGCCCCGTCGTTGTACGCCGGCGCGCCTGCCGCATCGTCCCAGTACTGGAAGTACGTGCCCGGGTTGTTGCCCTCGACGCCCAGCTCGCCGTCCTCGGTCCCGATGTCCAGGAAGGCCCACGCGCGCGCCACAGGCATCGAGCCCTCGGCGAAGGTCTTGAGGTAGACCTGGACGCCGGGCTCCGACTCGAGCATCAGCGTGTAGGCGTTCGAGCTCGCGTACGCGAACGTGTCGCCGTCCACCTTGAACTCGCCGTCCTCGGCATACACGAATCCGTCGGGCACCGAAGGCGCTCCGCCCTGGGCGATCCCGTAGCCGATCGAGCCAGCGAGCGCGATCCCGGCGACGGCGAGCAGGCCGATGCCGATGCGCGAGCTGAGCGGGACGGGTGTGGTGGACATCGGCGTCCTCTCCGTTGAGGCAGTGCTGGGCGCCGCCAGTCTAGGGTGACCGTCGCAACGTTTCGACGGCTCCCGCCGGGATGCTATCGAATCGTGACCTCGAGGGGTGCGCTCCCTGGTCAGCCCCCGGCTGCGGCGCTTGGCGCAGCCAGGGGAGCCACGCCGCCGTCGTCCTCGACCACGCCGGCGAGCCACCGGTACGTGCGGTGATAGGTGGAGCGCGGGAGGCCCTCGAGCGTGTAGGCGGAGTGCAGCACGCTCGCGTCGACCACGACCGACGGGGCCTCCGTCCACGGTGCCGCGTCCTCGCTGCGCGTCAGCACGAGCGGCTGCGCGCCCCACGCCGCCGCGATCGCTTCGAGGTCTTCCGCGCTCTGATCCGCGAGCGCCAGCACCACGGGGACGTCGCACTGCACCCGCAGGGAGCCGTACAGCTCGTGCGTGCCCACGAGGACGATGGGGCGTCCGGGCGCGAGGCCGCACAGCTCATCGAGCATCGCGCGCGCGCCGACCATCTCGCGCGTCGTCACGTTGACGGCGGAGGACACGGGGTACTCCGCGTCCGGGGTGATCGCCAGCCAGGTCGACAGCGGCAGCACGAGCATCGCCGCTGCCGACCAGCCGCGCGCGAGGCGCCGAGCGCGGAGCGTCCGCAGGGCGCCCGCCGCGGCCCACGCCGCGACCGCCGCCGCCACCAGGAAGCCGGGGATGGCCATCGGCTCGAAGCGCCGG
>NZ_CAJXJX010000149.1 GCF_913055775.1 uncultured Demequina sp. | reverse complement strand
GCCGCCTCGATTACCCGACCCAGCATCGGCACGCCGCCGATGGGATGGAGAACCTTGGGCAGGTCGGAACGCATGCGGGTGCCTTTGCCGGCGGCGAGGATCACAATATCAATGGCCATAATGATTCCTGGTGGAACAGCGGTTTACCGAAGAATGGCCGCGAATTGTGGCTACTTAGCGGCGGCATCACAAGTAGGCGGCAGGGAAGCAAGCGCTATTTCCCGCTAGAATTTCCCATTACCTCAAGCGAAACGCGATACAAAATCTACAGAGGAAGTTTCATCCTATTGGCCACTGCGCCTGGCGGTAAAGCTGTACTTCATGCGCCCCACAAACACCGAACCACCGATGGTGTTGCCCACGGTTGCTACCGCAAGGAACTGAAGGACATCCACGAATCCGACGGTGGTGTTCTTGGCAAACCAGGCACAGAACATGCCCACGGCACCGGCAATGCAGTGGGGCAGGCCACCGAGACCGATCACAAAGGTGATGATTGCCACCGCGGCAATCCGGCTTATGGTCTCGGTGGATGAGGACACCATCCACGCCAGCAGCCCCATCAACCAGCCGGCGAATATCGCCCCCAGAAACTGCCCACCCGTGTCGTCAGCGATCATTTTGTGCCCGTAGTAGCCGAAAACCGATTCATCGAATCGGTCGGTCATATCCACAAACTGTACAAACAACGCGCTGAACAGTGCCGCACCCAGCAGGTTTCCGAAATAAATCAGCCCCCATACCCGCAACAGCTGTCGCACGTGCTTGCGGCCGTCCAGCACCGGCAGGATTGCGAGGGTGGTATGCTCGGTAAACAGATCCGAGCGACCGATGATGACCAGCATAAAGCCCACTGGATAACTCAGTGCCGCCAGCAGGTATAACAGCTGGTGGGAAACACTGGCATGGAAGTGGCTGTAAAACGCGGCGATCAGGAAGATACTGAAACCAATTTCCATACCGGCCGCCATCGACGAGAGTATCAGCGCTTTGTTGTCGCGCTGGTACTCCCGCAGGCTCTCATCCATCTGCTCCGAGAGAATCTGGCGATCACTCTTGGGCCGGGCCTGATCCTTGTGATGGCTCATAGGTTGTCCGCAATTGGAAAGGTGTCCTGTTGCCGCACCTCTTACCCCAGTCTAGCCAGAGTCTTCCGCGGTGTGCCGCGATGCTGCGCCGGCCTCAAACAGGAAAAAATCCGGTTAAGGCCGGATATCCCGAGTTTTCTCCCGTTCGGCTCAGATTCATTGTCTTTTGCCGCCATTGCGGTAATTTGGCGTAATAGTCATTTTTTAAACAGCGCCGCCTCACCGGGCCGTCGCGCCCTCAAGACAACTCCATCAACCCAGGAGCCCAGAATGATAAAAACCAAAGTCAGCAAGCTCGCGCGCCTGATCGGCGGGCACGCGAACATCGTCGCGCGAGTGAAGGATCAGCGTGGGGCACTCGACCTGCGGCGCCTCGTCCTCCACGTCGATGCGCGCGAACTCCTCAAGGAAGCGCACCGCATTCTCGGACGACGTGGTGCTGCGCTGGAAGGTCGTGAAGTCGTCCCACTGCTCGTGACTCCCGTGCGGCAGGAATTGCGACGCGAACACCCGCATGAAGCTCGGGTCCTGCCTCCCCCAGCCCACACGCGCGAGGTCGATGTCGAGGGCGGCCTCCGCGCGCTCCGCCTCGTCCCGCGCGCGCAGCAGCCGGCCCAGGACATACCCGCCCGCGAGCACCAGGTGAGAGACTTTCTCGGGATGGCGGGCGGCGAACGAGATCGCGACGGCCGCGCCCTGAGATACCCCCAGCAGCGGGAAGCGCTCCAGCCCGGTGGCGGCGACCACCGTCTCCAGATCGGCCACCCAGTCCTCGAAGCCGAAGCCCGGCACCTGCCAGTCGGACATCCCGCAGCCACGCTCGTCGTACCGCACCAGGGTCCGGCCCCGCGCGAGGCCATGCAGCCAGTGCGACCACACCGGACTGTCCCACTCCAGGTCCAGGTGAGTGATCCAGTTGGCGGCCTTGAGCAGCACCGGTCCCTCGCCCACGGTGGCGTAGGCGATCCGCGCGCCGTCGGCAGCGGAGCAGTACTGGATGGACTGGCGCTCCCTGCCATCGCGGGCCGATGCGGAGACCGAAGCGGCCGGCGACGGCACCTGCCGCTCGTGCTGCAGAGCAGGTGCGCCCGCCGCCGTCGCGACATCGGCGGTGTCCTCGGCAGCCGCATCGGCCGTCTCCACGTCCGCGACGAACTGATAGCCCCTGCCGTGGACCGTGCGGATCATGCGCTGCTCGGTGCCGGAATCGCCGATCGCTCGGCGGACAGTGCGCAGCGCGGTGGTGAGCGCGGCATCGGAGACGAAGGTCGTGCGCCACACCTGATCGAGAAGCTCGGGCTTGGTCACCACGCGGTCACGCTGCTCGAGGAGCACGCGGAGGAGATCGAACGCACGGGGCTCGATGCGGATGGGCTCGCCGGCGCGGCTGAGCTGGTAGCGGGCGGCGTCGAGCGTGTAGTCGCCGAAGGTGAAGATCTGCGCGCTCACGTCGCGAGACTATCCGCTGGGCGGCGCGGGCGGCAGAGGTTCGGGACCGGCACTGTCCCAGACACGCCGAAAGGGCCCCTCCGAAGAGGGGCCCTTCCGTGAGAGAGAGGAACTGCTATCAGGCGTTGGCCGGCTCGTCGATCTTCTCGATCGACGGCGCGTCCTTCAGCGCTGCCTTCTTGCTGTCCGCGGCGCCGGCCCACACGAGGCCTCCGCCCAGGAGGATCAGGGTCGCACCCAGCAGTCCGGCGATCGCCGCGACTCCGGTGCCCATCACGAGCACGTTGGCGGTGACGGAGCCGACTCCCAGCTCGCCCATCAGAGCGTGCGCGGTGCCGGTCCAGGCCATCGAGCGAGTCGGGCCCTCGAGCGGGTGCATGCGGTCGAAGTCGGCCCAGTACTTGCCGTCGACCTCAACCTCGTAGGTACCGGCCTCGAAGGTCTCGCCGTTGTACTCGACTGCCTCGTCGAGGACGACCGTCTGGGTGCCGTGCAGCGTGTGGTACGCGATCAGACCCATCTGGTACATGTACTCGGAACCGGTGTTCACGAGCGGGTCGTTGGGGTCCATCTCCGAGGACTTGAGGGTGTAGCCCCAGTCGTCTTCGACCAGCGAAACGATGCCCTCAGCACCCTCAACGGTGCCGCGGTCGGTGAGGACGCCGTCCTCGTTGTAGGACAGGGTGACGTTCTGCGCCTCCGAGAACTTCTGGAGGGAGTTGGCTCCGGCGGCCACCTGCGTGTAGGCGAAGACACCGATTCCGATGAAGCCCAGGCCGATGACGGCGAGGACGATGCCGAGGTACTTGAGTCGAGCGATCATGATTCCTTTTTCCTTTCCCATCCGGGGTTGGTTACCGGCTGGTGCAACCGTTTCGCGGAATCGGGAATGATCGCCGGGACCATGGGCCCAGGGGCGCCGCTACAGCCCTTCTACCAGGCTATTTACGTTTGGCTTGGTAGATAACGGTTCGGTAAACATCGATTCCCGCCGGTGAGGCCTGCCATTTCCGGGACCAACGTCCCAGGGTCCGCGGCTCGCGCCATGGCCTCGCCGTCCGCGGCCTGCCGCCGTGCCGTCAGCGCACCAGGAAGCCGTCGCGCACCAGCTCGCGGACAGCCGGGACGAGGCCCCCGATCATTTCCCCTGATGGCACGTCCAGGAGAGCCGCGAGCGCATGCGCGATCTGGCCCACCTGGAGCTCCCCGTCGCAGGCACCCACGAGGCCGGCGAGGGCCGTGTCCGCCTTCACCGAGCGGCCGAAGCCCCCGCCCTGGCGGATGAGGATGTGCTCGGGGTCCGCGAGCAGCGGCCGGCCGTAGGTCTCCTTGGTGACGTCCGGCGCGACGGCGAGCGCCGTCGACAGCAGCTCCTCGTCGGGGGCGCTCGCGAGCCAGTCGTGCGCCTCGAGCGCCGCGGCGAGAGTGGGCCCCAGCGGCGTCGCGAGCGGGCCCTCGTGCGCCTCGAGCCGGCGCAGTGTGGGAGTGCCGCCAAGCGGTCGGCGCAGCACCACGAGGCCGAACCCGATCGCCTCGACCCCCGCCGCATCGAAGGACCGCAGGTAGGCCTCGTAGTACTGCTCCCACCGGTCGGGCGCGCGATCCGCCGTGATCCCGGCATCGCGCAGCCACGTCTCCGCATACTCGGCGGCATCGACCGCGTCGCGCTGCACCACCCACGCGTCGAGGGGCACGGCGGCCAGATCGAGCCACCGTTCGAGCCGCTCTCGCCAGTCGCCGCTGATCTCCCAGTTGCCCAGCAGCTGCGCCACGCCTCCGGGCTCCAGCACGGTGCCGACGGTCTGGATCAGCGACGCCACGACGCCGTCGTGCTCCATGCCTCCGTCGCGGTACTCGAAGGTGGGCGCGCCCGGCGGGGTGATGACGAACGGAGGGTTGGACACCACCAGGTCGAACGTCTCGCCTGCCACCGGCTCGAGCATCGAGCCTTCGCGGAGGTCCCATGGCAGATGAGCGCTGGCGGCCTGCTCCCCTGCCTGCGAACCGAGCCGACCCAGTGCTGGAGCGTTGAGCGCCTCGTTGAATCGCGCGAACGCCAGCGCTCGCGTCGAGATGTCCGTGCCCACGACCGCATCAGCATGCAGCGACGCGTGCATGGACTGGATGCCGCAGCCGACTCCCAGGTCGAGCACGCGCCGCCGGTGGCCTCGGATCGTGGCCGAAGCAAGCGTCGTGGACGCACCGCCCACCCCGAGGACGTGGTGGCGCCCCACGGCGGCTGCCGTCACCGACTCCGTCTGGTCCGAGGCGATCCACCAGTTCACCTCGCCATTGGCGGTCGTGGACTCATAGGGCCGGACGTCGACGATCGAGCGCACCCCATCGTCGGGACCACTGCCCGCGACCTCGACCAGGCCGGCGCGCACCGCGCCATCCGTACCCACGCGCTCGAGGGCGGCATCCACCTGGCGGCGCGGAAGCTCCTCGCCCAGCATCAGGAGTCGGCTGAGAGTGGCGAGGCGGTCAGCGCTGGCCGGCGTCCCGGCGTCCGCGCCCACATCTCGCGCGACAACGCGAGCCGGGATCACCTGTTCGCGATGCAGGGCGCGCATCGCGCGGTCGCCCAGGACCTCTCCCACCGCGTCAACGGTCCAGCCGGTGAGGTCGGCGTTCAGCGCCGCCGCCGACGGCGCGTCCAACCGGGGAACGCTCATGCTGGCGAGGCTAGCGCGAAGCCAGCCCGCGCATCGGCCCTCCTGGCGGTGCGTTCTCGCTCGCCTACGCCCTTAGGCGAGCGAGATGGATCCATTTCGCTCGCCTTAGCGCCTAGGAAAGCGAGATGGATCCACTTCGGGGAGGGTGGGGTCCGAGCGCTGGCCCCGTCAGCAGCGCCCGGTAGAACGCCACCGCCTTGCCCAGCGACTCGATGGCCACGTGCTCGTTGGGGCCGTGGATCGCCTCCCGCTGCTCCTTGTCCATGAGCAGCGGCGCGAAGCGGTACACCGCCGGCGAGACCTGGGCGGCGTACCGGCCGTCCGAGGCCGCGAGCATGATGTACGGCACGGCGATCGCCTCGGGGTACGAGGCCGCGACCGCCTCGCGCAGTGCGGCCCAGCGCTCGTCGTCGCCCGTGGGCGAGACCGGCGACGGCTCGTACGCCTCGAGCACGTCGAGCGCGATCCGGTCGTCATTGATCGCGCCGCGCAGGTGACCGAGCGCCTCCTGGGTCGACGAGCCCACAGCCACGCGGCTGTTCACGACGGCCGATGCGCGGGTCGCGAGGACGTTGTCCGCCGGGCTTCCCTCGAGCTGGGTGATGGCGTAGG
>NZ_CAJXJX010000148.1 GCF_913055775.1 uncultured Demequina sp. | reverse complement strand
GTCCCCGGCCGGGGCTCGGCACAGGAGACGGCCAACGACGTCGGCTCGGCACTCGGCCGGTTCCTGTCCGAGGTCATTCAGGACGACATGGCCGTCGGTGTCGGTTGGGGGCGCACGCTCAATGCGTCCCTGCAGACCTTCCGTCCGCCGCCACGCACCAATACCAGGATCGTCTCGCTGCTCGGCGGCATCCTCGAAGCGCGGTGGATCAACCCGATCGACTATTCCTGGCAGGTTGCCAGCCGGCTCCAGGCGGAGTGCATGTTGTTCCTTGCGCCGCTTCTGGTCGACTCGGCCGCCACCAAGCGCCGTCTCATCGAGCGCTGCGGCCTCGACCGCCTTTTCGATCAGGCGGCAAAGCTCGATCTTGTCGTCATCAGTTGCGGCGATCTCGCCACCCGCGAGGGCTCGATCGGCCTCGGCATCCTCGATGCCGAGGTGCGCGACGCCATTCTCAAGGCCGGTGCGGTCTGCGATGTCTGCTGCAACTTCCTCGATACCAAGGGCAACACGGTCAAGCACGGCTTCGCCGACCGGCTGATGAACACCGACATCGACGCCATCGCCGGCGCCGGCCCTGTGGTCCTCGCATCGGGCGGCGCGGAGCGCGCCAAGGCGATCCGGGCGGCGATCCTGCGCACTGGCTGCGACACGCTGATCACCGACGAGGCGGCCGCCCGGGAAGACGCCGCAGCTGAGGAGCCCGCAGCCGCTGAGGACGAGCCCGCTGAGGCCGAGGGAGTAGCCGAGGAGCCCGCTGAGGCTGAGGCCGAGCCCACCGAGCCCACCGAGGACGCCGACGCCGAGGACGCCGACGCCGAGGACGCGGACGCCGACCCCGACGCGGAAGAGCCGCGCTCGTCGTGAACCGCGCTGTGCGCCCACTCGCCGTCGCCGCAGCGAGCATGGTGCTGCTGACCGGCTGCGTGCGGTCCACCGTCGAGACGACGTTCACGGATGGCGGCACCTTCTCGCAGCACTCGGTGATCGCGTTCGACCTGGATGCCGTGGAGTCCTTCGCGGGCTCGCAGGACCTGCCGCTCGACGGCCTCGAGGGCTCCGACGGCCTCGGCGGCCTGCTCGACGGCGTCGACTCGTCCGAGGCGCTGCAGGACCTCGAGGCTCGCTACCCGGGTCAGATCACCGTCGAGGACTTCGCCGAAGGCGACCTCACGGGCGTCGAGATCACGGCGACGGACCTTCCCGTCGACGAGTTCAACGAGGCGGCGGAACTCGCGTCCGGCATCGGCGCCTCCGCATCGGTGCAACTGACCGAGGACCAGTACGTGGTCACCATGACGCCGCCCGAGGGCCTCGACCTGCGCGCGGCGGGTGTCACGGACGCCAACCTGCGCCTGATCGAGTCGAGCGTCGACGTCGCGGTGACCTACACGTTCCCCGGTCTCGTGGAGTCGGCGACGGCCGGCGAGGTCGACGGGCGCAGCGTCGAGCTGGGCCTGGCGGATCTGGCGTCGGGCCGCGAGATCGTCGTCGTCGCCGGCGCGAGCGACCAGATCGACTGGGGCCCCTTCCTCCGCTGGGGCGGCTTCGCGCTCGCCACCATCCTGGTCGTGGGCGGCGCCGCCGCTCTCGTAGTGCAGGATCGCCGGGCGAGGCACCGCAACTCCTTGCCGCCTCCCACCGCCACGGATACCCCCTCGGGTCCCGGAGTGCTGGGCGGCGAGGACACGCCTGGCGACCCCACCGACACGCCCACGGAACCGCGCGCCTGAGCCACCGCATCGGCCCTGCACAGGGCCCGGAAGGTGAGAGCATGAGACGGTGCTCGCCACCTATCGTTCGATCCTGAGTCACCCCGGCGCGAAGGCCTTCGCCGCCGCGGGCCTGCTTTCCCGGCTCCCCATCGCGATGTTCAACATCTCGTTCATCCTGATGGTGCAGATCCAGTACGACAGCTACGAGATGGCGGGCCGCGTCGCCGCGATCGGCATCGTGGTGTGGGCGCTGCAGACCGTGCCGACCTCGCGCCTCGTGGACCGGATCGGCCAGCGCACCGCGATGCTGCCGCTGCTGGCGCTTCACATCGTGGGCGTGACCGTGGGCATCTGGACGGCGATGAACCAGGGCGCTGAGTGGGTGCTGTGGATCGCCGTCGCGGTCGCGTCGCTCACGGGACCGCTGGGCTCCCTGACCCGCGCCCGCTGGTCCAACATCCTCGACACCGACGAGGACATCCACACCGCGTTCGCCCTGGAGGGCGCGCTCGACGAGGTGCTGTTCATCTCGGGCCCGGCGCTGGCGACGATCCTCGCGACCACCGTGTGGCCGGCGGCGGGACTGGTGGTCTCGACGGTCGGCACCGTGGTGGGCCTCACGATCCTGCTCGCGCAGCGCTCGACCGAGCCTCCCACCCGCACCGAGACCGGCGGCGCGAGCCTGGGCCTGCGCGTCCCGCCCGCCGTCATCGCGGTGACGTTCATCGCGTTCGGGCTGGGGCTGATGTTCGGGGCCTTCGACATCTCCGTCGTGGGCTTCTCCGAGGAGCTCGGCTACAAGAGCTGGTCCGGAGTGGTGCTGGGCGTCGTCGCGGGCGGGTCCTTCCTGGGCGGCCTGCTGTACGGCACGCGCCACTGGAAGACGGCGCTGTGGAAGCGCACGGTGCTGGGCACCGTGGCCCTCGCCGTGGGCTTCACGGCCCTCGCGTTCTCGCCGAACCTCCTGGTGTTCGCCGTGGTGGGCTTCCTGGCCGGACTCGCGATCGCACCCACGCTCACCAACGCGGACACCGTGGTGCAGCGGGTGGTCAAGCGCGATCAGATCACCGAGGGCATGTCGTGGCTGCGCATCGGCATGGGCGTGGGCGTGGCGATCGGCGCGTGGGCCGCCGGCTATCTCGTGGACGAGCGTGGCGCGCACGCGGGGCTGTGGATGAGCGCTGGCGCGGCGATCGCGATGGTGGGCATCGCGCTGGCGACGGCCGCCGTCATCCGGCGCGGGACGGAGCGGCCCGGAGTGCGGGACACCCAGGACGTGCACCCGCCGTCACAGCGCGACCCGGACGAGTGGGTCGAGCAGCCGCCGGTGTCGCCCAACATCTAGCCCGTCCCCCTGTCCGGCACCCACCGACCCCTCTGGGGCGTCGCGGTCTCCTGTCCGGCAGGGAGTCCCAGCGTGCGCCGGACAGGGCGCGGCCATCTCGCGTAGGGGTCGGTGAGTGCCGGACGGGGAGGGCCGATGCGCGGGCTCAGGCCCGCACGCCCGTCACCAGTCGTGCACGGTGCCGTCGGTGAGGCGGTTCACCGGCAGGTAGGCCGGCTCGTACGCGTGGGCGCGCGCGGCGTCGCGGTCGAGCGTCACGCCCAGGCCGATCCGCTCGCCCGGATGCAGCCTGCCGTCCTCGAAGGAAAGCCCCGTCTGGAAGACCTCGAGGGTCTCCTCGGAGTGCCGCATGTACTCCTGGATCCCGAAGTTGTGGATCGCGAGGTCCAGGTGCAGGTGCGCGGCCTGGCCCACGGGCGAGATGTCCGTGGGCCCGTGGAAGCCGGTGCGGATGCCGTAGATCGAGGCGAAGTCCGCGAGCTTCTTCAGGTGGGTGATGCCGCCGGTGTGCGTGACCGCGGAGCGCACGTAGTCGATCAGGCGCTCGGTGATGAGCGTCTGGTAGTCGTGCACCGAGTTGAAGACCTCGCCGATCGCCAGCGGCGTGGTGGTGTGCTCGCGCACGTACCGCAGCGCCGTCGGGTCCTCGCCGGGCGTGCAGTCCTCGAGCCAGAACAGGTCGTAGGGCTCGAGCGAGCGTCCCAGCTGCGCGGCCTCGCGCGGGCTCATCCGGTGGTGGCCGTCGTGCAGCAGCGGCAGTTCGGCGCCGAACTCGTGGCGGACCTCCTCGAACACCGTCGGCACGTGACGCAGGTACGCCCGGGTGTCCCAGGTCTCCTCGACGGGCAGGGTCCGCGCGCCGGTCCCGCGGCGGGCGGGCTCGTAGTCGTAGCGATCGCCGTCGCCGCCCGCGGACGCCGCGACGCCGTACACCGAGTCGAGACCCGGGATGCCGGTCTGGACGCGGATGGCCCGGTAGCCCAGCTCGAGGTGCTCGCGGATCGAGTCCTTCAGCTCCTCGACGTCGCGGCCCGACGCGTGGCCGTACGCGAGCGCGCCCACGCGCGACTGCCCGCCCAGCAGTTGGTAGAGCGGCAGTTCCGCGACCTTGGCCTTGATGTCCCACAGCGCCATGTCCACCGCGGCGATCGCGGCCATCGTGACCGGGCCGCGCCGCCAGTACGCGCCGCGGTACAGGTACTGCCACGTGTCCTCGATGTTCATCGCGTCGCGGCCCTTGAGCAGGGGGATCACGTGATCGGCCAGGTAGACGGCGACCGCGAGCTCGCGGCCGTTGAGCGTCGCGTCGCCCAGGCCGGTGGTGCCGTCCTCGGTGGTGATCTGCAGCGTGACGAAGTTGCGGCCGGGCGAGGTGACGATGACCTCTGCGGACTTGATCGTGGTCATGGTCGGAACTCTAGGGGCCCGCGCGCCGCTCGCCCAGGGACGATCCGCCTGGTGCGATCAACGCCACACGGCGGGCCGATGCGCGGGTCACCTGGGCAGGTCGCGCGTCAGCAGCCGCAGAACTCGACGCCCAGCGCGATGTCGGACGCCTCGCCGAAACGCACGCCCACGTAGGGGTCCGCCCAATCGGCCCACGTCTCGGACCCCTCGGGGACATCGGCGACCGCGCCGGAGCCGTCAATGGCGTAGCGCACGCGGTACTCGGTCCACGGGGCATCGGGGTCGAACGAGTCCTCCTGGTAGCTCATCGTCGCCTCGACCTCCCCGACTCCGATGAACACCGCATCCATCAACTGCACGGAACCCGGATACTGCGAGAACGTGAAGCGCTCCACGGTGTCCGTGCTCAGCGCATAGGTCATCAGCACGAGGCTCTGACCACCGTCGCCCGAGGGCCCTCCGGCACGCAGGAGCACGCTGTCCCCGTCCTCCGCGGTGACGGGTCCTGTCCATCCGATGGTGTCCGCCGCCGCGTCAGCGTCAGGGAACTGATCGACGAGAGCCGAGGCGACCCACCCGTCCTCGTCGGCGCCGTCACTCCAGCGGTAGTACTTGAAGCCGGCCTCCGACTCCGCGCGCCAGAGCTCGTCGCCCTGCGCGTTCGCCGTGATGAACCGGATGTCTTCAGAACTCTCGCCGTAGACCCCGAACGCGAGATCGTCGAGCTCGCCGGTGGCCAGATCGACTGCGGCGCCGTGGCCGGTGCGCCCGCGTTCCGCGTCGGGCCGCGCCCACCAGACCATGGCCACGTCCTGGTCCTCGCGCCAGGACACCACCCGCGCGTCGTCCCAGGCACGCTCGGGCAGTTCGAACAGCTCGAAGTGCGTGTCCTCGGGGCTCACGAGGTACATCACCGCGGTCGGCTGCACGAACTCGTCGTTGAAGTACTCCTGCTGCATCGCAGCGACCTCGACCGCCCAGCCCTCGCCCACGACGTCCCACACCCAGTCCTCGATGACGTGGGCCAGCGGGTAGTCCAGGTACGGATCGCTGCGCTCGGTCGCAAGCGCGGGGAGGGCGTCGTCCGCGATCCCGTCGGGGCTGTCGTCGAAGCGCGGGTCCTCGGGCTCGACGGACGCCGTCGCGGTAGGCGATGCGACGGGCGAGGCGCTTGGTGCGGGCGCGGCGGGCTCGTCGGCCACGTCGTCCGAGGCGGGACTGCACGCGCTCATGCCCAGCACGCCGATCGCGACGCACGCGATGGTCGCGGAACCCGCCGCGCGTCGCGCGCGCACCTGCATCTGCCTCAGTGCCTGTCCAGCCGCCATGGCCAACCCCTCAGTCGCTTGGCCCGATCCTAGGGCAAGCCTCGAGGCTGACAAGGTGCTCCGCGACGGGACCAACGTCCCGGCGTCGCCCCGCGCGCGCGCCCTAACCTCGAAGCAGACGTCGGGCGGCACAGCAGCCGCCCATCAAGACGTGGCGCAGGCGGCCATCCGGGGACTAGGCCGCCTGCGCCGCAACA
>NZ_CAJXJX010000147.1 GCF_913055775.1 uncultured Demequina sp. | reverse complement strand
TCAAGGCCACGGCGGCCGCAGGGGCGATCATGGACGTGCACACCGGCGAGCTGGTGGCGATGGTGTCGGTGCCGGATTTCGATCCGGAGCGGCCGTCCGAGGCGCTGCAGCCCGACCGCATCAACCGCATGACCACCGGCGTCTACGAGCTGGGCTCGGCGTTCAAGGCGTTCACCACCGCGATGGCGCTCGATACCGGCCGGATCGGCGTCGACACGACCTTCGCGTCGCGCGCTCTCGACGAGGGCGTGTTCGCGGACTACGAGTCCGGTGCGGCCGCCGCGGGAGATGCCGCGGCGTACGCCATCCCCGGCTCGAGCGCACTCACCGCGATCGACTACTCGGACGTGTGCCTCAACTACGACCTCGGGTGGTTCGAGGAGTCCGACCTGGACGCGCCCAGCGGCTTCGAGGACCTCGCGGATCCCGCCTACGCGGGCCTGCTGTCCGTCACCAACCCCGCCACGTCCTCCCCTGGGCTCGCGTTCCTGCTCGCGACCGTCGCCGAGTTCGGCGAGGACGGCTGGGAGGACTACTGGGGCTCGCTCGCGGAGAACGACCTGCGTGTCACCGCCTCCTGGTCCGACACCTACTTCACCGACTTCTCGGTGCCCAACTACGGCGGCGACTACCCGGTCGTGCTCAGCTACGCGTCGAGCCCGCCGTCCGAGGTGATCGACGGCGAGCCCTCCTCGGCGGCTCTGCTCGACACCTGCTTCCGCCAGGTCGAGTACGCGGGTGTGCTCGAGGGCGCTCCCAACCCCGTGGGCGGCCAGGCCGTGATCGACTGGCTGCTGTCCGACGACTTCCAGGCCTCGGTTCCCGCGAACATGTACGTGTACCCGGTGTCATCCACCGTGGAAGTCCCGGCCGACTGGGCCGAGTTCGCCCCGCTCGCCGACGACCCCCACACGCTCGACCCCGAGGCCATCACCGCGGGCCGCGACGGCTGGATCGAGGCGTGGACGGGCATCGTCCTCGACTGAGGGCGAACTGAGCACCGCGATGGGAACGGCGCGAGCGCACCACGGCCTGGGCTGGTGGGCGCTCGCCGCCGTCCCCCTCGCGTTCCTGGGGCTGTTCTTCCTGTGGCCGCTGGCCACGATCCTCGCGCGCGGGCTGTTCGACGGCGGATTCGACGCGGCTGGCGTCCTCGAGGTGGTGACGTCCCCCAGGACGGCCGATGCGGTCGTCACCACCGTGACTCTCGCTACCCTCGGGACTCTCGGGTCGCTCGCGCTCGGGGTGCCGGCCGCGTACGCGCTGTACCGGCTGCGGTGGCGCGGGCAGGGCGCGGTGCGGGCGATCTCCGCCGTGCCGTTCGTGCTGCCCACGATCGTGGTGGGCGCGGCATTCACGGCGCTGTTCGGGCGCTCGGGACTTCTCGGCGGCCTGGGGCTGGACCAGACGTGGGTGGCGATCGTGCTGGCCCTCGTCTTCTACAACGTCATCGTGGTCACGCGCGTGGTGGGCGGCGCGTGGGCGGCGCTCGACCCCGCGCAGGCCGATGCGGCACGCACCCTGGGCGCGGACCGATGGGCGGCACTGCGGCACGTGACGCTGCCGGCGCTCGCGCCGGCGGTGGGATCGGCGGGCGCCGTGGTGTTCCTGTTCTGCGCAACATCCTTCGGGGTGGTGCTGGTGCTGGGCGGCACGCGCGTCAACACTCTCGAGACCGAGATCTACCTGCAGGTCAACCAGTTCCTGGACCTGCGAGCCGCGGCCGTGCTCGCGATCGCGCAGATGGCGCTCGTGGGAGTCGCGCTCGCCGCGAGCGCGTGGGCGCGGCGGCGGCGCGACCGGACGCTGGCGCTGCGCCGGGTCGACGGGACCCGGCCCGCGACGCGTCGGGATCTCGCGGTCGTGGTGCCCGTGCTGGCCCTCCTGGGCCTGCTGCTGGCCGCGCCGCTCTACGCGCTGGTCGAGCGTTCGCTGCGCACCGGCGACGGGCATGGGCTGGACCACTACATCGCGCTTTTCGGCGAGCCCGCGCGCACGGTGCTTCCGGTGACCGTCGCGGCCGCGATCGCCAACTCCCTGGTCACGGCGACCATCGCGGCCGTGGTCGCGACGGGCCTGGGGCTGATCGTGGCGTCTCTGCTGACACGGCGCTCGCGCCGGTCCGCCGTGCTGGACGCCGTCGTGATGCTGCCGCTGGGCGTGAGCGCGGTGATCGTGGGGCTGGGCATGCTGCTGACCCTCAACCGTTCCGTGCTGGGCGTGGACCTGCGCGGCTCGTGGTGGCTGGTGCCGATGGCGCAGGCGGGGGTGGCGCTGCCTCTCGTGGTACGCACCCTGGTGCCGAGCGCGCGGGCGATTCCGGCCCCGATGCGCGCCGCCGCGTCGACGCTGGGCGCGTCGCCGTGGGCCGTCTGGCGTCAGGTGGACTGGCCGCTGCTGCGACGGCCCTTCGGGCTGTCGCTGGGCTTCGCGTTCGCGATCGCGCTCGGGGAGTTTGGCGCCACGACCTTCCTCGCGCGGCCCGACCGGCCCACGCTTCCCACGGCGATCTACCGCCTCCTGGGCAGGCCGGGCATCGAGAACGTCGGCATGGCGTTCGCCGCGTCCGTGGTGCTCGCCGCGATGACCGCGGGCATCATGATGACTGCTGAACGCATGCGCACGACCGTGGGAGGTGACCTGTGAGCGGGCTCGACGTCGAGGACCTGTCCGTGGTGTACGCCGGCACGCCGCCGGTGACCGCCGTGGACACCGTCTCCCTGACCGTCGCGCGGGGCGAGATCGTGGCGCTGCTCGGCCCGTCCGGATGCGGGAAGTCCTCGCTGCTGGCAGCGGTCGTGGGCACGGTGCCGCTCGCTTCGGGCGCGGTTCGCTGGGATGGCGAGGACGTGACGGCGACGCCGGTCCACCAGCGCGGGTTCGGCATGGTCTTCCAGGACGGGCAGCTGTTCCCGCACCGGTCTGTGGCGCGCAACGTGGCCTTCGGGCTGGAGATGGCGCGGGTGCCGCGCGACGAGCGGCGGTCGCGGGTCGCGGACATGCTCGAGCTGGTGGGGCTCGAGGGCTTCGGGGACCGGGCCGTCACCGAGCTGTCAGGTGGTCAGTGCCAGCGCGTGGCCCTGGCCCGCTCTCTGGCTCCCGGGCCGCGGCTCCTGGCTCTCGACGAGCCTCTGTCCGCGCTGGACGCGGAGCTGCGCGGCCGCCTCGCGGTGGACGTGCGCGAGATCCTGCTCGCCTCCGGCACCACCGCGGTGGTGGTCACGCATGACCCGGACGAGGCCGAGGTCATGGCCTCCCGCGTCCTTCGAATGGAGGACGGTCAGTTGGTGTAGACCGGCCGCCGAGCACAAGTGCCGGATGGTTGCGGTGTCAGGGCGTCGATTCCCGTTCGCGGACCCACGGCCGGACCGAACCGGCACATGTGCACGGGACTCGGATGAACTGAGCGATCGCGGGCCGGCTGCGCGGGCGGTCCAGCTCATAGACTCAGTTCATCCGAGTCCTGTGCCCGCCGGCGGCAACGCGCAGCGTCAGCAGGCGCAGCTCACGCCGCCGCCGGGCGCGGTGAGGGGGTCGGCCAGTCGAGTCGCGTCCACGGTCGCGCTGTCCACGACCGCGTCGACGGGCATGCCCTCCCGCGCCCAGTACTCGAAGCCGCCGATCATCTCCTTCACCGGATACCCGAGCTCCGAGATGATCAGTCCCGCGCGAGTCGCGCCATTGCACCCCGGACCCCAGCAGTAGACGACGAAGCGCGTGCCGGGCGCGTACTCCGGGATGCGGGATGCCATCTCCGGCTTGGGCATGTGCACCGCGCCCCGCGCGTGTCCTTGGTCCCACGCGACCTGGTCGCGGGTGTCGATCAGCACGAATCCCGGCTCTCCCGACTCCAGGGCGGCGTGCACGTCCGAGGGGTCGGTCTCGAAAGCAAGCTTGGCGGCGAAGTGGGCGGCCGCTGCGGTGGTCTCCATGGCTTCAACCTAGGGCCGATGCGAGGGCCAGTCGAGAGTCCCGCGGCACCAGAGCGGAGCGTCAGCGGGGACCACGGGCATCGCGTCGCCAACAGTTGAGCGCGATTCACTCAACTTTCACTCGCCCAACTTGACATGCGCGCCAATGCGCGGATACTTGAGTGCAGGCGGCTCAACTTCCGAGCCGGCAGACGTGAGCGGCCTGACGGCCGCACGAGAAGGAGGACATCACATGTCTCGAGCAGTAGGCATCGACCTGGGCACCACGAACTCCGTGGTGTCCGTGCTGGAGGGCGGCGAGCCCACCGTCATCGCGAACGCCGAGGGCGCTCGCACCACCCCGTCGGTGGTCGCGTTCTCGAAGACCGGCGAGGTCCTGGTGGGCGAGATCGCCAAGCGCCAGGCCGTCACCAACGTCGACCGCACCATCAGCTCGGTCAAGCGCCACATGGGCACCGACTGGTCGCAGGAGATCGACGACAAGAAGTACACCGCGCAGGAGATCAGCGCCCGCATCCTCGGCAAGCTCAAGCGCGACGCCGAGGAGTACCTGGGCGAGAAGGTCACCGAGGCCGTCATCACGGTCCCCGCGTACTTCAACGACGCCGAGCGCCAGGCGACCAAGGACGCCGGCGAGATCGCGGGCCTCAAGGTCCAGCGCATCGTCAACGAGCCCACCGCCGCGGCCCTCGCGTACGGCCTCGACAAGGGCAAGGAGGACGAGCTCATCCTGGTCTTCGACCTGGGCGGCGGCACCTTCGACGTGTCCCTCCTCGAGGTCGGCAAGGACGAGGACGACTTCTCGACCATCCAGGTCCGCGCGACCGCCGGTGACAACCGCCTGGGCGGCGACGACTGGGACCAGCGCATCGTCGACCACCTCATCAAGGAGGTCAAGAACACCGAGGGCGTGGACCTCGCCAAGGACAAGTCCGCGGTGCAGCGCCTCCGCGAGGCCTCCGAGCAGGCCAAGAAGGAGCTGTCGAGCGCGACCAGCACCAACATCTCGCTGCAGTACCTCAGCATCGGCGAGAACGGCCCGGTCCACCTGGACACGCGCCTCACCCGCGCGCAGTTCCAGCAGATGACGCAGGACCTCATCGACCGCACCAAGGAGCCCTTCCACCAGGTCATCAAGGACGCGGGCATCTCGCTGTCCGACATCGACCACGTGGTGCTCGTGGGCGGCTCGACCCGCATGCCCGCCGTCTCCGACGTCGTCAAGGACCTCACGGGCGGCAAGGACGCGAACAAGGGCGTCAACCCGGACGAGGTCGTGGCCGTGGGCGCCGCTCTCCAGGCCGGCGTGATCTCCGGTGAGCGCAAGGACGTGCTGCTCATCGACGTCACTCCCCTGAGCCTCGGCATCGAGACCAAGGGCGGCGTCATGACCACCCTGATCGAGCGCAACACCGCGATCCCGACCAAGTCCTCCGAGGTCTTCTCGACCGCCGAGGACAACCAGCCCTCGGTGCTGGTGCAGGTCTACCAGGGCGAGCGTCAGTTCGCGCGCGACAACAAGCTGCTCGGCACCTTCGAGCTGGGCGGCATCGCGCCGGCCCCGCGCGGCGTGCCGCAGATCGAGGTGACCTTCGACATCGACGCCAACGGCATCGTGCACGTGGGCGCCAAGGACCGTGGCACCGGCAAGGAGCAGTCCATCACGGTGACCGGCGGATCCGCGCTGTCGAAGGACGACATCGAGCGCATGGTCAAGGACGCCGAGGAGCACGCGGAGGAGGACAAGAAGCGCCGCGAGGACGCCGAGACCCGCAACAACGCGGAGACCTTCGCCTACTCGACGGAGAAGATCCTGTCCGAGAACGAGGACAAGGTCCCAGCCGAGGTCGCGGAGGACGTCAAGACTGCGATCGCGGACGTCAAGACTGCGCTCGAGGGCGACGACGTCGACGACATCAAGGCCAAGCACGACGTCCTGGTCGAGAAGGCGCAGAAGATCGGCGAGGCCGTGTACGCGGCCCAGCAGGCCGATGCGGCTGCCGGCTCGGAGGGTGGCGCTCCGGAGGGCGAGCAGCCCGCCGAGGACGCCGAGGACGACGTCGTCGACGCCGAGATCGTCGACGACGAGGACGACAAGAAGTAGCGACTCGGGCGGGATGCGCGGTGCTCACGCATCGCG
>NZ_CAJXJX010000146.1 GCF_913055775.1 uncultured Demequina sp. | reverse complement strand
CGTGCGCGTTCCTCGAGTTCTCGCGCGCCGCGTCGATCGCGAACATGACTCCGGAGACAGCGAACGCGAGGATGACGCCGCCGATCACCTCGAGCCAGAGTGCGTCGCGGTTGCGGCGTACGAAGCCGCCTACTCCCCGGTCGGGCACTGCGTCGGACAAGGATCCTCCCTCAGCTCTTCCTGGACACAGCAGAACGGGGCCGCCCAGAGGGCGACCCCGTTCTGCTGTGGCTCACTCCGACTTACACGTCGTAGTAGAGCTCGAACTCGTGCGGGTGCGGACGGAAGCGCAGCGGGTCGATCTCGTTGGTGCGCTTGTAGTCGATCCACTCGGCGATGAGGTCCTCGGTGAACACGCCGCCCTCGGTGAGGAACGCGTGATCCTCCTCGAGCTTGTCGAGGACCTTGGACAGCGAGTCCGGAACGGTCGGGATCTGGGCGTGCTCCTCCGGGGGAAGCTCGTACAGGTCCTTGTCGACCGGGGCCGGCGGCTCGATCTTGTTCTTGATGCCGTCGAGGCCCGCCATCAGCAGCGCCGCGAACGCGAGGTACGGGTTGCCGGACGAGTCGGGCGCGCGGAACTCGATGCGCTTGGCCTTGGGGTTCGAGCCGGTGATCGGGATGCGGACCGCGGCGGAGCGGTTGCGCGCCGAGTACACCAGGTTAACCGGCGCCTCGTAACCAGGCACGAGGCGGTGGTACGAGTTGACCGTCGGGTTGGTGAACGCGAGCAGCGACGGAGCGTGCTTCAGGATGCCGCCGATGTACCAGCGGGCGATGTCCGAGAGGCCGCCGTAGCCGGACTCGTCGTAGAACAGCGGCGAGCCGTCCTTCCAGACCGACTGGTGCACGTGCATGCCCGAGCCGTTGTCGCCGAACAGGGGCTTCGGCATGAAGGTGGCCGTCTTGCCTGCGTTCCATGCGACGTTCTTGACGACGTACTTGAACTTCATGATGTCGTCGGCCGCGTGCAGCAGCGTGTTGAAGCGGTAGTTGATCTCCATCTGGCCGGCGGTGCCGACCTCGTGGTGCGCGCGCTCGAGCTCGAGGCCCACCTGGCCGAGCACGGTGTTGATCTCGTCGCGCAGATCGGCGAGCTGGTCGCCGGGCGAGACGGGGAAGTAGCCGCCCTTGTAGCGAGTCTTGTAGCCGCGGTTGGGAGTGCCGTCGGGGTCGGTCTTCTCGCCAGTGCCCCACCAGCCCTCGGAGGACTCGATGTGGTAGTAGCCCTCGTGCTGGTTGGTGTCGAAGCGCACGGAGTCGAAGATGAAGAACTCCGCCTCGGGGGCGAAGAACGCGGTGTCGCCGATACCGGTCGACTTCAGGTACTCCTGCGCCTTCCACGCGACGTTGCGGGGGTCACGCGAGTAGGGCTCGTCCGTGAACGGGTCGACGACCGAGAAGTTGACGACGAGGGTCTTGGCCTTACGGAAGGGGTCCAGGTACGCGGTCTGGAGGTCGGCGATCAGCTTCATGTCCGACTCGTTGATGGCCTGGAAGCCACGAATCGACGAACCGTCGAACGCCGCGCCATCCTCGAGAACGGTCTCGAACTGGGCCGCGGGAACGTTGACGTGCTGCATGGCGCCAGGAAGGTCGCAGAAGCGAATGTCGATGTACTCGACAGCCTCGTCCTTCACAAACGCGATTGCCTCTTCGGCAGTCTTGAACATCCGATTGCTCCTTGCAATGTCAGGTGAGCTAGGGCTAGCACAGCCCACCCTAGGGGCGGACCGTTACCCCCAGGTTCATGCTGTGTTACGAAACTGTTTCCTGGGTCCCGGGGGCGCGCGTCACTGCGGCGGTGCCGCCGTTGGCGCCGTGCCCGAGCCTATCCCAGCGCGGCTACGATGGGGAGGTGCCCGATGCCCCCACGACGCCCAGCGCATACCTGGGGCGAAGGATGGTGGGGCTCGGCATCGATTGGCTCCTGTGCCTGCTGATCTCCGCGGCCTTCTTTCCCACCGAGGCCGCGGCGAGCGGGAATGCCGTCGAACGGGTCGTGACGGGCGGGGACCCCCTGGCGACTCTCGGCATCTGGGCGGTTCAGCATCTGGTGCTCGTCGCGACCATCGGCACCACCATCGGTCACCGGCTCCTGGGCCTGCGTGTGGTGCGCGACGACGGCGCCGCGTTCGTGGGAGTCGCCAAGGCGGCGCTGCGCACGATCCTGCTCGCGCTCGTGATCCCCGCCGTGGTGTGGGACGAGGAGCGACGCGGCATGCACGATCGCGCCGCAGGGACTCGCCTGGTCGCTACCCGAGGAGCCGCTCGTGGCTGATCTTCGGGTGGACGCGGTGCTGTGCGACATGGACGGCACACTCGTGGACTCGACGACCATGGTCGACACGATGTGGAACGAGTTCGCGGACGTCCATGGGCTGGACGGCGCCGAGGTGCGCGCCTTCGCCCACGGACGGCCCTCTCGCGCGACCATCGCACGCTACCTGGACGATGAGGCGCAGGTCCGGGTGTGGACGGAGACCATCCACTCCATGGAGGCGGGTCGCTTCGACGGCGTCGTCGAGGTTGCCGGCGCGGTCGCCTTCATCGAGGAGCTGCCGCGGGAGCGCTGGGCACTGGTGACGTCGGCCCTCGCCGACCCCGCACGCGCACGCCTGCGGGTGGTAGGTATCGAGCCGCCCGACGTGCTGATCGGCGCGGACGACGTGACGCACGGCAAGCCTCATCCCGAGGGCTACGCACGAGCGGCGCGCGAGCTCGGCGTGGACGCGGCGCGGTGTGTGGTGTTCGAGGACACAGATGCCGGAATCGAGGCCGGCCAGGCGGCTGGGTGCGCTGTGGTCGTGGTGGGGCCCAACCGCTCCGCGGCGACTGCGGGGCTGCCGCGGGTCGACGACCTCACTCAGGTGGGCGTCAGGCTCGAGGGCACGCAGATCGTCCTCACCCTGCCCGAACGGGACTGACAGGGCTGCGCGCGACTCGCGCGCGCATCGGCCGTTGTCACGCATCCACGCCCGGTGGGCGCGTGGGAATCGCCGGGCTCAGCGCCCGCGCATCGCCTTGCGGTCGGGGCGTGCCCGCAAGGGGTCCACGCCCTTGGGCACGGGAAGCTTCTGACCGCCGATCGCGTCGAGGCGGGCGATGACCGCGCCGCGCTCGCTCTTGGTCAGCGCCTTCTTGTTGCCGCGGATGGCCTTCGAGAGCTTGGCCAGGGGGATATCACCATCGCGGTTGCCCACGTAGATGACGTGCACCGGGACTCCGGGCACCAGCTTCGTGATGCGCCGGTTGGCGGCGGCGACCTGCTTCTGAGCGGCGGTGCCGCCCTCGGCGAGGAGGACCACTCCGGACTTGCCCACACCGCGGAACACGATCGAGCGGCCGCGGGGATCGACCGAGATCGGGTCGTCCGCGAACTGCCAGCCCGAGCGGATGCCCTGGGCGATCGACAGCGAGGCTCCGATCTGGCCGTCCATGCGGGCGTACATGACCTTCTCGAAGCGGCGCGTGAGCGTGTACATGGCCGCGAGTGCTGCGGTCAGCACACCGAAGATGATCGAGTAGACCAGCACGATGGTCGAGCCGAACAGCAGGCCGATCACGACCGAGAGCCCGATCACGAGGACCGGGATGCCGATCATCAGCGGCAGCAGCCACTTGTCGTGAGGCGCGGTTGCCTTATAGGCCTGCGCGACCAGCTTGTACCAGCGGGGCTTCTTCTCGGGTTCCTTAGCCATGATGGCGCCAAGTGTAGTCGCTCGCCGCGGTCGGGAGCGTCCGCTGTCAGCAGGCGGGGCGCGTGCTCCGGGGGAGCAGGGCCGATGCCTCCTGGCGCGCCTCCATGGGCTCTCCGAGATGCTTGAGAGCGTCGGGGATCGGGCGTCCCTTGCTGGTCATCGCCTGGCCCCACAGCCGGCCTGCGCGATAGCTCGAACGCACGAGCGGTCCGGACATGACACCCAGGAAGCCCATCTCCTCGGCCGCATCGGACAGTTCGACGAACTCCTCGGGCTTGACCCAGCGCTCGACGGGGTGGTGACGAGGGCTCGGGCGCAGGTACTGGGTGATCGTGATGAGGTCGCACCCGGCGTCGTGGAGGTCCTGCAGCGCCTGGACGGCCTCCTCGAAGGTCTCGCCCATGCCGAGGATGATGTTCGACTTCGTGACCAGCCCGTCCTTCTGCGCCTCGGTGATCACCTGGAGCGAGCGCTCGTACCGGAAGGCCGGGCGGATGCGCTTGAAGATGCGCGGGACAGTCTCCACGTTGTGCGCGAGCACCTCGGGCCGCGACGAGAAGACCTCCGCGAGCTGATCAGGGTCAGCGTTGAAGTCGGGGATCAGCAGCTCGACGCCCGTGCCGGGGTTGAGCTCGTGGATCTTGCGCACCGTCTCCGCGTAGAGCCACGCGCCGCCGTCCTCGAGATCGTCGCGGGCGACGCCCGTGACGGTCGAGTACTTCAGGCCCATCTGCGCGACCGAGTTCGCGACCTTGGTGGGCTCCATGCGGTCGAGCGCGGTCGGCTTGCCGGTGTCGATCTGGCAGAAGTCGCAGCGCCGGGTGCACTGCGCGCCGCCAATGAGGAAGGTCGCCTCGCGGTCCTCCCAGCATTCGAAGATGTTGGGGCAGCCCGCCTCCTCGCACACCGTGTGCAGGCCCTGGCCGTGCACCCGTGCCTTCATGTCCCGATACTCGGGGCCCATGGTCGCCTTGGTGCGAATCCACTCGGGCTTGCGCTCGATCGGGGTCTCGGCGTTGCGGGCCTCGACGCGCAGCATCCTGCGGCCCTCGGGTGCGATGGTCACACGGTCTCCTTGTGGGTTTCGGCGACGTTGGCGGCGTCGCCTGTGGGCGGCCGCGAATCCCAGCGTACGTCCGCGAGAGCGTTTTCCAGGAATCCCAGGGCTGCCGGCAGCACCTCGGCGATGGTGACACGCCTCCCGAGCTCACGGCTGAGCGACGTGACTCCGGCGTCGGCGATGCCGCACGGGACGATGCGCTCGAACGCGGCGAGGTCAGGCTCGCAGTTGAGAGCGAAGCCGTGCATGGTCACGCCGCGCGCGACGCGCACGCCGATCGCGCACACCTTGCGCTCAGGGGTGAGGCCCTGCGCCGGCAGCCAGACGCCGGATCGACCCTCGACGCGCGTCGCCTGCAGCCCGGAGGAGCCGCACACGTCGATGATCGCCTGCTCGAGAGCACGGACGTAGCGGACCACATCGATGGGCTCGGCAAGCTTCACGATGGGGTAGCCGACCAGTTGACCCGGCCCGTGCCACGTGATGCGGCCGCCGCGATCGACGTCGACCACGGGCGTGCCGTCCGCCGGACGATCCCACGAAGCCGTGCGGCGACCGGCGGTGTAGACGCTCTCGTGCTCGAGCACCACGACCGTGTCCGGGCGCTCGCCGGAGACGCGTTCCTCGTGCAGGCGACGCTGGAGGTCCCAGCCCTCCTGGTACGGCACCAGGCGGGTCCCCAAGTCGTGGTTCACGATGTCCATAGGCCTCCAGGCTAACCCCCTGGAATGGTCAGGGATTCCCGTGCGTTGGGGCACGATATGAGAATGTCCTCGCGCACGTGGCTGCGGCCCATCATCGTCCTTGTCGTGATCGTCGGCTGGCTCGCAGTGGGAGGTGCAGGCGGTCAGACCTTCGGGAAGCTCTCCGAGGTCCAGGAGAACGATGCCGCGGCCTTCCTCCCGTCGTCCGCGGAATCCACCCAGGCGGCGGAACTCCAGGCGGAGTTCATGCCGGCGCAAGCGGTACCGGGGATCTTCGTCGTCGACGGCATCACGGGTCCACAGGACATCGCGACCGTCGAGGAGTTCGTCGCTGAGGTCATCGCGACGCCGATCGAGGGCGACGACCAGGGACGCACGGTGGGAGACGTGCTGTCGCCGCCGGCCGGAGAATCCGCGCCGCAGGTGGTGCCGTCGGAGGACGGAGAGGCCGCCCTGGTCGCGTTCGGCATCGACGCCGAGGTTCTCGAGGAGACGGTGGGCGAGGCTTCGCTCGGGGAACTCGTCGCAGAGACCATCCGAGCCACCTGGGCCGAGGTCGACACCGAGCTCGACGGCCACCTCACGGGCGCGCTCGGCGTGCTCGCCGACCTGCTCGAAGCGTTCGCGGGGATCGACGGCATCCTGCTGCTCGTCGCGCTCGTCGTAGTGCTCATCATCCTGCTC
>NZ_CAJXJX010000145.1 GCF_913055775.1 uncultured Demequina sp. | reverse complement strand
GGTCGGAAGTCGCGAAGCGGCCCCCGTCCAGCTGGACCATCGGACGCAGGTCCGGCGGGATCACCGGGACGGCGTCGAGCACCATGCCCGCGGGCGAGTTGGTGGTCGTGAGGAACGCGTTGACGACCTTGAGGCGCTTGAGCGCGCGGGTCTTCCGCTGTCCCTTGCCGTTCGCGATGATGTCGCGCAGGTTCTCCGCCTCGGTCTCGAGGTCGAAGGTCTCGAGGCGCTTCTGGATCGCCTCGGCGCCCATCGAGCCCTTGAAGTACGAGCCGTAGCGGCGCGAGAGCTCGCGGTACAGCAGCTCGTCGCCCTCGAGGTCCTGGACCTTGAGGTTCGCGAACCGGTCGAAGACCTGGTCGAGGCGGTCGATCTCGGCGTCCGCGCGCTTGCGCAGGTTCGCCATCTCACGCTCCGCGCCGTCCTTGACCTTGCGCTTGGCATCGGCCTTGGCGCCCTCGGCCTCGAGCTCCGCGAGGTCCTTCTCGAGCTTCTCGGCGCGGGTGTTGATGTCCGCGTCGCGCTGGCCCGCGATGAGCTTCTTCTCCTTCTCGATCTCGTTGCGGAGCTTCGGAAGGTCCTCGTGACGGCCGTCCTCGTCCACCTCGGTCACCATGTAGGCGGCGAAGTAGATGACCTTCTCGAGGTCCTTGGGGGCCAGGTCGAGGAGGTACCCCAGGCGCGAAGGCACGCCCTTGAAGTACCAGATGTGGGTCACGGGCGCGGCGAGCTCGATGTGGCCCATCCGCTCACGACGCACGCGCGAGCGGGTCACCTCGACGCCGCAGCGCTCGCAGATGATGCCCCGGTAGCGCACACGCTTGTACTTGCCGCAGCCACACTCCCAGTCGCGGGTGGGACCGAAGATCTTCTCGCAGAAGAGCCCGTCCTTCTCCGGCTTCAGGGTGCGGTAGTTGATCGTCTCAGGCTTCTTCACCTCGCCGTGGGACCAGGTGCGGATGTCCTCCGCGGTCGCCAGGCCGATGCGCAGGTCGCCGAACTCGTTGACGTCAAGCATTCGTTCGATTCCCTCTTCTTAGATCTCGTCGACGCTGGAGGCGTCCGGGCGGCTGGACAGGGAGATGCCGAGAGACTCGGCGGCCTGATACGCGTCCTCCTCGGACTCGCGCATCTCGACGACGTGACCCTCGGAGTTGAGGACCTCGACGTTCAGGCAGAGCGACTGCATCTCCTTCATGAGCACCCGGAAGGACTCCGGCAGGCCCGGGTCGGGGATGTTCTGCCCCTTGACGATGGCCTCGTACACCTTCACGCGGCCCACGACGTCATCCGACTTGATGGTCAGCAGCTCCTGGAGCGCGTAGGCAGCGCCGTACGCCTCGAGTGCCCACACCTCCATCTCGCCGAAGCGCTGGCCGCCGAACTGGGCCTTTCCGCCCAGCGGCTGCTGCGTGATCATCGAGTACGGACCGGTCGAGCGGGCGTGGATCTTGTCGTCCACCAGGTGGTGGAGCTTCAGGATGTACTTGTAGCCCACCGCCACCGGCTCGGGGAACGGCTCGCCGGAGCGGCCGTCGAAGAGCCGCGCCTTGCCGTCCTCGTTGACCAGACGGTCGCCGTCGCGGTTCGGGTTGATGGTCGAGCGCAGGTTGACCAGCGTCTGCTCCTGCAGACCGTCGAACACCGGCGTCGCGACCGGGGTGCCCGGCTCGGACTTCTTGGCGGCCGCGGGGATGCGCTTGGCCCAGTCGTCCTTCACGTCCGTGGCGTCCCAGCCGTGCTTGGCCACCCAGCCCGTGTGGGTCTCGAGCACCTGGCCGACGTTCATGCGGCCGGGCACGCCCAGCGGGTTGAGGATCACGTCGACGGGGGTGCCGTCCTCGAGGAACGGCATGTCCTCCTGGGGCAGGATCACGGAGATGACGCCCTTGTTGCCGTGGCGTCCAGCGAGCTTGTCGCCCTCCTGGATCTTGCGGCGCTGGGCGATGTAGACGCGCACCAGCTCGTTCACGCCGGCAGGCAGGTCGTCGCCGTCCTCCTCGGTGAACACGCGCACGCCGATGACGGTGCCCGACTCGCCGTGGGGGACCTTCAGCGAGGTGTCGCGCACCTCGCGCGCCTTCTCGCCAAAGATGGCGCGCAGCAGGCGCTCCTCCGGGGTGAGCTCGGTCTCGCCCTTGGGCGTGACCTTGCCGACCAGGATGTCGCCCGCGCGGACCTCGGCGCCGATGCGCACGATGCCCCGCTCGTCGAGGTCCGCGAGGACCTCCTCAGAGGCGTTGGGGATGTCGCGGGTGATCTCCTCCGGGCCCAGCTTGGTGTCGCGGGCGTCGACCTCGTGCTCCTCGATGTGGATCGAGGACAGGACGTCGTCCTCCACGAGGCGCTGCGACAGGATGATCGCGTCCTCGTAGTTGTGGCCCTCCCAGCACATGAACGCCACGAGCAGGTTGCGACCCAACGCGAGCTCGCCGTTGTCCGTCGACGGACCGTCGGCGATGACCGAGCCCTCGACCAGCGCGTCGCCCTCGTCCACGAGCACCCGCTGGTTGTAGCTGGTGCCCTGGTTCGAGCGCTGGAACTTCGAGATGCGGTAAGAACCGGTGGTGCCGTCGTCGTTGGCGACGGTGACCAGGTCAGAGCTGACCTCGGTGACGACGCCGGGCTTGGTGGCCACGACCACGTCGCCGGCGTCGATCGCCGCACGGCGCTCCATGCCGGTGCCGACAAGCGGCGCCTCGGAGCGGACCAGCGGCACAGCCTGGCGCTGCATGTTGGCGCCCATGAGCGCACGGTTGGCGTCGTCGTGCTCGAGGAACGGGATCAGGGCCGTCGCGACCGACACCATCTGGCGCGGCGAGACGTCCATGTAGTCCACGGCGTCGCGGGGCACGAACTCGACCTCGCCACCCTTCGAGCGGACCAGGACGCGCTCCTCGGCGAACGAGTTGTCGTCCGACAGCTCGGCGTTCGCCTGGGCGATGACGAAGTGGTCCTCGTCGTCCGCGGTCAGGTAGTCGACCTTGTCCGAGACCTTGCCCTTGATGACCTTGCGGTAGGGGGTCTCGACGAAGCCGAGCGGGTTCACGCGGCCGTAGGTCGCGAGCGCACCGATCAGACCGATGTTCGGACCCTCAGGGGTCTCGATCGGGCACATGCGGCCGTAGTGCGACGGGTGGACGTCACGGACCTCCATGCCGGCGCGGTCACGCGAGAGGCCGCCGGGGCCGAGCGCCGAGAGGCGGCGCTTGTTGGTCAGACCCGCGAGCGGGTTGTTCTGGTCCATGAACTGCGACAGCTGCGACGTGCCGAAGAACTCGCGGATCGCGGCGACCACGGGACGCGTGTTGATCAGGGTCTGCGGCGTGATGGCCTCGACGTCCTGAGTCGTCATGCGCTCGCGAACCACGCGCTCCATGCGCGACAGCCCGGTGCGGATCTGGTTCTGCACCAGCTCGCCCACCGCGCGGATGCGGCGGTTGCCGAAGTGGTCGATGTCGTCGGTCTCGACCTCGACGGTGCCCGCGAGGGACTCGAAGGTCGCGTGGCCGGCGTGCGCGGCGGCGACGTACTTCACCGTGGCGACGACGTCGTCGAGGCTCAGCACCGAGTCGCCCAGGGCCTTGCCGACCTTGAGCTTCTTGTTGAGCTTGAAGCGGCCGACCTTCGCGAGGTCGTAGCGCTTGGCGTTGAAGTAGAAGTTGTCGAGCAGGTTCTGGCCCGCCTCGACCGTGGGGGGCTCGCCCGGACGCAGCTTGCGGTAGAGGTCGACGAGCGCCTCCTCCTGCGAGTGGACGGTGTCCTTCTCGAGGGTCTCGAGGATCGCGGGGAAGTCCTTGAACTCGTCCGCGAGCTGCTCGTCGGTCATGCCGAGCGCCTTGAGGAACAGCGTGACCGGCTGCTTGCGCTTGCGGTCGACGCGCACGCCCACGGCGTCGCGCTTGTCGATCTCGAACTCGAGCCACGCGCCGCGCGACGGGATCAGCTTCGCGGTGAAGATGTCCTTGTCCGACGTCTTGTCGGGGGTGCGCTCGAAGTACACGCCCGGCGAACGGACCAGCTGCGAGACGACCACGCGCTCGGTGCCGTTGACGATGAACGTGCCCTTGGGGGTCATGAGCGGGAAGTCGCCCATGAAGACGGTCTGGGACTTGATCTCGCCGGTGGTGTTGTTCATGAACTCTGCAGTCACGAACAGCTGGGCGGCGTAGGTGAAGTCCTTCTCCTTGCACTCCTCAGGAGTGTGGCGCGGCTCCTCGAAGTACGGGTCCGAGAAGCTCAGCGACATCGTCTGGCCGAAGTCCTCGATCGGGGAGATCTCGTCGAAGATCTCCTGGAGACCGGCGATCTCGGGGACGTCGTCGCGCCCCTCCTTCTGAGCGGTCGCAACGCGCGCCTGCCAGGCGGCGTTTCCGACGAGCCAGTCGAAGCTCTCCGTCTGGATTCCCAGCAGGTTGGGAACCTCGATGGGCTCATCGATCTGTGCGAACGAGATGCGCGGAGATGCTGAACGGTTGGCGATGGCAGTTGCCGAGGGGGTGCGCGAGGCAGCCAAGGGCGGGTCCTTCCCTTTTGATAGCGTGCGTGACGCGCGTCTCAGACCACGGCTCCACCGGACCCTGGGGCGAAGCCACTCTCAGAGCGGACGCACGCCAGGTAGGCATATGAGGGCAGGGCATAGACAGCGCAACTACCAACGATAGCCGCCAGGCGCGCGATTGTCCACCGGGTCTCGCGATCCCGTCAAGGGAGACGCACCGTGTCGTCACCGTTTCGTGACCTGACGGGGCTGCCCCTGCACCTCAAGCCTACTCCCCCACCTCAGGCGACCCACGCATCGGCCCTGCGGGCGGCACCCCCACCGGGAAGGCGGGCCCGGTACGGCGGGCCGATGCGGTGGCCCGGTAAGGCACGATGCGGCCGGAAACGGCGAAGGCCGGGCCGCCCTGACGGGCGACCCGGCCTTCGCGCGGGATGCGGTGTCGAGTTACTTGAGCTCGACGGTGGCGCCGGCAGCCTCGAGCTGCTCCTTCGCCTTCTCCGCGTCCTCCTTCTTCGCGCCCTCGAGGACGGGCTTGGGAGCCTCGTCTACGAGCGCCTTGGCCTCGCCGAGGCCGAGCGACGTGAGCGCGCGCACCTCCTTGATGACCTGGATCTTCTTGTCGCCGACGGCCGCGAGGATGACGTCGAACTCGTCCTTCTCCTCGACGGCGGCACCGGCGTCGCCGCCAGCGGCACCCGGGGCGGCAACGGCCACAGCGGCCGGGGCGGCGGCGGTGACCTCGAAGGTCTCCTCGAACGCCTTCACGAACTCGGACAGCTCGATGAGCGAGAGCTCCTTGAACTGCTCGATGAGCTCCTCGGTGGAGAGCTTAGCCATGATGTTTTCCTAACTTTCGTGCTGCGTGGCAGCAGGTTCTTGCGATGGGGATCGCGACCGCTTAGGCCGCTTCTTCCTGCTTGGCACGCAGGGCGTCGACAGCACGCGCCGCCTGGGCGAGCGGTGCCTGGAACAGGTATGCCGCGCTGAACAGCGACGCCTTCATGGCGCCGGCTGCCTTGGCGAGCAGGACCTCACGGGACTCGAGGTCTGCGAGCTTGTTGATCTCGTCAGCCGAGATGACATTTCCATCGAGCACGCCGCCCTTGATGACGAGCGCCTCGTTGTCCTTGCCGAACTCCTTCAGACCCTTTGCAGCCTCCACCGGATCGCCGGTGACGAATGCAATGGCCGTGGGACCCACGAAGAGGTCGTCGAGACCCTCCACGCCGGCTTCCTTGGCCGCGAGCGCCGTCAGAGTGTTCTTCGCGACCGTGTAGGTCGCGGCGCCACGGATCTTTCCGCGCAGCTCGGCGAGCTGCGGGACAGACAGACCGCGGTACTCGGTGACCACGACAGCGCTGGACTCACGGAACGCGTCCGCGAGCTCCTTGACTGCCGCCACCTTGTCTGGCGTCGCCATAGTTGTCCTTCCTTCGGGTGACCACCGTCGCCTCCTCACGGAGGCGTCCCGACCCGGGAAGCAGAAAGGCCCCGCACAGGCGGGGCCGGCACGCGCATCGGCCGCACATGCGAAAGGCGACCCGAAGGTCGCCCATGAGTGCGCTCGAACGCTGTCGATCTCACCTGCGCTGGTCCCCGCTGCTGCGGAGCTTCGGCCGTTCCCGGTTGCCCGGGCCCGACGACCGGCGGTCTTGGGCCCTGCAATGGTACGGGACCGAGGCCGCTGCGCGCAAATGCCGCCGCCGCGGGCGTCAGCGGGCCCGCGAGCGCTCAGTCGACCGGACCA
>NZ_CAJXJX010000144.1 GCF_913055775.1 uncultured Demequina sp. | reverse complement strand
TCGCTGAGGTCTCGGAGGGCGGCGCGGCGCTGCTCATCGGCGGCTATGCGCTCAGCGTCGATGCCGCGTCGCTGGTGGCGTCGGGCTGGGCGCGCTGGGCCCGCTCTGACCGCGGCGCCGTGCGAGACGCGGTGCCGACCATCGACATCGTCACCACGGAACGCCGCGATGCCGAGGGGGGCGCCGGCTGGCACTGGATGCCGGGAAGCGTCTGGCGCACGGTCAGGGAGTCCGCGCAGCGTGGCCCCGTCGCGATCCTGGTGCCGCGGGCGGGGTACGTCCGGGGCGCCGCGTGCGCCCGGTGCGACGCGTGGGCGCTGTGCGTCGAGTGCGAATCGATGCTCGAGGTGCCGGCCCGCGGGGTGCCCCCACGATGCATCGACCAGGGTCACCCACAGCCGGACTGGCACTGCCCGGAGTGTCACGGGAGCGCGCTCAAGCACGTGCGCCAAGGCGCCTCGCTCGTCGCGGAGCAGCTCGCACGCATGCTCGGCGAGATCCCCTTGACCGTCTCGACGGCGGCGGCCGGGGTGTCCCCGGACTTCGAGGTCGCCGGGGGCGTGGTGCTCGCCACGCCGGGAGCGCTTCCTGCCGTGCGCGGCGGCTACCTCCACATGGTCATCACCAGCGCGGGCGTGCCCGCCGGCACGGGCCTGGGAGGCGAGCTCCAGGCGTTGCGGTGGTGGCTGAGCGCCGCGGCGCTGTGCCGGAGCCGCCGTGAGGGCGGCGCGGTCTCGGTGGTGGGGGAGCTCCCGCCGTCCGTCGCTCGCGCGCTGAGCACCTGGAGCCCGGCGGCCGCGGCGGAAGTCGCGTTCAGTGAGCGCTCCTCGCTTGGCCTGCCGCCGCATCGGCGCTACGTGACCGTCACCGGCGCTCCCGACGTGGTCGCGCGGGCGCTGGCCGCCGCCGGGGTCGAGGACGGCAATGGCGGCGTGACAACGGTGGCGCGACCGGAGGGCGCCGGGGTGCTGCTGCCACGCTCGCGCGCTCAGGACGTGGTCGACGCGCTCCGCGCCACCCAGCAGCAGCTGTCGCGCGACAGGAGCGAGTTGCGCATCCGGGTCGACGGCCCGCTCGAGCTGCCGACGTGACCGCGACCTCGACCGCTGTCGCCGGCCCTACGATGGACGCATGCGCCTGATCTTCGCCGGCACACCCGAGATCGCGGTGCCCAGTCTCGAAGCCCTGGCGTCGCGCCACGAGGTCGTCGCCGTCGTGACTCAGCCGGACGCCCGCGGTCGGCGCGGTCGGGACCTCCACCCGTCACCCGTCAAGGCACACGCCCTCGAGCGGGGACTCCCCGTCCACACTCCGGCGAAGGCCTCCGATCCCGCATTCATCGAAGAGATGCGCGCGCTGGGGGCGGACGCTGCGGCGGTCGTGGCCTACGGGCAGATCCTCAAGCCAGACCTGCTCGCGGCGACCACGCATGGGTGGGTCAACCTGCACTTCTCCCTGCTGCCGGCCTGGCGCGGCGCCGCGCCGGTGCAGCGGGCGATCATGGCGGGCGACGAGGTCACGGGAGCCACGGCCTTCCTGCTCGACGCGGGCATGGACACCGGCCCGATCATCGGCTCCATGGTCGAGCCCGTGCGGGCCGACGACACCGCCGGGAGCCTTCTCGAGCGGCTCGGCGATGCCGGAGCACCGCTGCTGGTCCAAGCCATCGAGGCCCTGGGCGCAGGCGACGCCGCACCGGCGGAGCAGCCCGCCGACGGGGTGAGCCACGCGGCCAAGCTCTCGCGCGAGGACGCGTACGTCGTGTGGGAGCGGCCCGCCCACGTGGTCGACCGGCAGATCCGAGGATGCACCCCGGCGCCGGGCGCATGGACCACGCTGCCCGACGGCACGCCACTGAAGCTGGGGCCGGTGCGTCCGCGCTCCGACCTGGCCGGCACGGTTCCCGGTCAGGTGCGTGCCGAGCAGGGTGCGATCCTGGTCGGCACCGGCGGCCACCCGGTCGAGCTGACCTGGGTGCAGCCCGCGGGCAAGCCCCGAACCGAGGCAGCAGCATGGCACCGCGGCGCGCGGCTGCCGGAGACACCGATCCTGGGAGAGTCGTGAGCAAGACCAAGAAGCGCAAGCCCGTGGGCCCCGGCACCATGAAGCGGCTGCCGTCGCCCCGTGAGGCCGCGTTCATGTGCATCGAGGCCGTCGTCTACGACGAGGCCTATGCGAACCTGCAGATGCCCAAGATCCTGACGCAGATGGGAATCGAGGGTCGGGATGCGGGCTTCGCGACCGAACTCGCCTACGGCTCGCTGCGGATGGAGTTGCTCTACGACGCGATCATCTCCTCGGCTGCGAAGCGACCGGTCGAGTCGGTCGACAACTCGGTGCGGATCTGCCTGTGGCTGGGCGCGCACCAGGCGCTGTCGATGCGGGTGCCCGCCCACGCCGCCGTCAACGAGACGGTCGACCAGGTGAGGCGCCACGCGGGCGTGGGCGCCGCCAAGTTCGCGAACGCCATCATGCGCCGCATCACCGAGCGTGACCTCGATGCGTGGCTCGCGGTGGTGGCGGCGGGCGACTCGCGGCACGCCCTGTCGGTGCGCCACTCGCACCCCGAGTGGGTCATCGGCGCGCTCGAGGAGGCGCTTGTCGCGGACGGGCGCGCCGGACAGACCGAACAGCTGCTGGCCGCCGACAACGTGCCCGCTCGCGTGTCGCTCGTGGCACGGCCCGGGCTCGTCGAGCGCGACGTCCTGGAGGCCGATGCGGGGGGCGAGGCCGGCGCTCTGTCGCCGTGGGCCGTCACGCTGCCCGGGGGCCGGCCCGGAGACCTCGGCGCCGTCGCCGACGGCACGGCCGCCGTGCAGGACGAGGGCAGTCAGGTGGTCGCCGGCGCCCTGGTGTCGCACCGGAAGGTCGCTGCGGGCGAGCGCTGGCTCGACCTGTGCGCAGGCCCGGGTGGCAAGGCGGGACTCCTGGGCGCGCTCGCCGCCCAGTCCGGAGCGTTCCTCGACGCCGTCGAGCTCCACGCCCATCGCGCAGACCTGGTCCGGGACTCGGTCCGCGCGGTGCCCGAGGGAGTGGTCACCGTCCACGACGGCGACGGCACGACCTGGGGAGAGTCCGCGGCGTACGATCGCATCCTGCTCGACGCGCCGTGCACGGGGCTGGGGGCGCTGCGCCGGCGACCCGAGGCGCGGTGGCGCCGGGGAGAGGACGACGTCCCCGCGCTGGTCGAGCTGCAGCGCGCCCTGCTCGCCAACGCCGAGCGGCTGCTGGCGCCCGGCGGCGTGATCGCCTACGTCACCTGCTCGCCGCTTGTGGCGGAGACGCGAGAGGTCGTGGACGGCAGCGCGCTGACCGCAGTCGACGCGCGGTCCGCGGTGGCGTCCCTGACGGGAACCGAGGCGGGGGAGTGGGGCGCCGGCCCGCACGTGCAGCTGTGGCCCCACGCGCACGGCACGGACGCCATGTACCTCGCCCTTCTCGAGCGCGACCCCGCGTGACCGGTCCCCGGGGCACGCTCGCGTTCGGGACCGTGGCGGCGCCGACCGCGCGTTAGGCTCGGTCCATGGGCATCCAGATCGCTCCGTCCATCCTCTCGGCAGACTTCGCCAACCTCGAGCGGGACATCACCGCGGTCGCAGCCGCCGACTGGCTGCACGTCGATGTCATGGACGGCCACTTCGTGCCCAACCTGACGCTGGGCCTGCCCGTCGTCGAGCGCATCGCCGAGGTGTCGCCGCTGCCCGTGGACGCTCACCTGATGATCGAGGATCCCGACCGGTGGGCCCCGCGCTACGCCGAGGCCGGCGCGTCCTCGGTGACCTTCCACTACGAGGCCGCAGCGGACCCGGTGGGGATCGCGCGGGACCTGCGCTCGCTGGGAGCGCGGGCGTCGATCGCCCTCAAGCCGCGCACGCCGGTCGACGTGGTCATCGATCAGCTCGCCGAGTTCGACATGGTCCTGGTGATGACCGTCGAGCCCGGGTTCGGCGGCCAGGCCTTCATGCCGGACATGATGCCCAAGCTCGAGGCTCTCCGAGCCGCCGCGGACCGCGATCAGCCGTCCCTGTGGCTCCAGACCGACGGCGGCATTGCGCGCGACACGATCGAGACGGCGGCGGCAGCGGGTTGCGACGTGTTCGTGGCGGGCTCTGCCGTCTACGGCGCCGAGGATCGCACCTCGGAGATCGAGGCCCTGCGCGCCCTCGCCGCCGCCGCGCGCACGGCGCATGCCTGAGCAGGCGGGACCGCTGTCCGCGGCCGAAGCCATGGCGCGGGCCGTCTCCCTCGCGACGCGGGGCCCTGAGAACGGTCCGAACCCGCGGGTGGGGTGCGTGATCCTGTCCGAACGGGGCGACGTGCTGGGGGAGGGGTGGCACCGGGGGGCGGGCACCGCCCATGCTGAGGTCGAGGCTCTGCGTGATGCCGCGAGCGCGGGAGCGGACGTGCGCGGTGCAACCGCCGTCGTGACCCTGGAGCCCTGTTCCCACACCGGCCGCACCGGACCGTGCGTCGATGCGCTCACCGAGGCCGGGATCGGTGCGGTGAGGTTCGCCGTCGCGGACCCGGGCGGCACCTCCGGGGGCGGGGCGGGCGTCCTGCTCGGGAGGGGCATCGCGGCCGTCCACGCGCCCGACGCCGCCGCTTCAGCGCTCACTCGCCGCTGGCACGCGGCCATGCGCCTGGGGCGCCCGTACGTGATCGCCAAGTGGGCCGCGACGCTCGACGGTCGCATGGCGGCCGCCGATGGCACCTCGTTCTGGATCACGGGAGATGAGGCGCGTGAGCACGCGCACCAGGTTCGCGGCACCGTCGACGCCATCGCGGTCGGGACCGGCACCGTGCGCGCGGACGACCCGTCGCTCTCCGCGCGCCCCGGCGGACACGAGTCCGGCCACCAGCCGCTGCGCGTCGTGATCGGCAACTCGCCCACCCCAGGTGCCCAGGTATGGCGTGACACGAACGCCGTCGCTGTACCGGCGCATCGGCCCGAAGCCGTCCTCGAGGCCCTCCACGCACGCGAGGTGCGCACGCTCCTGGTGGAGGGAGGGCCCACGGTGCTCGCGGCCTTCTTCCGCGAGGGGCTGGTGGATGAGGCGCACGCGTACATCGCTCCGGCTCTGCTGGGCGCCGGCCCCACCGTGGTGGCCGACCTGGGAATCGGGACGATGGAAGACGCGTTGAGGGGACAGAGCGTGACATCCAGAGCCTTGGGCGCGGATACCCTTGTCACCGCGCTGTTCCCGAGAGGAGTCTGATGTTCACCGGCATTGTGGAGGCCGTCGGCACGGTCGTCGACGTGGTCGACGACGGCGCCCGATCGCGACTGACCATCCGGTCCGAGGGCTTCGGCTCCGACCTCGTGCACGGCGAGTCGATCGCCGTCGATGGCGTGTGCCTCACGGTCGCCGGGCATGACGCTCAGGCCTGGACCGCGGACGTCATGCGCATCACGCGCAAGACCACCACGCTCGGCGAGATCGAGTCGGGCCGTCGCGTGAACATCGAGCGTGCCCTCCGCGCGGACGGCCGCCTGGGCGGGCACATCATGCAGGGCCACGTGGATGGCACGGCCGAGCTCATCGCCCGCGACTCGCAGGACGAGTGGGACGACTTCACGTTCGCCCTGCCCGCGGACCTCGTCCGCTACGTCGTGCCCAAGGGATCGATCGCGCTCGGCGGCGTCTCCCTGACCGTCGCCGTCCTCGACGGCGCTCACGCGACCGTGTCCCTGATCCCGACGACCCTCGCCGAGACCACCCTGGGCGATCTCCGCATCGGCGATCACGTGAACGTCGAGGTGGACGTCATGGGCAAGTACGTCGAGTCGATGCTGGCGGCGCGCGCATGACGCGCGACACTCGCGAGGTGGTCGAGCGCGCCCTCGACGACCTCCGCGCGGGCAAGCCGGTGCTGGTGGCGGACTCGCACCACCGCGAGAACGAGGCGGACTTCATCATGGCCGCGCAGACCTCGACGGTCGAATGGGTCGCGTGGGGCATCCGCCACTCGAGCGGGTACCTGTGCGCTCCCATGCCCGGGCCACGCGCGGACCAGTTGAATCTCCCATTGATGGTCCCGAACAGCCAGGACCCCCGCCGCACCGCATACACGGTGTCGGTCGACGCCGCCGAGGGCGTCACCACCGGCATCTCGGCCGCAGACCGTCATCGCACGCTGTCGGTGCTGGCGAACCCTGACGCGGGCGTGGACGACGTCATCCGGCCCGGTCACGTGCTGCCGCTGCGCGCCGTCGCCGGGGGAGTGCTGCACCGGCCGGGCCACACCGAGGCGGCGGTGGACCTGTGCCGCCTCGCGGGGCTCGAGCCCGTGGGCGTGATCGCGGAGATGGTCAACGACGACGGCACCATGATGCGCACCGGCGACGCCACCGCGATC
>NZ_CAJXJX010000143.1 GCF_913055775.1 uncultured Demequina sp. | reverse complement strand
GGGAGCCTGCATCGTCCCGACCGCCAAGGCTGCCGCCGCCACCAGCACCATCCACCATGGTGTGCGCATCGCTCTCACCTCCGTGGACGATTCCAGCGGCTGTGAGTGAGGCTTCGCCACGGAGTGCGCGCCGGGTGGGGGACGATGGGGGCGTGCGCTGGCCTGGGGACGGCAGCGGGTGCGCTGCTGAACAGCAGCGGCCCCCACTCCGGGTTGCCCGCAACCGCCCATGCTGGGTCGCGTGCGACCGCCCCGGTCAGGTATGATCGTCCCTGCATCCGGCATGCCCGGATGACATCGCGCGCCATTCGCGCCGCCCACCGGTCAGCCGGCAGGGAGCGCGCCGGGAAGGCGAGGTCCGAACGCAAGTTCGGTGTCGACCCGCGTTGGTGCCAGGGATGCGGCCCGCGGGGGCACGCATCGTCAACCGAACAAGCGGGCCCCGTCCCGCCCAGAACACCAGTACGCGCACGCGCGTGCAGAACAGGAACAGCCATGGCCGTCGTCACCATGCGCCAGCTGCTCGACTCGGGCGTCCACTTCGGACACCAGACCAGCCGCTGGAACCCCAAGATGAAGCGCTTCATCTTCACCGAGCGCAACGGCATCTACATCATCGACCTGCAGCAGTCGCTGTCCAAGATCGACGCCGCCTACGAGTTCGTGCGCGACACCGTCGCCCACGGCGGCACCGTGCTCTTCGTCGGCACCAAGCGCCAGGCGCAGGAGACCATCGCCGAGCAGGCCAAGCGCGTGGGCATGCCCTACGTCAACGAGCGCTGGCTGGGCGGCATGCTCACCAACTTCCAGACCGTGAGCAAGCGCATCTCGCGCCTCAAGGAGCTCGAGGAGATCGACTTCGACGATGTGGCCGGTTCCGGTCGCACCAAGAAGGAGCTCCTGGGCCTGCGCCGCGAGAAGGACAAGCTCGACAAGACCCTGGGCGGCATCCGCGACATGGCCAAGACGCCGTCCGTCGTGTGGATCGTCGACACCAACAAGGAGCACCTCGCCGTGGACGAGGCCCGCAAGCTGGGCATCCCCGTCGTCGGCATCCTCGACTCGAACTGCGACCCGGACGAGGTCGCCTACGGCATCCCCGGCAACGACGACGCCATCCGCGCCGTCGGCCTGCTCACCCGTGTGATCGCCGACGCGGTCGCCGAGGGCGTGCGCATCCGCCACACCCCGAAGGGTGACGAGGCGGACGCCGAGGGCACCGAGGAGCCGCTGGCCGAGTGGGAGCAGGAGCTGCTCGACGGCAAGGCCGACGAGAGGGCCGACGAGAAGGCCGATGCGCCGGCTGAGAAGGCCGACGACAAGGCCGAGGCGACCGAGGACAAGGCCGAGGCGATCGAGGACAAGGCCGAGGAGAAGGCCGAGGAGGCCCCCGCGGCTGACGAGGCCAAGCCCGCCAAGAAGGCTCCGGCCAAGAAGGCGCCCGCCAAGAAGAAGACCACCAAGGCTGCGGACAAGGCCGACGAGGCCGCCGCCGCCGACGAGAAGTAAGGGAACCGCACATGGCGAACTACACCGTGGCTGACATCCAGGCGCTCCGCGAGCGCACGGGTGCCGGCATGCTCGACGTCAAGAAGGCTCTCGACGAGGCCGAGGGCGACCTCGACAAGGCGGTCGACATTCTCCGCGTCAAGGGCCTCAAGGGCGTCACCAAGCGCGAGGGCCGCTCGGCCTCCGAGGGTCTCGTCGCCGCGTCGATCCAGGACGCCGACGGCGGCCAGGTCGGCACGCTGATCGAGCTTAACTCCGAGACCGACTTCGTGGCCAAGAACGACAAGTTCGTGGCGCTCGCGGACTCGGTGCTCGCGACGGTCGTCGCCGCAGGCGCCGACTCCGCTGAGGCCGCGCTCGCGATCGACGTGGACGGCAAGTCCCTGCAGGAGGTCATCGACGCCGAGGCCGGCATCCTGGGCGAGAAGATCGTCCTGCGTCGCGTCTCTCGCGTCGAGGCTCCCGTCGTCACCGAGTACCTCCACCGCACCAACAAGGACCTGCCGGCGCAGGTGGGCGTGCTCGTGGGCTCGGACGCCAAGGCCGGCGAGGTCGCTCGCGACATCGCGATGCACATCGCGGCGTACTCGCCCACCTACCTGGTGCGTGAGGACGTCCCCGAGGACGTCGTCGCCAACGAGCGTCGCGTGGCCGAGGAGACCGCGAAGGCGGAGGGCAAGCCCGAGCAGGCTCTGCCCAAGATCGTCGAGGGTCGCCTGAACGGCTTCTTCAAGGAGAACACGCTGGTGGACCAGGCGTTCGCGAAGGACCCGAAGACCACGGTCGGCAAGGTCATCGACAACTCCGGCGGCGAGGTCTCGGCCTTCACCCGCTTCCGCGTGGGAGCATAGGCTTCCAGGCAGGAGACCCCACTTCCAGCAGCGCGCCGCAACCCCAGGAGGAGCCGATGTCCGAGTCCACCACCGTGATTCCGGACACCGGCGATTCCCCGGGGATGCGGCGCGTTCTGCTGAAGCTGTCGGGCGAGATGTTCGGCGGCGGCGCCGTGGGCCTCGACGCCGACGTCATCAACCGCATCGCGCGCGAGGTCGCAGCCGCAGTCGAGCAGGGCGTGCAGGTCTGCATCGTGGTGGGCGGCGGCAACTTCTTCCGCGGCGCGGAGCTGTCGCAGCGAGGCATGGAGCGCGCGCGCGCGGACTACATGGGCATGCTCGGCACGGTCATGAACGCGCTCGCCCTGCAGGACTTCCTGGAGCAGGCCGGCGTCGCGACCCGCGTCCAGACGGCCATCACCATGGGCCAGGTCGCGGAGCCCTACATCCCCCTGCGCGCCGTCCGCCACATGGAGAAGGGCCGCGTGGTCATCTTCGGCGCGGGCGCGGGCATGCCGTACTTCTCGACGGACACCGTCAGCCTGCAGCGCGCGCTCGAGGTCCGGTGCACCGAGGTGCTGATGGGCAAGAACGGAGTCGACGGCGTCTACACCGCAGACCCGCGCAAGGACCCGGACGCGCGCATGCTCGAGCACGTCACGTACGAGGACGCGCTTCGCCAGGGCCTCAACGTGATGGATGCCGCCGCGTTCTCCCTGGCCAAGGACAACGCGATGCCCATGGTGGTCTTCGGACTCGAGGAGTCGGGGAACGTGACTCGCGCCCTCGTGGGTGAGAGAATCGGCACGCTGGTCACGGCCTGAGCCGTGCAGAACAAGGAGCACACGTGATTGACGAGATCCTCCTCGAGGCAGAGGAGCACATGGACAACGCCGTGGGAGTCGCGAAGGACAACTTCGCAGGCATCCGCAGCGGCCAGGCATCCGCCGCGATGTTCGCGAACATCACGGTCGACTACTACGGGGCGCCCACGCCGCTGCAGCAGCTCGCCTCGATCACGCTTCCTGAGGCACGCATGGTGCTGATCTCTCCGTACGACGCCTCGGCGAAGAAGGAGATCGAGTCGGCGATCCGCAACTCGGACCTGGGCGTGAACCCCTCGGACGACGGCAACGTGCTGCGCATCGTCATGCCGCAGCTCACGGAGGAGCGCCGCCGCGACTACGTCAAGCTCGCGAAGTCGAAGGCGGAGGATGCCCGCGTGACGGTCCGCAACATGCGCCGCAAGGCCAAGGACCGGATCGACGCCGCCGTGAAGGACGGCGAGGTCGGCGAGGACGAGGGCAACCGCGCCGAGAAGGAGCTGGACTCCCTGACCAAGCAGCACGTCGACGCGATCGACGCGCTGCTGTCGCACAAGGAGAGCGAGCTGCTCGAGGTCTGACCTCGGGTCGCGTTCGCGCGCCACGTTCCATGAGCATCTTCCGACGTCGACGCGAACCGGTGGAGCCCGTCGCTCCGTCGACGCCGTCTCCGGCCCGCATGCCCCCGTGGCAGCCGGTGCATGGAGGGGCCGCGAGCGACCCGGCGGACCTCCCGCCCTTCGACGCGCCCCGCATGCCGTCGCTGCACCCGGAGTACGAGGACTCGCCGACGCCCGACGGCGCCGAGGACACGCGCCCTGCCCCTACGACGCCACGCTGGGGCGAGCCCCAGCCCGAGACCGCGCCCCAGGCTGAGTCGGTGCCCCAGCACCAGCCCGGGCCGCAGCCCGAGTCCGGGCGCGAGCCAGAGCCTTCGGCGCTCGCCGCGCCGCCCGAGATCCCGGTCGATGCGGGCGTCGATGACGCGCGCATCGACCCCACCACCGAGCATCCCGTCGAGGAGCCTGTCGAGCAGGTCGCGCCGGTGTCGCGTGGCGGGCGCAACATGCCGGTCGCGACCCTGGTGGGAGTCGCGCTGCTCGCTCTCGTGGTGGTGGCCGCATGGTGGCACCCGCTGGCCTTCTCCGCGCTCGTGGTCGTGTTCTCGCTCGCGGCGGTGATCGAGTGGCGGTCCGTGCTCGCCAAGCAGGCGCGCAGGGTGCCTCTGGTTCCCGTGGCCCTGGCGACCGCGGGGTTCGTGGTCGCGACGTGGAGCTACGGCACCGAGGGCCTGGTGGTCGCGCTGATGGCGGGCCTGGCCGGCAGCGTTGCTTGGCGCGTGGTCGACGAGCGCATCGAGAACACGCTCGCGGACTCGCTGGCCGCGATGCTGACGCTGCTGTGGATCCCGTTCCTCGCGTCGTTCCTGGTGCTGCTCGTCATGGCAGACGATGGCTGGCACCGCGTGCTGATCGTGATCCTCGCCGTCGCGGGCTCCGACACGGGCGGGCTGTTCGCCGGCATGCTGTTCGGCAAGCACCCCATGGCACCCCGGGTGAGCCCCAAGAAGACCTGGGAGGGCTTCGCCGGGGGACTGCTGCTCGGCACCGCCGCCGCCGGGGTCGCCGCGTACTACTTCTACGCAGGCGACTGGTGGATCGGCGCGATCGTGGGACTCGGTTGCGGACTGGCCGCCGTGCTGGGCGACCTTGCGGAGTCGGCAGTCAAGCGCGACATCCAGGTCAAGGACATGAGCTCGCTCCTGCCGGGGCATGGCGGCATCATGGACCGTATCGACTCGCTGCTGCTCGCCGCCCCGGTGGCATTCGTCGCATTCGCCGTTCTGACGAGGTTCACATGACAGACCGCCCTCTCCTCCAGATGGCCGCCCCGCGGCGCGGCAAGCCGCCGCGCCACTTCGCGGACCTGTCGCACGACGAACGCGTCGACACGATGCGCGAGCTCGGTCTGCCCGCGTTCCGCGCCAAGCAGCTGGCAACGCACTACTACACGCACCTCACCGTCGACCCCGCCGACATGACCGACCTCCCGGCGGCCTCCCGCGAGGACCTCGCCGAGCAGATGTTCCCCGCGCTCATGAGCCCCGTCACCTCCTTCACGGCGGACGGCGGCGCCACGCGCAAGACGCTGTGGAACCTCCACGACGGCGTGAAGGTCGAGTCCGTGCTGATGAAGTATCCCGACCGCGCGACGCTGTGCGTGACGAGCCAGGCGGGCTGCGGCATGGCGTGCCCGTTCTGCGCCACCGGGCAGATGGGCCTCACCCGCAACCTGTCGGCCGCGGAGATCATCGAGCAGGTCCGCCTGGCGGCCAAGGCGTCGCGTGACGGCGAGCTCGGGGAGCAGGTGCGCCTGTCGAACGTGGTCTTCATGGGCATGGGCGAGCCGCTCGCCAACTACAAGGCCGTCATGCAGACCGTGCGTGCGCTCGTGGCGCCGGAGCCGCTCGGCTTCGGGCTCTCGGCGCGCCACGTGACCGTGTCGACCGTCGGGCTGGTCCCCGCGATCGACAAGCTCACCAAGGAGGGCATCCCGGTCACGCTGGCGCTCAGCCTCCACGCCCCGGACGACGAGCTTCGCAACGAGCTCGTGCCCATCAACACCCGGTGGACCGTCGATGAGGCGCTCGACGCCGCGCGGAGGTACTTCGACGCCACCGGCCGGCGCGTGTCCATCGAGTACGCGCTCATCCGCGACATGAATGACCACGCGCACCGAGCGGATCTGCTGGGCCGCAAGCTCAAGGAGCGCGGCGAGGGCTGGGTGCACGTCAACCCGATCCCGCTGAACCCCACGCCGGGCTCGAAGTGGACCGCGTCGGACCCCGAGGTGGAGCGAGAGTTCGTCCACACCCTGCGCGCTCACGGGATTCCGACCACGATCAGGGATACTCGAGGCAGTGACATCGACGGCGCGTGCGGACAGCTCGCGATCAAGGAGGCCTGATGCCTGACCTGTTCCCGCGATCGGGCGCGACCAAGCTGGGCTACCGCGTGGCCGACGTCGACGAGTACTTCGGGCGGGCTCGCCAGGCCTACGAGCGGCCCGACGCGATCGATGAGCTCGCCGACTTCGAGGTGCGTCGCGCGAGCTTCGCGCTCAAGCGCGGCGGCTACTCGACCTCGGCGGTCGACTCGGCGCTCGACCGGCTCGAGGTCGCCTTCACGTCGCGC
>NZ_CAJXJX010000142.1 GCF_913055775.1 uncultured Demequina sp. | reverse complement strand
GGCGACGAGATCTGCCATCACGGATTTCGCGTCCTCCGGATTGGCGAGCACGTAGCCGTCCGGCGGCGCGTCGAGCGCCACGCCGAAGCGCAGGTCGCCGGCCGTGGTGATCGCCGCTTTCGCGTCGAGCGCCGCGGCGACCGTCCCCGCGAGCAGTTCGAGACGCGCCGCGAAGGCCGCGAGTTCCAGGCGATACGCGTCGCCAGCGGCCGACACCCAGGTGGCGGTCGCCGCGCGGGCCACGGCGGAGCGTGCCCCGTCCACACTGTCGGCCGCGCTGGTCAGGTGGTGCACGGGCCGCTCGGGCGGGTCGGGCAGGAGGGGCGGGTCGGGCATGCGGCGACGCTACGAGCATGCGAGTGCCCGCGCGCCGGCCGGCCCCCCGAACTGTGGACAGCGCCCCACCGCGCGCGTCCTGGGGGCGTGGAACAATGGGCGCCGTGACCGCCTGGGACCCCGCCTCCATGACCTCGTTCGCCACCGTCGAGCCCGCGATCGCGCTGGGCCCGCTGGACGGCCGCTATCGCGCCGCCGCCGCGCCGCTCGTGGACCACCTGTCCGAGCCGGCGCTCAACCGCGCTCGGCTGCACGTCGAGGTCGAGTGGTTCATCCACCTGTGCGCCACCGGCGCGGTCCCCGGCGCACGGGAACTCACCGCCGACGAGACGGACCTCCTGCGCGCCATCCCGCGCGGCTTCGACGCCGCCGGCATCGCCGAGCACGCCGAGATCGAGAAGGTCACCGTCCACGACGTCAAGGCCATCGAGTACTACATCAAGCGCCGCATAGAGGGCACGTCGCTCGCGCCGCTGGCTGAGCTGGTGCACTTCGCGTGCACCTCGGAGGACATTAACAACCTCTCGTACGCACTCATGGTCAAGGGCGCCGTCGAGCAGGTCTGGCTGCCGGCAGCCGATGCGCTGGCGGGCCAGATCGCCGAGCTCGCCGCAGCGAGCGCCGGGACGCCGATGCTGTCGCGCACCCACGGGCAGACCGCGACGCCCACGACGCTGGGCAAGGAGCTGGCAGTGCTGGCGCACCGCCTGCGCCGCCAGCTCGCGCGCGTGCGCGCGCAGGAGTACCTGGGCAAGATCAACGGCGCGACGGGCACCTTCGGGGCGCACACCGCCGCCGTGCCCTCCACGGACTGGGTGTCCGTGTCGCAGTCCTTCGTCGAGGGTCTGGGGCTCACGTGGAACCCGCTGACCACGCAGATCGAGAGCCACGACTGGCAGGCCGAGCTCTACGCGGACGTCGCGCGCTTCGGCCGCATTCTGCACAATTTGGCCACCGACGTATGGACGTACATCTCGCTGGGCTACTTCGCGCAGGCCGCAGTCGAGGGTGCGATCGGGTCGAGCGCGATGCCGCACAAGATCAACCCCATCCGCTTCGAGAACGCGGAGGCGAACCTCGAGATCTCGGGCGCGCTGCTCGACACCCTGGGGGCCACGCTGGTGACCTCGCGTCTCCAGCGGGATCTCACGGACTCGACGTCGCAGCGCAACATCGGAGTCGCGTTCGGCCACTCGCTGCTCGCGATCGACAACGTGCGCCGCGGCCTGAAGGCGCTGTCCGTCAACGAGGCGGCTCTGGCGGCGGACCTCGACACGTCGTGGGAGGTGCTCGCGGAGCCGATTCAGTCGGCTATGCGTGCGGCCGCCGTCGCCGGGGTTCCCGGCATGGACAACCCCTACGAGCGGCTCAAGGACCTCACGCGCGGGCACACCATGGATGCCGCGTCGATCCGCGCGTTCGTGGACGGCCTCGACCTGCCCGAGGAGACCAAGGAGCGCCTCGCCGCGCTCACTCCCGGCACCTACGTGGGCCTCGCCGAGCGTCTGGTGAGCGACTACCTGAACTGAGCCCGCGCATCGGCGCTGTGGAAACGTTGCCCGCCCGACGCCAAATAAATAGAATAAATAAGGATTCGGCGTCGACACCCACGGACGACAGGCGGCACTCATGACCCAGCACAGCGGGAGTCCGTTCACACCAGGCTACGGCAAGAAGCCTCTGGTGTTCGGGGGACACGAGACCGACCTTGCCGAACTACGCGCAGTGTTCACGACCATGGACTTTGGCGAGAACCACTCCGTGCTCGTGTCGGGGCTGCGCGGAGCAGGCAAGACATCGTTCCTGGCTGAACTTGAGGACGCCGCCTACGAAGCAGGGTGGATTGTCATCAGTGACAACGCGTCTGCGGGGCTCATGGACCGCCTCATGGACACGACCATTCCGGCCGAGATCAACCGCCTTGCGCCGCGGGCCGGGGTCCGCTTGGCCGGTCTGGGCGTGTGGCAGCTCAACGCGCAGTTCGAGTACGTGGACCGCCAGCGCGAGGTGAAGCCCCAACTGCGCCGAGACCTCGTGGCACTCTCGCGCGCTCTCGCGGGCGACGCTGGGATCCTCATCACGATCGATGAGGTCTCATCGGGCAAGGTGCGGCTGCGCGAGCTGTCCAAGATCGCCCTAGAGGTCTCGCATGCGCTCAAGGACGGCGCGAACGTCATGGTGGTCTTTGCCGGCATCCAGGTCAGCCTTGAGGACCTGCTCGAGCAGGAACACACCACATTCCTGCGTCGCTCCCGCGAAGTGCAGTTCCAGCGGCTCAGCGCTCCCACCACCGCGCAGGTGCTGACCGACACCGCCGCCATCGGCGGCCGCACGTTTGAGCCCGCCGGACTCACCCTCCTGGTGTCCATTTCCCAGGGCTATCCGTACCTTGTGCAACTTGCGGGCGACTACGCCTGGCGCAACAACCCGGAAGCTCCGACGATCACTGAGGCAGACGCAGAATCCGCGCATGCGCGCGCGGTCCAGGCGATAGAGAGCCGCGTGATCAGTCGCGTCTACAGCGACCTTTCTGAGAAGGACCGCGAGTTCCTCCACGCGATGGCGCAAGACGACGACCGGTCAAAGATCGCCGACATCGTTGTCCGCATGGGTCAAAGCGACCAGTACGTACAGGTGTACAAGAACCGGCTCATCAAGACGGGCTACGTCCAGTCCGCCGGGCACGGCTACGTCGAGTTCTCGCTGCCATACCTTGGCGCCTATGTCCGTCGCCAACTTGCAGGCGACGGGGACGACCAGCCACGGTCCGACGACGGCTGGGATGAGTACCCCGCACCACCGCTGCCCTAGGGGCTCCGTCAGTCAGGCGCGGAACTCGTCGCCCACAGACACCTGTCCGGGCGTGACCACCTCGAGGTAGACCGCGACGCGCAGATCACGCTCGCGGCCGAGCGCCTTGAGCCACGACGTCTCGGTGTCGACGCCGTCCTGCGCCAGGTCGATGGTGCGGCACCGCTCGATGCGTCCGGCCGTGCGCAGCACCGCGGAGCCGATCCGCACCTCGCCGTCCCAGGCCTCCTCCTCGAAGGCCTCAGTGGTCTCGACCACGAGGTTCGCGCGCAGCCGGCGAGGGTCGGCGTCAACGCCCAACTCGCGCTCGCACCAGGCCAGGGTCGCGGTGCCGATGACAGAGACAGCACCGTCGTCGAAGTGCTTGACGTCGGTCTCGGGGGCGATGGCGACGTCGGCGACGAGGACATCGGAGAGCCACGCGTCCAGCTCGGGTTCGCCCACCAGCCCGTGACGCGCTCCCGGCCCGGTCACGACCACGCCCTCGGGGTGCGTGGCTGCGGTGAACTCGAAGACCCCATCGCGGCGCACGTGCCGCTTGGTGTTCTTGCCGGCTGCCAGGCGCGAGTCCATGTCCCGCACGGCGTAGGCCCGATCGCCCACGAGCCCGCGCACATCGATCTCCACCGAGTTCAGCGCCTCGCCGCCCATGGACTTCACGGGGTAGCGGCGGATCGACACGACGGCGGTCATGACCTCCAGGCTACGGGTTCGGGACCTGCCGCCACGAGTACACCGGGCCTGTGACGGTGCCATCGGCTGCCAGGGACGCCGCTGCACTCACCGCGTAGAGGTCGAACCCATCGGCCTCCTCGCCGGGGCAGTTAGCGAGATCGCGCAGGTCGAAGAGCCAGGTGTGCGCCGCGGCACCCGGCACCTCGCGGTCGCCGATCATTCCCTGCTGGCGCTCGGGGAACTCCGGGTCGATGGTGGCCACCACCTCGCCGCGCTGTACCGCGACCACCGAGATGGACGTCGACTCGAACGGCGCGCTCACCCCGAGCTGGGAGTCCGCCGTGCCCGGCTCGAACGTCCCCAACTCACCCGGAACTGTGCCCGTGAGCAGGGTGCCGTCGGCATCGATTCTCAGCACGTCCTGACGGATCTCCTCACCCCACACTGCCTCGACGCTGCCGAAGCTCGCCTCCAACTGGCGCCGCGCCTCATCCGGCGACAGCCACTCGGCTCCCGTGATCCGCCACTCGCTCGTGCCGTCCGCCGCACTCGGGAACACGAAGCCGCACTGGTAGGGGGTTGTTGCAGTGGCCAGGTCGGCATCGGAACTGGGTGCGGGCGACGGGTCGAGGTGCGCCCCAGAGGAGATGCTCGGGGCGCTGCTCGCACTTGGCGCAACGCTCGGGTCGGGCAGCGCCTCATCCTCCGGCACGCACAGCAGACCCGTACCGGGCGCTGTCGGAGGCGTCGATGCGGAGAGCCCGTCTGGCGCCTCCACCGACCACGAAAACGCCCGGTCCGTGCCAGCCTCGAAGTCGATCCACACGCCAGCCGGCACCTCGAACACGTACCGGCCATCCTCGTTCGGCGCGATCGCGTAGGTCACTCCGTCCATCTCGATCACCTCGACAGTGCCGTCAGGCATGACGGAGAACTCGGCGGCGGGCTGCTCGGCGACGTCGTCGTAGACCACCCAAGTCTCAAGGGAGCGCGCCGAGGTGATATCGATGCCGTGCACGGTGGGAGCCACACCTGGAACTGGCTCGTACCTGCCGTAGAGGTCCGCGGCGGCCACCTCGGCAAAGCCCTGTTCGCACGCGCGGGCGGTCGGGGCCACGCCTGAACCCATCGGCGCCGCTTCGCCCACCACGCCCGGCAGCCGCATCACCCCGAAAGCCATCGCGCCCACGCCAACGGCCGCCACGGATCCCACCCCAGCGGCCCGAGCCGTGCGGCGCCGCCGCACCCGGCCACGTACGGAGCCGCCCATCGCATCGGCGAGATCGCCACCCGAGGTGCGTGCCGCATCGGCCCTCACCGCGGTCCTCATCAGATCACTCAGGTCGTCCATCACCGCGCTCCTCTCCGCGCAGGTGCCTCCACGGGCACCGTGCTCTGGTCGCCGTCCCAGTCGGCGTGGGTGTCGAGCATCTGGGCCATGCGGGCCGATGCGTCAGCCAGGTATCGCTTGACCGTTCCCTCGGCGAGGCCGAGCGTCGCGGCAATGGCCGGCACAGTCTGGTCGTCGTAGAAGCGCAGCACCATGCACGCGCGTTCGCGAGGAGACAGCCGAGTCAGAGCGTCGCGCACGTCGAGCACCGCGGCCGTGTCAGGCTGGTGCGGCTCGGGATCGCGCGTGCGACGGTGTGCGCGGGCCGCGGTGTCGCGCCTGCGCATCCGGTCGATGAAGACGGTGGGGATGGCTCGGCGGACGTAGGCCTCGGCACGGTTCACATCATCGAAGGAGCGGCCGCGCGAGAAGCTCTTGACGAGCGCGTCCTGCAGGACGTCCTGCGCCTCGGCGTCGTCGCCGGTGAGCAGCCGCGCATAGGCGAGCAGCCGTGGTCCTCGCTCGCGCATCACCGCGTCGAGCACCGGCTCCCATCGCGCCACGCGGGCCTCCCTCAGCGTCCTCGCCAGCCAGGTCTATCGCATTGTTGCCCACAGAACGCGGCCCACCACGCGAATCGTTGGGGTGGGCGTGGCAGAGAACACACCGCGGGCACCGATCGCCCAGGTCGCTCGTTAGGGTGGGCGTGATCATGGACGACCGCCCCGCCACCGACGCCGCTGCGTGTGACCCGCCTGCGCCCGAGCCAGCCACCGCATCGGCCCTCGCTGCCCCCGAGCCCAGCCGCCGGCGCCTACGCGCAGAGGTCATCATCGTGCTCGGCCTGTCCCTGGGCTACTACGCGATCACCGCGGCGCTGCGCCTGATCGAGCGCTACCTCGCGGAGCCCGCGATCGGCAACCAGTCGACCACCATCAACCCGTCGCGGTCCGAAATCGACTACGTGGATCTGATCCTCCAGGTGGTCCGGCAGCTGTACCTGCTGATGCCGGTCGCGCTGGCGTTCTTCCTGCTGAGCGCGGGAGGGCGCAACGCGATGCGCCGCCTGGGGCTGACGGGTCCCGCGCGCGCGTGGTGGAAGGACGGCGCGGTGGGCCTGGGACTCGCGGCGGTGATCGGCCTTCCGGGACTCGCGCTCTACGCCGCGGGCCGGGCGCTCGGGCAGTCGGTGCGCATCGACACCTCGGGCCTCCCGGACGCGTGGTGGGCCGCCACCATCCTGCTGCTGTCCGCGGCCGTCGCCGGCGTGCTCGA
>NZ_CAJXJX010000141.1 GCF_913055775.1 uncultured Demequina sp. | reverse complement strand
CGGCGTCACGACCCAGGCGGGCAGGGGCTCGGGCTGGACGATGCGGTCACCCAGGCCGAGCTCGATCGCGAGCGCGGCGGCGTGGCCGCCCCGGGTGGCGAAGGACTCCGCTCCGGCGTCCAGGCCCAGGCCATCGACCTGATGGCGCGAGACGCGGCCGCCCACGTGCGGCTCGGACTCGAGGACCGTGACGACGTGCCCGGCGCGGGCGAGGCGGCGCGCGGCGAGGAGCCCGGCCAGGCCGGCGCCCACGACGGTCCAGGTCTTGACGTCACCCACGCTCGTGGACCAGGTCGACGATGCGCTTGACGACCTCCGGGTCGGCGTGCGGCGGCATGCCGTGGCCCAGGTTGACCACGTGGCCGGGCGCCTCGGAGCCGCGGTCGAGCACGTCCTGGACGTGGCGCATCAGGGTCGCGACCGGGGCCGACAGCATCGCCGGGTCGATGTTGCCCTGCAGCGCGAAGGCGCCCCCGGTCACGCGGGCTGCGGCGTCGAGCGGCATACGGTAGTCCACGCCCAGCGCAGTGGCGCCCGCGGCGCCGAGCGCGTCGAGGAGATGGCCCGCGTTCGCGGCGAAGTGGATGCGGGGAACGTCGAGGTCCGCGACTGCGGTGAGCGCGGCGCGCGAGCCGCCGGCGCAGTGCGTCTCGTAGTCCGCCTCCGAGAGGGACCCGGCCCACGAGTCGAACAGCTGGACCGCCGAGGCGCCCGCGAGGACCTGCGCCCGCAGGAACAGCCCGGCGGCCTTCGACGTCCAGCGGACCAGAGCCTCCCAGACGTCCGGTGCCGTGTGCATGAGCTCGCGCGCCCCCAGGTGGTCGCGCGAGGGACGCCCGTCGACCATGTAGGCGGCGAGCGTGAAGGGCGCGCCGGCGAACCCGATCAGCGGCGTGGTCTCGAGCTCCTCGACGGTGAGCTTCACGGCCTCGCGGACCGCATCCAGGCCGGTGTCGAAGGACCCGCGATCCCCGGTCACGCCCAGATCCGGCAGCGCCTCGATGTCCGCCATGGAGCGGATGGGCCGCGCGAAGACCGGGCCCACGCCCGGCTGAATGTCCACCGGAACCCCCGCGATGCGCATGGGCACCACGATGTCGGAGAAGAAGATCGCGGCATCGACCCCGTAGCGGCGCACGGGCTGGAGCGTGATCTCCGAGGCGAGGCCGGGCGTCAGGCATGCCTCGAGCATCGACGTGCCGGCGCGCGCCTCCATGTACTCCGGGAGCGAGCGGCCCGCCTGACGCATGAACCACACCGGCCGGTGCGAGGGCTTCTGGCGGCGCAGTGCCGCCACCAATGGCGCAGCCGCAGTCCTCCCGTCGACGAGCGGGTGGGAGGCGGGCAACGCGGCAGAGCTCATGTGTCCGATTCTGCCCTGTTTCGCGGCCGTGTCAGAATGGAGGGGTGGTGCTCATGTCTCTCGTGGCCAGCCACCGCAATCGCGATCTCGCTGTGCTCGAGCAGTTGAGCGTCGGGTCCGACGCCCTGGGATCGACCGTTGCCGGGGGTTCGCCCATCCGTGGCGCGGTGGTCCTTCCCACCTGCAACCGCTTCGAGGTGTACCTCGAGGCGGAGGATGTCGACGCCGCGCGCGCGGCCGTGATCGACCAGATCGAGCGCACGTCCTCCCTGGATCGCGAGACCATCGAGGCCGCGCTCGCCACGTACGAGGGCGACGATGCGATCCAGCACCTGCTGTCCGTGACCTCCGGCCTCGAGTCGATGGTCGTCGGCGAGCGTGAGATCTCCGGTCAGGTCCGCCGCGCGCACATCGACGCGCAGGCCGGACAGCACCTCAGCCCGCTCCTCGACCGCCTGTTCCAGTCCGCGCTGCGGACCTCGCGAGCTGTCGCCTCGTCGACCGGCCTGGGCACGTCGGGGCGTTCGGTCGTCTCCGTCGCCTTCGATCTGGCCGATGCGACGGTCGAGTGGACGGGCGCGAACGCCGTGGTCATCGGTACAGGAGCACTCGCCGAGACAGGCGTGGGTTCGCTGCTGGCTCGCGGCGTCCACGTCACCGGGGTCTTCTCCCCCAGCGGCCGCGGCGAGGAGTTCGCGACGCGCCACGGGCTTGCGGCCCTCGACCAGGCAGGGCTGCGCACGGCGCTCGCCGAGGCCGACCTCGTGCTCGCGTGCTCGGGCGGCGAGTCGATCGTGCTCACGCCGGCCATCGTCGCGGCAGCGCGCGCGGAGACCGAGACGCCGCTGACCATCATCGACCTCGCGCTGCACCGTGACGTCGCGCCCGGAGTGGCGCAGATGCGCGGCGTGACCGTCGTGGACCTCGAATCCGTGGGCGCGCACGCGCCCGACGAGTCCGTGGGATCCATCGAGGCCGCCCGCGCGATCGTGGCCCACGCCGTCGCGCGGTTCGGAGACGGCGAATCGGCGCGCACGCTCGACCCCGCGGTCGTGGCGCTGCGCGAGCACGTCTTCGGGCTGCTGGAGCGCGAGGTCGCGCGCATCCGCCCGGGCGCCGGAGCCTCCGAGGTGGACGTCGCCCGCGCCGACGAGACCGAGCAGGCCCTGCGACGCTTCGCGCGCACGCTGCTCCACACGCCCACCGTGCGCGCGCGCGAGCACGCTCAGGCCGGAGAGACCGACCGCTACCTGGGCGCCATCCGCGCGCTCTACGGCATCGACGTGGCCGTTCCCGACGACGCGTGCCCCGCGCCGGAGATGGGCGACGGGATCACGATCGATCTGCCCGCCCACGTCTCCCAGGACTGACGCGCTCCCGCCCGCCGAGCCACCGCATCGGCCCTCCTGGCGGTCGATTCTCGCTCCCCTCAGCCCTTAACCGAGCGAAATGGGCCCGAATCGCTCGGCTACGGGCTTGGGCGGGCGAGAATGCACCGCGCCGAGGATCGTGAGGCAACCGTGATCCAATATCGGCACATCCGTGTTCCTTTAATGGGGAATCCGGGGGTAAGGTAAGGCGAACCTCACCTGCGCCCTGGGCTGTGCGCGGGCACACCCCCGAAGGAGACCGATGCGCCAGCGCGCCCTGATTGCGATCGCCGCCGCCGCGGTGCTGGTGATCGCCATCGCGCTGTCGCTCGCCATCGGCTCTCGCACCATCGACCTGGCCACGGTCTGGGACGCCATCTTCGCGTTCGACGATCAGGATCCCGAGCAGTTGATCGTCCGAGACCTGCGCGTCTCGCGCACGGTGATCGGCGTGCTCGCGGGTGCGGCCCTCGGCGTGGCCGGCGCGCTCATGCAGGCGCTCACGCGCAATCCCTTCGCGGATCCCGGACTGCTGGGCATCAACGCCGGCGCGTCGCTGGCCGTGGTGATCGCGCTCACGACAGGCCTAGCGACGGGCTTCACCGCTCAGGTCCCCATCGCGTTCATCGGTGCCGGGCTCGCGGCCGTCCTGGTGTACGCGATCGGCGCGCGCGGCGCGGCCGCAGGAGCGCCCGTCCGGCTCGCCCTGGCCGGCGTCGCACTCACGGCCCTCATCCAGTCCGTGGTCTACGCGATCCTGTTGGTCGACGATTCGACCCTGGACCAGTACCGCCTGTGGGTCGCGGGGTCGCTGACCGGCCGTGACGTCGAGGACGTCATCGCGCTGGTCCCGATCGTCCTGATCGCCGTCCTCGCCGCACTCGTCGCCTCGCGGCAGCTCGAGGCGGTGGCACTGGGCGAGGACGCCGCCCGGGCCCTGGGCGTGCGCATCGGCGCGATCCGGACGGTCGTCATCCTCATCGTCACGCTGCTCGCCGCCGCGGCGACCGCCGCTGCGGGCCCCATCGTGTTCGTGGGTCTGGCGGTGCCGCACCTCGCTCGTGCGCTCGTGGGCGCGTCACTGCCGTGGCTCGTGGTCGTCAGCGCCCTGGGCGGCGGCGCGCTCGTGCTGGTCTGCGACGTGATCGGCCGCGTGATCGCGCGCCCGTCCGAGATCGGCGTGGGCATCACCACCGCTCTCATCGGTGGCCTCATCTTCGCAATCATGTCCCGCCGCATGAAGGTGGTGGAGCTGTGAAGATCCTGAGGATCGGCCCCCTGGGCATCACGACCCACCAGCGCACGTTCGCGGTCGGGCTCGCGCTGGTCGGCGTGCTCGCGGCGCTCCTGGTCTTCGCCCTCACCGCAGGCAAGGCGGACATCAGCGTCTTCGACTCGATCAAGGCCGCCGTGGGCATCTCCGTGGGCGCGCCGGCCGACTTCATCGTGGGGCAGGTGCGGGCGCCACGCGCGCTCACGGCCGTGCTGGTGGGTGGAATGCTCGGGCTGTCGGGCGCGATCCTGCAGTCACTCACGCGCAACCCGCTCGCGTCGCCCGACTTCATCGGCATCACGATGGGCGCGGGAACCGGCGCGGTACTGACCCTGTGGCTCGTCACCGCGACCTCGCTGTGGGTCACGGCCGCCGGTGCCGTCGCCGGTGCGCTCGTCACCGCCGCGCTGATCCTGGGACTCGCGTGGAAGCGGCACGGCGTGGTGCCGCTGCGCCTGATCCTTGCGGGCATCGGCATCGGCTTCGTCGCCCAGGCCATCACCCAGTACCTGCTGACCCGTATGGATGTCCACGACGCCGGCAACGCCCTGGGCTGGCTGGTGGGCTCGACGACGGGCCGCACCTGGACGCACGTCACGGTTGCGGCCCTGAGTCTCGCCGTGCTGGTGCCGGTGGTGCTGTGGAACGCTCGTGCGCTCCGCACCATGGAGATGGGGGACGATGCGGCACGCGCCCTGGGCGTCCGGGTGGGGGCCTCGCGCGGCGTCCTCGCGGTGTGCTCGGTGCTGCTGGCCGCGGCGGCGGTCGCTGTTTGCGGTCCCATAGGCTTCATCGCGCTCGTGGCGCCCGCCCTCGCGCTGCGCCTCACCCGCAATGCGGGCGCGACGCTCATCCCATCGGCGCTGATGGGAGCCGCGCTGCTGCTCGCAGCGGACCAGGTCTCCCAGCAGATGCCGGCCACCCTGCAGTTCCCCGTCGGCGTGTTCACCGCCGCGATCGGAGCGCCCTACCTGCTGTGGCTCGTCTGGCGCGCATCCCGAGGAGGTCCCTCATGAGTCCGACCCTGCAGACCCGTGGAGCCGTGATCGGCTACGGCGGCCCGCCCATCGTTCGCGGCGTCGACGTCGCGATCCCGGACGGCGAGATCACCGCGATCGTGGGACCCAACGGCTGCGGCAAGTCGACGCTCCTGCGTGCGCTGGTTCGCCTGCTCAGCCCCGAAGAGGGCACCGTCCTCCTCGACGGCGAGGACATCCACCGCACGCCCACCCGCGAGGTGGCGCGCCGCATCGGCCTGCTGCCCCAGTCGCCCATCGCGCCAGCCGGGATCACCGTGAAGGAACTGGTGGCCCGAGGCCGAACCCCCCATCAGAAGGTGCTGCGCCCGTGGAGCGCCACGGACGAGACGGCCGTGATGTCCGCGCTGCACTCGACGGCGCTGACCGACATCCAGGACGCGGTGGTCGACGAGCTGTCCGGCGGCCAGCGCCAGCGCGCCTGGATCGCGATGACGCTCGCCCAGAACACGCCGCTCATGCTGCTCGACGAGCCCACGACCTACCTCGACATCGCTCATCAGTACGACGTCATGGATCTGCTGCACCGCCTCAACACCCGTGACGACCGCACCATCGTCATGGTGGTCCACGACCTGCAGCAGGCCGCGCGCTACGCGCACCACGTGATCGCGATGCACGAGGGCGAGGTCGCCGCGGCGGGCACGCCGACGGAAGTCCTCACCGCCGAGCTCATCCGCACCGTCTTCGGACTCGAGGCCCGCGTCCTCGAGGACCCCGTCACCGGCTCCCCGCTGGTGGTGCCCGCCCACGGCCCCGGAGGTGTCCGATGACCGTCACCGAACCCCAGCTGCGCTCCGCCGCCGCCCTGGTCGCCGTTGTCCCCGGCATCGTGTGCCGCCTGACCACGGCAGGGGGAGCCTGCATGATCGCCGGCAGCGCCGACGACGCTGAAGTGTGCGGCACCACCTTCCGCGAGATGGTGATCCGCGGCGACGCCAGCGCGGCCAGCGCGACGGAGCGGCTCGACCTCGACGGCGTGGCCCCCGCCACCGGGCTCGCGGCAACGCCCGGCGCACGCTACTTCGTGAGCCCGCTGCCCTCGCGGCAGACCACCGATGCGCTGCGCGAGTGCGACGCCGTCACGGCTCCGTACTTCGCGATGGCCCGAGCTGACGCGGAGCTGGGCGTGTCCGTGGTCCGCGTCTCGCGCGCGGGCACCTCGCTGGACCGCGCCACCAACGAATCTGACCCCGACCTCGACGAGGTCGCCCTCGCGGCGTTCTCGTCCTGCCTGGTCGCACACCTCATTGCGACCACCGATGCCGTCTAGGCACCTACCCCGAGAAAGGAACACCATGTTCACCACCCGCAAGCGCTTCGCTGGCGCCCTGGGCCTGAGCGCCGCAGCGGCGCTCGTCCTCACGGCCTGCTCCTCCGGCTCGAGCGACGAGGAGACCACCGACGACACCACCGCCGAGCCCACGACGGAGGAGACCAC
>NZ_CAJXJX010000140.1 GCF_913055775.1 uncultured Demequina sp. | reverse complement strand
CTCGAAGCGCGGGTCGCCCAGAGCTTCATCGGCGTCAACCTCAACCCCGACCCGAGCGGCGGGCACTGGACCTCGCCGCCGCTCACCGACCGCTACTGGTACCCGATCTACGAGCGGATGGTCGAGCACGATCTCCCCGCGATGATCCACGTCTCCGCGTCCGCCAACCCCGCATTCCACGCGACCGGAGCGCACTACATGAACGCGGACACCACCGCCTTCATGCAACTGCTCCAGGGCGACCTGTTCGCCGACTTCCCGACGTTGCGGCTGATCATCCCTCACGGCGGGGGAGCGGTGCCCTACCACTGGGGCCGCTACCGAGGGCTGGCAGACATGCTCAGCAAGCCAGCACTCGCCGACCACCTCATGAACAACGTGTTCTTCGACACGTGCGTCTACCACCAGCCGGGCATCGACCTGCTCACCAGCGTGGTTCCGGCGGAGAACATCCTGTTCGGCTCGGAGATGGTGGGCGCGGTCCGGGGGATCGACCCCGAGACCGGCCACTACTTCGACGACACGCTCCGGTACATCGAGGCCGCCAACGTGTCCGAGGCCGACCGTGAGGCGATCCTGTCGGGCAACGCGCTGCGCGTGTTCCCGAGGCTCGGCGCGCGGGTCTGACCTCCACGCCCTCAGGAGGTGTCAGTTGGTCGTCACCGACGCGTCGACACAGTGACCGTGAATTTTGCGTTGCGTGCGACCTGCTGGGTGGGGCCGATCGTCCGCTCGAGCAGCGGCCGGTACCTGAGAGCAGAGTTCCACACGCACCACAGCTGACCCCCGGAGCGGAGGACCCTGGACACATCCGTGAACATTCGGGGCGCGATGAGGTCAGTGACCGCTGCGGCTGAGTGAAACGGCGGGTTTAGGGCGATGAGGGATGCGCTGGCGGAAGGCCGGGTCTCCAGCATGTCGTCACGGACCACCGTGACACGGTCCTCGATGCCGTTCGCGAGCATCGTTGCTTGTGCGGAGGCGATGGCGATGGACGACTGATCACACGCGTGCACATGCGCACCCGGGTATTGCATCGCCATCCACGCGCCCACGATCCCCGTTCCGCAGGCGAAGTCGATCAACGGATCGTTGGGTGTCCCGCCTACAGGAGCATCTGGAAGGTTCTCAAGGAGGAGCCGGGTGCCGATGTCGAGCCGTGCTCCCGCGAACACTCCGCCGTACGCGCGCACGTCGATTCCAGCAACGCGTGCTTGGGCGGGCATGGGGTCACGGCCAGCCCGAGGAGCGCGGGCGACCAGGACTCGCGACTTCTGTCGGGCATGGGTGACGTCCAACTGACCGAAACACTCGCTCAGCACCGCGTTCATTGACAGGGACATGTGCTTGAGTCGACCGCCTGCGACGACGACCACGGAGGGATCTGCGTGCGCGGCGATCAGGCTGGCTATATCCCGCAAGGCGTCGAGAGAACGGGGGAGGCGGAGCAGAACCAGCAGCGCCCCGCTCACCAACCCCGCGTCGAGAGGCCCAGACCGGAAACGGCCCGTGAGGCCCACGCGAGAAGCGTTGGCTTCGAGCGCGCGCTCACCGGTGAGCGCGTCGATGTGCGTACGCACCTGGCTCGCGCCGGCATGTACCGCTCCGAGGGTGAGTGCGCCGTAGGCGTCGTTGACCACCACGATGTCGCCTGGCTGGGCCGATGCGCGCAACTCCGCGGATTCGTCCAGGATCAAGCGATCCGCCGCGTCGACCGCGACAAGCCCGGGCGCCTCGACATCGGGCCAGCGCCGCAGTGCGTCGAAGATCACGATGAGAGCCTAGCCGCGGGTGGCGAAGGCAGCCGCCGAGGTTGTGCCCTGGCAGGTGTGAAAGGGTTGCTGTCATGCCTGAGCAAACCGGTGGGCAAGGCCGCATCCGCCTTCCCGCACCTGGCACACGAGTTGTCGTGCGGTACCTGATCTCCACCGGGGAGGCGACTGACGCGCTCGGCGAGCTGCTCAGCGTCGACGACGAGGTGGTCCTGGTGGACGGCGTGCGTGGGATCGAGCGGATCCCCATGGCGATGGTCGTCGCAGCCAAGGAAGTGCCTCCTCGTGCGCAGCGCCGGCCGGGTGGGACGTGGTAGCCGACTCCTGCGCAGCACACGAACCCGCATGCAGGACGCCGCCGTTGACCCGGCACGACGCTGGTTCTACGGTGAACCCAGGGCCGCGCGGGTGCGTCCCAGGGGGAAACACCATGGTCGACACCGAGCTCAGTGCCACCCGCGTGCGTCGCGCACGCCTGGCGGTGATGGTCTACTTCGTTGGCGTCGGCACGCTCGCGGGGACCATCATCTCGCGGATGCCCAGCGTCAGAGACTCGCTCGACGTCTCGCCTGCGCAGTTGGGAGCCATCCTGCTAGTGGGGTCGATCGGCGGTCTGCTGTCGTTCTCCGTGCTCGGCGGGCTGGTTGCGCGCTTTGGATCGCTCGCGGTGGTGCGGTGGGGATCTGCGTGCAACGGCATCGGCTTGGCCCTAATGTCTGGAGGAACCGTCCTGGGCGTGCCAGCGATGTACGCGGGCGGTCTGTTCATCGCGTTGGGAACGATCGAGGCGGTGATGGCAGTCGCGAACACCCAGGCTGCCGGCATCGAGCGGCGTGTGGGCAGCGCGATCATGTCGCAGTTCCACGCGGGATTCTCGCTGGCGATGCTCTGCGGGATCGGGCTCGGATCGCTCGCATCGCGCCTGGGCGTGTCCGTCGCAGTCCAGTTTGCCGTCACCGGCGCGATCGCATGCACCGCATTCGTGCTGGTCGCACGGACCGCGATCCTCGATGCCGTCCACCGCGACCACACCGCACGGGACCGCAAGGGCGGGATCTTCGTGACCGTCAGGATGGCGACACGTGAACGCCGCACGGTGCTTCTGGGACTCATCCTGCTCGCGGCCTTCACCACCGAGGTCGGCTCCTCGAGCTGGATCCCGCTCGCGCTCGTGGACGACTACGCGTCGACCGAAGCGATTGCGGGCGTGGTGTACGCCGGGGTCGTTCTCGCGCAGAGCATCACCCGGGTGGTGGGTCCCCGCTGGGTGGACGTGCACGGTCGCGTGACGACTCTGCGCGCGAGCGCCGTGCTCCTGGCCGCCGGGTCTTTGCTGTTCGCCTTCTCTCCGGTCTTCTGGGCGGTCCCGCTCGCGATGCTGATCTGGGGCGTGGGCACGGCGTTCGCGTTCCCGATCGCGCTGTCGTCGGCGGCGGACGACCCGCGGGACGCGACTGCCCGCGTCGCGGCCGTGAGCGCATTCGGATCCGCAGGTGGCCTGATCATCCCCCAGGTGATCGGCCTGCTCGCTGAGGTGGTCGAGATCCGTCAGGCACTGCTGATCGTGGTGGTGGCGGCACTGGCGATCTTCCTCCTGGCGCCTGCAGCGCGCCCGCTGGTGGCCGAGGCGCCTCCGCAGTCGTCAGGTGAGCCCGACGCCGAGCCCGTAGGTTGACACGCCACTCTCACGGCGCGGTGCGATGCGTGTTGGAGGAGCCCTTCCGCTCGCCCTGCTCCGCCTCTGCAACGATGCGATTGACCATGCCGCTGAAGATCAGTCCGTGGAACGGCAGCATCGACAGCCAGTACAGCCTGCCGGTGAGTCCACGAGGGAAGAACACGGCGCGCTGCCGGTACACCGATCCGTCCTCGGCGGGATCGACACCGAGCTCGAGCCATGCTGCGCCGGGGACGCGCATCTCCGCACGCAGCCGCAGCAGCCTCCCACGATCGACGCGTTCCACCCTCCAGACGTCAATCGCGTCGCCCTCGCGGATAGTCGTCTGCGTCCGGCGGCCCCGGCGGTGGCCCACGCCGCCGCTCACCCGGTCGATGAGCCCCCTGGTCGCCCACAGCACGGAGGCCGAATACCAGCCGGTCGCTCCTCCCACCTGGGAGATCACGTTCCACACCGCTGCGGTGTCCGCTGTCGTGTCCTTGCGCCGCTCGTCCTGGAACACCGTGCGGCCCGTCCACTCGGGGTCGCTGGGCATGGGGTCGCTCGGTGCGTGGGCGACCTGGGCGTCGACCCAGCTCGTCTCGACCTGATCGAGCTCGATGCGTCCGAGGGCCAGCCGCACCGACTCCGCGTACCCCGTGAGCCCTTCCGGAGGGGGAGGGATCAGGCCGTTGATCGCCTGGTCCTTCATGACGCACGTGTGGAGCAGAGACTCGACCAGCGGCTTGGCTATTTGCCGCGGCACAGGTGTCACCAGCCCGACCCAGTGGGACGCCAGCCTGGGGGTGAGCACCGGGAGCGCGGTGATGCCTCGACGCGGCAGGCCCGCGACCGCCGCGTAGCCGTTCATCATCTGCGCATACGTCAGGACGTCCGGCCCGCCCACGTCGAAGGCGTCGTTCACGCCGGGCGCGGCGCGCGCGGCGGCGAGCAGGTAGTAGACGACGTCGCGCACGGCGATGGGCTGAATGGAGTTCCTCACCCACCGCGGTGCGGGCATGTACGGGAGCACTTCCGTGAGGTGTCGGATCATCTCGAACGACGCCGAGCCGGCCCCGATGACGACCCCCGCCTGCAGCACGATGGTCGGGACGGCCGATGCGACGAAGATGTCTCCCACGTCCTTGCGAGAGGCGAGGTGGGGCGCCAGGTCGACGTCGTTCGGGTGGAGGGCGCCCAGGTACACGATGCGGTCGACCTCGTGAGCAGAGGCCGCCTTGGCGACGGTGAGGGCGATCGAGAGGTCGATCCTGCCGTAGTCGCGGCCCCCCGACATCGAATGGATCAGGTGGTACACGATGTCGACGTCGTCCATCGCGCGATTCATCGCGTCCGAGTCAGAAGCGTCGCCCTCGATGACCTCGACCTCGTCGGCCCAGGGAAGGGAAGCGATGCGCCCTGCGGAGCGGGTCAGGGTGCGGACCCGGTAGCCGCCGGCAAGCAGGCGAGGCACCAGGCGCCCGCCGATGTAGCCGGTCGCTCCCAGCACGAGCACCCGCGGCGTCGAGCCGTCTTCGCGCGCCGTGGCGCGCAAGGCCGCCTCAGTGCCGAACGGGCTGCTGAGTCGGACCGCCCGCGCGTCGACAGGGTCGTCGTCTCCCACCAGTGCCCCCTTTCCCAGCGTGACTGTCCAGTGATGACAACCGAGAACTGCTCCCGAGGTATTCCGTGACCCACTGGCGCATCCGGTGGGTCCGCTCCTAGGTCGGCGGCTCCGTTCCCGTGAGTGCCGCGATCTCTTCCCCCACGAACGGGTCGTCGGGGCGTTGCTCGGCGAGTTCGCGCTGAATCGCGAGCGCCTCGTCGTCGCGGCCGAGCGTGCGGAGGCAGCGCCCGACGGCCCAGCGCGCGACGTGCCGCTGCTCAGCTGAGCCGTGATCGTTAGCGAAGAGTAGCGCCGCCTCGAAGTGCTCCAGCGCGGCCGCCGCGTCGCCCGCGTCGTGCTCGGTCCAGCCGAGGTTGTTGTGCAGAGCGACGCCCCAGCGCTTCAGGCGACTGTCACCGCTCCGATGGACGATCGCGAGGCCCTCCTGGGCCCAGTCGCGCTCGTTTCCCGCGTCGGCGATCGCGAGCATGTGCAGCGCGTCGACCTCCAGAAACGCCGCATCCACGGCGGCGGCCTCGTCAACCGCGCGCTCGAAGTGCGCGATCGCGTCGGCCGGTGCGTCTCGAGAGACGAGCAGGCGACCCCGCTCGAGCTCGATCCGCGCCCGGATCTCGCCCGGGGGCTCCGACCCCGCGAGAGCGTCGAGCACCGCGTCCGCATCGGAGAACTTCGACTGGAGGCCGAGCGCACGAACGAGCTGAGTCGCCATCACCGCGCGATGGTGCGCGTCCGACGAGTCATCGATCCAGGCCTCGCGGAATCGCTGCTCCGACACCTCTGGAGAACCGAAGTCCCACATCGCATCCAGGAGCTGCTGGAGAGCGTCACGGCTGCGCGCTGTCGGGGTGGCCACGTCTCCATGATGGCAGGACGTCCCCGTCCATCGCGGGCCACGGGCCCACAAGCCGCGCGCCTCAGCCGAGGAAGATGTCCGGGTAGAGCGCCTCGTCCGGAGTGCCGGGCACCGCCGCGTAGCCGGAGAAGTCCGTCACGCCCGCCGCTTCGAGCACGTCCTCGACGATCAGCGTCTGTCCCGTGAGCTCGCGCGCCGGCGCGGTGAGAACCGCGTGCGCGGCATCCGCGTAGATCTCCGGTGTCCTGCTCACCTTCATGAGCCGGTCGCCCCCCAGCACGTTCTGGACGGCGGCGGTGGCGATCGTGGTGCGGGGCCACAGGGTGTTGGCGGCGACGCCGCGGTCGGCGAACTCGGCCGCGATTCCCAGCGTCGCCATCGTCATCCCGAACTTCGCCATCGAGTAGCCTGTGTGGGCGCCCAGCCACCGCGGCGTCGTCGTGAGCGGCGGCGACAGCGACAGCACGTGGGGGTTCGGGGCCTCGAGCAGATAGGGGAGTGCGGCGCGGGACAGCATGAAGGTGCCTCGCACGTTGACGTCCTGCATGAGGTCGTACTTCTTTGCCGAGAGATCCGCGGATCCGCTCAGGTCGATCACGCTGGCGTTGTTCACCACGACGTCGATCCCGCCGAAGGCATCGACGGCGAGCTGCACCGCGCGATCGATGTCCTCGTCGTTGCGC
>NZ_CAJXJX010000139.1 GCF_913055775.1 uncultured Demequina sp. | reverse complement strand
TCGTCGCGAACGCGGGCTCGGTGGTCTCGCGGGACACCCTCATGCGCGAAGTCTGGGATGCGGACGCCGGCGCTCCGTCGAAGACGCTGGACATGCACGTGTCGTGGCTGCGCCGCAAGCTGGGCGACGACGCCTCCGACCCGACGTACATCACCACCGTGCGGGGGATGGGCTTCCGGTTCGAGAACGACGAGTAGGCGCGCTCGATGCGGCGCCGCGTCCTTCAGGCCACCATCTCCGCGCTCGCGGTCGCGGTGGTCCTGCTGGGCATCCCGCTCGGCATCTTCGCGGCGCAGTTCGTGCGCGAGGATGCGCTGCGCGACCTGGACCTGCGCACTGCCACCGCGGGGCGCGCCCTCGATGTGCGCTACCGCGCTGGAGAGACGATCACCGAGGACAACCTCGCGTCGTACGTGAGCTCCGCCCCGGGAGCAGGCTCCTACATTCAGGTCCAGCTGCCCGACGGCACGGAGCTGACGGCCGGTGCTCAGCCCTCCTCGGCCTTCTCCGATTCGACCGTCACGGAGTCGGGCATCGTGGTCGTGATGTCGGTCTCGACGTGGGACGTGTTCTGGCAGGCCGCTCGGTACGTCGCGGTGGTGTTCGGCGCCGGGCTGGCTGCGGTGCTCGTGGGCATCTCGATCGCGATCTGGCAGGCCAACCGGCTGACGGCGCCGCTCGTGTACCTCGCGGCGAGCGCCGAGCAGCTGGGGAGCGGCCAGGTGCGGCCGCGTATCGAGCGATCGGGGATCGAGGAGATCGACCAGGTCGCCGAGGAGTTGTCCCGCAGCGCGGACAGGATGGCGGCGCGGCTCGCCGCCGAGCGCCAGTTCGCGGCCGATGCGTCCCACCAGCTGCGCACGCCCCTGACCGCTCTGACGATGCGGCTCGAGGAGATCAGCGTCACCACCACGCAGGCCGAGGTGCGCGAGGAGGCCGACAAGTCGCTCGAGCAGGTCGAGCGTCTGGTCGGCGTGGTCGACGACCTGCTGGGGAGGTCGCGACGCGCGCTGGGCTCCGGCACCCAGCTGGTCGTGCTCCAGGAGATCCTCGATCAGCAGCGTGAGGAGTGGGCGCAGGCCTTCGCGGGAGCCGGCCGGAGCCTGGTGATCAACGACACGGATGCGACGGTGTTCGCGACGCCGGGCGGGCTGGCGCAGGTGCTCGCGACACTGATCGAGAACTCGCTGCACCACGGCGGTGGGACCACCACGATCGCGACGCGCGAGTCGGGCGCGAATCACGCGATCGTGATCGAGGTCTCGGACCAGGGTGAGGGCATCCCCGAGGATCTCGCCCCGAGGATCTTCGAGCGCGCGGTCACGAGCGGCAAGGGCACGGGGCTGGGCCTCGCTCTCGCCAGGGATCTCGTCACGGCCGATGGCGGCCGCCTCGAGCTCGCCCACCGGGCCCCCGCGGCGTTCGCGGTGTTCCTCCAGGGAGTGCCGCAGATGGTCGATCTCGATACGGTCGTGCCCCACTCGAGCAGCCTGCCCCAGCGCCGCCGCGGCCGCTGACGGGAGCCGGCGGCCCCACCCGCGCATCGGCCCTCACCAGGGTTCTGCCTCAGTCGCGCGCCGCCTCGGGCTCCGGGTTGAAGACGAACAGCGCGTACCCCGAGTAGCGGGCGACCGTGCCGATCCCGATGCCGATCAGCGACGCGACGTTGTCCGCGACCGCCGAGGTCAACCCGAGTCCGTGGTGGCTCACGGCGACCACGGCGGCCTCGAGCGCGAGCGCGACGAGGTTCACGAGTCCGAACAGCGCCATCTCCCTCGCCGGCCGGTGGCGCCTCCCGCCGCGGAACGTCCAACCGCGGTGACCCCACCAGGCGAACAGGATCGAGACCACGGTGGCGAGGATCTTCGCCGTCACCACGCGGTCGTCGTCGCCCGCCACCTCGCTCTCGGGCGAGAGGGGGCCGAGCCGCAGCAGATTGAACACTGCGAGGTTGACGATGATCCCGGCGATGCCCACGGCGCCGAAGCGGGCCAGCTGGCCCGCTCGCCGCCTCACCCATGACCGCACGCTCACGAGGCACGAGCGTAGTCGCCGGTAGGTTGGTGCCATGACCCCACCCATCGTCGCCGTCATCGGCGGAGGCCAGTTGGCGCGCATGATGGCCCCGGCGGCCACCGCGCTGGGCATCACCCTTCGCGTTCTCGTGGAATCCGATCAGGCCGCCGCGGCGGCTAGCTCGCACGAGGCCGTCATCGGGCTTCCCACCGATCCCGACGCGGTCGCCAGGCTGCTCGCCGCGCCCCACCCGGACGTCGTGACCTGGGAGCACGAGCACATCCCCGCCGAGGTCGTCGAGGCGTGCGAGGCAGCAGGCGTCCCCGCGCGGCCCGGTCTGGGCGCGCTGCGCTTCGCTCAGGACAAGATCGACATGCGCGCACGGATGGACGAGCTCGGCCTGCCGAACCCGGCGTGGCGGCAGGTGTCGACGGCATCCGACCTGGAGGCGTTCCTCGCCGAGCACGGCACCGCCGTGCTCAAGACCGCCCGCGGGGGCTACGACGGCAAGGGGGTGCGCGTGGTGTCCTCCGCCGCGCAGGCCCGTGACTGGCTCGACGCCGCCGCGAACGGCGGACCCCGGCTGCTCGTCGAGGCCAAGGTGCCGTTCACCCGGGAGCTCGCGGCCCAGGTCGCGCGACGCCCCAGCGGCGAGACGCGGACCTGGCCGGTCGTCGAGTCCATCCAGCGCGACGGGGTGTGCTCGGAGGTGACGGCCCCCGCGCCCGGCCTGTCAGCGGAGCGCTCCGCACAGGCGCGCGCGATCGCGGAGCGCATTGCGACGGAGCTCGACGTCACCGGCGTCCTCGCAGTCGAGCTGTTCGAGACCGACGCCGGTCTCGTGGTGAACGAGCTCGCGATGCGCCCCCACAACTCGGGCCACTGGACCATCGACGGCGCGGTCACCAGCCAATTCGAGCAGCACCTGCGCGCGGTGCTCGACCTGCCGCTCGGCGACACGGCTCCGCTCGCGCCGTGGACCGTGATGGCCAATGTTCTCGGGGGCACGCGGGCGTCGCTCGGCGAGGCGCTCGGGGAGGTCGCCGATCCAGGTGCCAAGATCCACCTGTACGGCAAGGGCGTGCGGCCCGGCCGCAAGGTTGGCCACGTGACGGTGACGGGCGCCGATGCGCGCGAGACCTACGACCGCGCGGTCGCCGCCGCGGCTATCGTGAGGGACGGAGGTGCGGCATGAGTGAGGCTCCCGTCGTCGGGATCGTGATGGGCTCGGACTCGGACTGGCCCGTGATGCGCGCGGCCGCCGAGGCGCTGCGCGAGTTCGGCATCGCGTACGAGAAGGACGTCGTCTCCGCGCACCGCATGCCCGACGAGATGATCGCCTACGGCCGCGACGCCGCGGCTCGGGGCATCCGCGTGATCATCGCGGGCGCGGGCGGAGCCGCGCACCTTCCGGGGATGCTCGCGTCCGTGACCTCCCTGCCCGTGATTGGCGTGCCGGTTCCGCTCAAGCACCTCGACGGCATGGATTCGCTGCTGTCCATCGTGCAGATGCCCGCCGGGGTCCCGGTCGCGACCGTGTCCATTGGGGGCGCGCGCAACGCGGGTCTCCTGGCCGCACGCATCCTCGGGGCCGGCGACTCGGACGGAGCAGCGGAGCTGCGCGAGAGGATGGACGGCTTCCGGGATGACCTGCGCCGCATCGCCCACGCCAAGGGCGAGGCGCTCCGTCAGGAGGACTAGGCGGCTACAAGTCCTCGACCGCGCACGACGCGAGGATGTCCGCCTCGGTCTCGCGCACGGGGGTGGTGCTCGTGGCCGAGGGGCTCGGGGTGGCGACGGCCTCGGGCGTCGTGCTCGCTGTCGAGGAGGGGCTCGGCGAGGCTGTCGGGTCGGTCTGCTCGTCCGCATCCGCGTCCTCGAGCGGCACATCCGCGACGAGGCGGGCGAACATCTCCTGGGCCTCGGCCTCCAGCATGACGACGTCGCCGGACGCGTCGCCGGCGTACGCCCAGGGCACGGTGGTGAAGGTGAGGTTGTCGGTGTCGAAGTCGCGCAGGTGCCACGCCAGCCCGGCGAGGTTGCCGATCGACCCCAGCTGGGGGTCGAGCGTCAGCGACTCGGCTCCCGAGCGCACGAAGTCCGTGAGCTGCTGGACGTCGGTGAGCATGTTGAGCCCCAGGGCCTTGCGCGCGGTGTTGGTGAGCAGCTCGTGCTGCCGATCGATGCGCATCAGGTCGGTGCCGTCGCCCAGCCCCGTCCCGGTGCGGGCACGCGCGTACGCGAGCGCGGTCTCGCCGTCGAGCACCTGCGCGCCCGCCTCGAGGTCGAGCTTCGCCTTGGTCGAGTACATGTCGGTGGGGATGCACATCGGCACGCCGTCGAGCGAGTCGATCATGTTCTGGAACCCGCTGAAGTCCACCACGACGTAGTGGTTGTTGAAGTCGATCCCGGTGAAGTCGGTGACCGTGCGCATGGTGCACGCCGCCGCCTCCGCTCGGTCGCCGTTCGACCCGCCCAGCGAGAACGCCGTGTTGAACTTGGCCGTCCAGCCGGTCAGGGTGGTGCCGTCGAACATCTGGCAGTCGGCGATGCGCACGCGGAGGTCGCGGGGGATCGAGACGACGTCGATGCGGGTGCGATCCCCGCTGATGTGCATGATCATGGTCGTGTCCGAGCGCATGCCCTCGGCGACGCGGCCGCCGATGTCGCCGTTCTCGCCGTTGCGCTCGTCCGAGCCGATCAGCAGGATGTTGATCGGCTCTCCCGCGGCGAAGTCGGTCGGTTCGGCCTCCTCGACCACCTCTCCCGCGTCGCTCTTCGGCGCCGTGAGGGTGGCGATGTCCGTGCGCTCCAACGAGCCCTGCGCCAGCAGCGCGTAGCTCGTCCCGCCCACGAGGGCGAATCCTCCGATGGCCATGGCCGCGCTCAGGACGGCGACGAGCGCGCGGTGCCGCGGAGCGCGCGAGGCGTGCCGAGCGCGTGCACGGTGCCGAAGCGGCATGAAAGCCTCCGGTGGGACGACGAGGGGATGCGCGCCACACGAGCACGGGCGCTGGGGACAGGGTACCGGCGGGTCAACGATCCACGAGCGACCCAGGTTCCTCGGCGGCGACCGCGTCCTGTCAGCCGCACTCCTGAAGAATCTCGTCGATGGTCTCCGGAACGGCGGACGCATCGACCGAGGACTCATCATCGGAGCCGTCGTCGGGAGACGCGGACGGGTCGTCGGTGGCGTCGTCCGCGCGGCCGTCGTCCCACTCGGAGCTGGCGTCCCCCTCGGCGCTGACCGAGAGCGGCCGGTCGTTCCTGAGGTCGTCGAGCATGACCTCGGCGTCCTCGGTCATCTCGACGTTGAGGAAATCCTCGGTGTAGCGCCACGGGATGGTCTCGAACGTCAGGTCGTCCGCCCCGATGCCGCGCAGGCTGTACGCCAGGCCGATGAGGTACGTCGGCGACGCCAGCTCCTCGTCGGTTGACAGCGACTCGGCCCCCGCCTTCACGAACTGCGTCAGCGCCGCCGCGTCCGTCAGGAGGTTCTTCGACAGCGCCGCCCTGAACGTCGCCTCGAGCAGCTGCTGCTGTCGCGAGATGCGCTGCAGGTCGGATCCGGAGACGTCGCCCACCTCCGCGGTCCGCAGCCGCGCGTACGCGAGCGCCGTCTCGCCGTCGAGCACCTGCGGGCCGGCGTCGAGCTCGAGCTGCGCCTTCGAGGACACGATCCGCTCGGGAATGCACATGGGCACCCCGCCCAGCGCGTCGACCATGTCGATGAAGCCCACGAAGTCGACCACGGCGTAGTGGTCGACGCGCAGGTCGAAGACGTCGTGAATCGTGTTGATGACGCACGCGGCCGCCTCGGCGGCGTTGCCCTGCTGCCCGCCGTTGGAGAACGCGACGTTGAAGTCGTCGGTCCACCCCGGCACCACAGTGCCGTCGAAGAGCGTGCACTCGGAGATCGGCACCTGTAGGTCGCGGGGGATCGACACCAAGTCGATGCGTGACCGGTCGCCCGAGATGTGGGCGATGATCGTGGTGTCGTTGCGCATGCCCTCGGCGACATCGCCGCCGATGTCGGCGTTCTCGCCGGTGCGGACGTCGGACCCCATCAGCAGGATGTTGAGGGGCTCACCCGCGTCGCTGTCGACGGGAGGCGCCTCGGGAGTCTTCGTGACGAGCGACGTGATGTCCGTCGCTTCGATCGAGGCGCTGACGGATCCGGTGAAGGACTGGGCGAACACGATGACGAATCCCAGCACCGCGGAGACGACCACGGCGAGCACGCGAGCCACGGAGTGACGGGTCTCGCGGCCGCTGTGGCGCACGGGCGCAGCCCCTCCACTCACGTGTGTCTCCTCTCCCTGAGGCCTCACAGTCTACGGGGGCGCGGTGCGCCGCCGGCGGGTTCTGGCGTTAGCCTACGAGGCGTGACGACCCTCCAGCCGCTGCCCGACCTTCCGCCGGTGAGCGTCGTGATGCCGGTCCGCAACGAGGCGGAGCATCTCGAGGACGCCGTGCGCGCGACGCTCGACAGCGGCTACGGCGGCGAGCTCGAGGTGGTCCTGGCCGTCGGGCCCTCGGACGACGACACCGTGCAGATCGCCCACCGGCTCGCCGACGACCCGCAG